>NZ_JAUTYR010000085.1:0-1602 GCF_041946035.1 Pseudomonas sp. AMR01
GTGAACGTGCGCCCCGCCTCCCTCTTCCAGGTGCTGCACGGCGGTCAGGTGCACGTCCTGCCGCTCCAGTCCGGCAAAGGCCAGCGTCTCGAAGTCGTCCAGCACGGCGCCGATCTCGGCGGCACTGGGCGCCTCTTCCACCGACCAGGAGATCACGGCACTGGTGTACCGCTGCTGGAAGTCCAGGGAGTCGGCCACGGCGGCGAACTGCTGCGGATCGCCGCGCAGCACCTCCACCCCGGCTCGTTCCTCGCCCTTGTGGTCGTGCTTGTCCAGCACATAGGCCGCCGCACTGCCGGCCTTGCCGGTGCCATGTGCCAAGAACTTAATCATCATGCCCGTCACCCTCCCGCTTCGGCGGTGGCGGGAGCTGCGGCAACAAGGTGCCCGCGGCCTCCTCGATGCTGCGTAGCAACGCCAGCAGCTCCACCAGGTAAACCGGGCTCCCCACCAGGCGGCACTCGTTCACCGCCCTGGCGATCTGGTTCAGATTCGACCCCAACGCCGCCAGTTGCCGCATCAGGGCCGGATCGGCCAGATGGCGGGGGTCTCTCTCCCGCCGTGGCCGGGCGGGGGCGATGTGGGTTTGCTGATCGGCATCCACCTTGGCCCGCAGCCAGTCGGAGAGGGTCAACCCCTCGCCGTCGGCCGCCTTGCGCCACTTGGCCAGCGTCTCCGGGTCGAGCCGTAGGCTGGCCGTGGTACTGCGTTTTGTCATGGCTCTGTCTCTCCAAGCGGCCTCTGGCTGCGCGGGGTTTGAAGGGGCGGCGCCCCTCAACAGCCCCCGTGTGAAATCGCGCAGCGATGTAATACGGGGTAGGCTGGCTTAATACATAAATAGTCTGAACCGCTCCCCGTTTGGTGTCCAGTCCACTTGAATATATTGTCACTGTGACGGATAATAAATTACCGTTCCAGTGACATGAAATAGGCCATGAGGGATCAAACTGACAAGAGCACCACGGATCTGTTTGGGGAGAAGCGTGGTAGGGGTAGGCCAAAATCCGGGGGAGCCAAGAGCGGGGCAGAACGTCAGGCCGCCTACCGTGCCAAACAGCAGGGCATTAGTGTCACTGTGACGATTAATCGGGAACACCTGGAAGAACTGGCGGCACAGTTGCAGGCGATCAGGGATGGCGGGTCGGCGGTTGTCCTCACCCAGGAACAGGCCGGGGAGATCCTGCGGGCACTGCGAACGGCAGAAAACAAACAGCTCCGGGGATAAGACCTATTGTCCACAGGCCAAACACACGGCCTATGGGCAACCCTTCGGGATCGGCCTTAACCCCCTCGCACCGATCCTCTCTCTCGATGAAGACCAGAGCAAAAGACCACGGCCCAAGGGCCGCGAAAAGGAAGTCGCAAAGCTCCCCAGTCAGCCGGGCTCTCCTATCTTTCCGCTGCGCGTCAAGATAGGAGAGCCCTCCTGCTTGGCTACGTTAAAAATGACGTAGTTACACTGGATAAGCTCGCCTTGCTCCGGACTATCGAGACTGCTTGCGGCAGCTCCCTCTCACGCGCTCCAGAGACACACCCCGTCCTTGCTGCATCTGCTTTCGTCCCCGCCTGGTGACCGGACTGCCGCGCCGTTTTTTAAGAGCT
>NZ_JAUTYR010000086.1:0-830 GCF_041946035.1 Pseudomonas sp. AMR01
CCTGAAAAAAGGGCAGGGACACCTTACGTTCTTGAACCGATAACCATCTTTCGGCTAACCTAGCCTCCTCCGTCCCTCGGGACCAACAAGGGGTAGTACAGGAATATTCACCTGTTGTCCATCGACTACGCCTTTCGGCCTCGCCTTAGGGGTCGGCTTACCCTGCTCAGATTAGCTTTAAGCAGGAACCCTTGGACTTTCGGCGAGAGTGTCTCTCACACTCTTTGTCGCTACTCATGTCATCATTCTCACTAGTGATCTCTCCACCGGATCGCTCGCGCGCCGGCTTCACAGAAAGCTCCGCGTGTCCAATACGTCCCGAAGGACGATAAGGACACATGGAACTATGTCACACTACGCTCTGCTACCATGCAATAAATGCATCCTAAGCTTCGGCTCATGGCTTGAGCCCCGTTACATCTTCGCCGCAAGACAACTTATTTAGACCAGTGAGCTGTTACGCTATCTTTAAAGGATGGCTGCTTCTAAGCCAACCTCCTGGTTGTTTTGGTCGTCTCACCTGCTTTCCCACTTAGCCATGAATTAGGGGCCTTAGCTGTAGGTTAGGGTTGTTTCCCTCTCCACGACGGACGTTAGCATTCGCCGTGTGTCTGCCGACTAGTACTCCTCGGTATTCGGAGTTTGGTTAGGATCAGTAAGCCTGTGGGGCCCCATTACCCATCCAGTGCTCTACCCCCGAGGGTATTCGGTCGACGCTCTACCTAAATAGATTTCGCAGAGAACCAGCTATCTCCGAGTTTGATTGGCCTTTCACCCCTAGGCACAGCTCATCCCGATCTTTTTCAACAGATGTGGGTTCGGTCCTCCAA
>NZ_JAUTYR010000087.1:0-1514 GCF_041946035.1 Pseudomonas sp. AMR01
ACCGACGGGTTCGCGGTCAGGGTAACGGTGGTGGTGTCGACCGAGTCGGTGATGGTGGTTACCGCTGGCGCGGTATTCGTCGCCAAGTTCTCGAAGTTACCACCTTCTGCTTTGGTGATGGTGGTGCTAACGGTTGAACCGTTGTTGTACACATCGTTTGCAGGCGTCTGGAAGACAGCAGTCCCGGAGGACTTGCCCGCTTCGATATTGATTGTCTGACCATTGCTCAACGTCACGGTGACCGCTGTTTGCGCTGGGTTAGTCAGCGTGGCGGTGTAGGTGATGTTGCCGCCTTCAACGACCGAGTTGTCAGCGGTCAGGGTGACGGTGGTGGTGTCGACCGAGTCGGTGATCGTGGTCACAGCCGGAGTTGGGTTGGTCGCCAGGTTCTCGAAGTTACCGCCAGTAGCGTTGGTGATCGTCGTGTTGACGGTCGAACCGTTGTTGTAGACGTCGTTCGCCGGCGTTTCGAACACCACCGAGCCAGCAGACTTGCCGGCTTCGATAACGATTGTCTGGCCGTTGCTCAACGTCACGATCACAGCGGTTTGCGCTGGATTGGTCAGCGTGGCGGTGTAAGTGATGTCACCGCCTTCAACTACTGACGGGTTCGCCGTCAGGGTAACGGTGGTGGTGTCGACGGAGTCAGTGATGGTGGTCACCGCTGGCGCAGAATTTGTCGCCAGATTCTCGAAGTTACCGCCTTCTGCCTTGGTGATGGTGGTGCTTACGGTCGAGCCGTTGTTGTACACATCGTTGGCTGGGGTTTGGAACACCGCAGTCCCGGAGGATTTGCCTGCTTCGATGTTGATCGTCTGACCATTGCTCAACGTAACGGTCACAGCGGTTTGCGCTGGGTTAGTCAGCGTAGCGGTGTAAGTGATGTCACCGCCTTCAACTACTGACGGGTTCGCTGTCAGGGTAACGGTAGTGGTGTCGACCGAGTCGGTGATCGTGGTCACAGCCGGAGTTGGGTTAGTCGCCAGGTTCTCGAAATTGCCGCCGGTAGCGCTGGTGATCGTTGTATTGACGGTCGAACCGTTGTTGTAAACGTCATTGGCTGGAGTTTCAAAAACTACGGAGCCAGCGGACTTGCCGGCTTCAATAACGATGGTCTGGCCATTCGAAAGTGTCACGGTCACCGCAGTTTGCGCTGGGTTGGTCAGCGTAGCGGTGTAAGTGATATTGCCGCCTTCAACGACCGAGTTATCGGCGGTCAACGTGACGGTGGTGGTATCGATCGAGTCGGTGATGGTGGTCACAGCCGGAGCTGGGTTGGTCGCCAAGTTCTCGAAGTTGCCGCCGGTAGCGCTGGTGATCGTCGTGTTGACGGTCGAGCCGTTGTTGTAGACATCGTTGGTCGGGGTTTCGAATACAACGGTGCCAGCGGACTTGCCCGCTTCGATGACGATGGTTTGGCCATTCGAAAGCGTCACGGTGACCGCAGTTTGCGCTGGGTTGGTCAGCGTGGCGGTGTAAGTAATATCGCCGCCTTCAACGACCGACGGGTTCGC
>NZ_JAUTYR010000010.1:0-179734 GCF_041946035.1 Pseudomonas sp. AMR01
TGTCCCCTTCGTCTAGTGGCCTAGGACACCGCCCTTTCACGGCGGTAACAGGGGTTCGAGTCCCCTAGGGGACGCCACGATTACCCGCTCTGCGGGATTTTTAAGGGTCATTCAATTATTGAATGGCCCTTTTGTTTGTCTGGCGTTTGGGTTTTCGTTATTTGATTGCTGCAGCAGCGCCTTAACCATTGTGGGCGGGATGTCATTGCCGTTCTGGTTGAGCAGGGTTTAGAGCCGCCGTTGGTGCCGTCAATCGTCAGCTTGCGGCCCGCTCAGACGAGTGGTCATACCGATGGCTTGCCAAATATTATTATGCCAATAATATTCAACCCATGAGAAACGGAGGCTTTGATGAGCGATAAAAAAGCGCAAACCCGCGAACGCATTTTGCAGGCTGCCAGCTCCGCGTTGATCCAGCGCGGCCCGGCCGAGCCGAGTGTGGGTGAGGTCATGGGCGCCGCGGGGCTTACGGTTGGCGGCTTCTACGCGCATTTTGAAAGCAAGGACGCGCTGATGCTGGAGGCCTTCACCCAGCTGCTGGCCCGGCGTCGCGCGTCGATCGACGACATAGACGCGCAACTCCCCGGCGAAGAGCGCAGGAGCCTGGTGGCCGCGTTTTACCTGTCGCGTAAACACCGTGATTCAACAACCCAAGCCTGCCCGATACCGGCCACCGTCGGCGAGATGAGCCGCCTGCCGGACGAGTTTCGCGTGGCGCTGAACGAGCATTGCGAGCTGATGGCCGCCCAATTGGCTGCCACCCCCGAAGACACCGACAAAGCCCTCGCAGACATGGCGCTGATGATCGGCGGCCTGGCCCTGGCGCGTGCCTTGGGGCCGGGCGAGTTGTCCGACCGTGTGCTGCGCGCAGCCAAATCGGCGGTACGCTGAAAAGCAGTCGCACAACGGGCGCATTTCGCGCCGCGCGCACGCTCAGCGTTTATCTGGCAAGTGGAATTGACCTTCGCCATGCCGCTCAAGCGATGCACGGCGCCTGATACACTGCCCCGCCGACATTAATCGACTGGAGCAAGGCATGGGCTGGGATTTGGCAACGCCGTTTATCATCGACCTGCAGGTTGGCGCCGACGATATCGACGGCCTGGGGCACGCCAACAACGCGGTGTACGTGTCCTGGCTGGAACGCTGCGCCTGGCGCCATTCCCAGCGTTTGGGGCTGGACCTCACCGAATACCGCCGGCTGGACCGCGCCATGGCGGTGGTGCGTCATGAGATCGACTACCTCGCGGCGGGCTACGAGGGCGATGAGCTGCAACTCGCCACCTGGATCGTCGATTGGGACCAGCGCCTGAAAATGACCCGGCGTTTCCAACTGGTACGCCCCCGCGACGGCGCAACCCTGCTGCGTGCGCACACCACGTTTGTTTGCATTGAGCTGTCTTCCGGCAAGCCCAAGCGCATGCCGGCTGAGTTTCTCGACGGTTATGGCCCCGCACTGACAGGGGGTTAACGGTTGCTCCAGGAAACCCAGTAAACTGCGCCACGATTTTTGTTGAGTGTTTTCCATGCAAATTGCTTTGGCGCCCATGGAGGGGTTGGTCGACAACATCCTGCGGGACGTGTTGACCCGTGTGGGCGGTATCGACTGGTGCGTGACCGAGTTCATCCGTGTCAACGAGCGCCTGCTCACCCCCGCGTATTTCCACAAGCTCGCCCCGGAACTGCTGCACGGCGCCCAGACCGCTGCCGGCGTGCCGCTGCGTGTGCAATTGCTCGGCTCCGACCCGGTGTGCCTGGCGGAAAACGCCGCGCTCGCCTGTGAATTAGGCTCGCAGGTGATCGACCTCAACTTCGGTTGCCCCGCCAAGACCGTCAACAAGTCCCGAGGCGGTGCGGTATTGCTCAAAGAGCCGGAGCTGCTCAACAGGATCGTCGAACACGTGCGCCGCGCCGTCCCCGCGCACATCCCCGTGACTGCCAAGATGCGCCTGGGCTTTGACAGCCCGGACGGCGCGCTGGTGTGCGCCACGGCCCTGGCCGAAGGTGGCGCGGCGCATATCGTGGTGCATGCGCGCACCAAGGCCGACGGCTATAAGCCGCCGGCTCACTGGGAGTGGATTCCGCGGGTGCAGGATGTGGTCAAGGTGCCGGTGTTCGCCAACGGCGATATCTGGAGCGTCGAAGACTGGAAGCGTTGCCGCGAAGTCAGCGGCGCCGAAGACATCATGCTGGGTCGCGGCCTGGTGGCGCGCCCCGACCTGGCGCGGCAGATCGCGGCGGCAAAGGCGGGCGAAGAGGTGGTGGAAATGACCTGGGCGCAGATGCAGCCGATGCTCCAGGAATTCTGGACCCAGTCGGTGGCGCAGCTCACTGAACGCCAGGCGCCCGGCCGTTTGAAGCAGTGGCTGGCGATGCTGACGCGCAATTATCCAGAGGCGGTTGAGCTGTTTACGGCGATGCGTCGCGAGACCGACTTGCAGCAGGTCAGCCGGATGTTGGGAATGGCTCACCCGGCGATAGTTGCAGCGTAAAATATCAAATATATATAAAAGTTTCATTCACTTCACAGAAGGCGCCATTGGCGCCTTTTTTGTGCGCTAGCATAATTGCCTATTGCAGCCGTTGCACAATGATGTCTGTAAGTTGCGCGAGTCGGGGTTTATGAGCGTGTGTGTCAGGTTAATGGCGTGCGAAACGCGTGCGCAAAGGACCTTTGCTCATAAAGCCATGAGGAAAAGTCTGAAGATTCATTTTGGTTTCCTTATATGAAACGCGATTTCTGGAACTCGGCGGAATAAAACCCCACGAATCTAGGGACTGGAGGCGATGCTGATTGCTTCCACGTTTTAAAGCCACTCTTTACCGGCTCGCTAATAGAGCCGCGTCTGACTGAATAAGGAACTTTGTTATGTCTCTCTCGATAAACACGCCCGCCTTCGTTAACGTTGATAACGGCCACCTTGATCAACCTCTGCACACGCCTGCCACACTTAACCTGCCGTCGGCAGCGCAGACGCATGGGGATAACACTTTTTACCCGCCAAAGGGCGAAGTTACAGTTGACGCTGGCACCCTTAACAAACTGTTCGATATGCTGGAGCTTGTGTTCAAGGCGCTGCGGGAAATGTTTGCCGGTAAGCAATCAAGGTCCAGCGTATTGCCTGACAAGGCTGACGCGCCGGTCACAGAGCTGGAAGTTGGCAAGCTGCCACCGAGCGTCAAGGCAAGCGAATTGCTGGCAGTGAAAGGTGAATCGCCCAAGCAGCAATCGGTGCCGCTTACCTCGTTGCAAAACACGCCAGATTCCACCGGAACCACTGATGCAAAGTCAGGCGGAATGCCTGGCTTTTTGTGTGAGATCTCCAAGCAATCCCCGGGATTGACTGCCATGCGTGCGATGGAGTCCGACACCATCGATAGCCATGATCACAACACAAACGACCTGCCAGTCACCCGGTGGAGCACGCTCAGGCCGCAGTTGAAAGCGGTGTTGCCTGCGGCGCCCAAGCCAGAGGTCAGCGTGAATAATGATGCCAAGGCCAATGTGAATGTGAATGTAAACATCGATCGCTGCCACTGCCCTGAGACAGGCTTGCCGCTGAACAACGGGCTGACATCACGGGTCCTGCCGGATGTACGCTTGGTGCCAGCCCCTCCTCATGTTGACGTAACGTCCGAAACGACGCCGCCGATTGAGCCTCAGATAACTCCGAAACCTGCGCAGGAATTGCCGCTGCCCGGCACGCCTGAGGTGGGGCTGCACACCGAGGATGACGTGAAGCGCGACCCTGCGTTGAGTGTGACGCCTGAAACCCCGCCCGTTGACCATCAAATGACTCCGCAGCTTGATGGCGAGGTTACTTCGGAGTACCAACCTGACGAGCCGCCGCTTGATGTAACGAGCCCGGGGCCTGCTGAAGATTACGTTGATCAAGAGGAAGGGCACTTTAATGCCCGGTCCAACTTCAGTTTCTAACAAACTACACCTCGTTTAAATTTTTTGAATAGCGCAGGTACTTCTCCGAACTGTCAGCTCGGAGAAGTACCTGCGTATGGAGAAATATATGCGTTGTTGTTCGGTCGATCGTAGTGTTCGTAGTCTGGATGTGCATCAGGCGCCGGTCATGAATACTACAAGTAAAGTGGCACGGTATAACTCAATCCACAGCAGTCGTTTCAAGGTGCGGCATAACCCAGCCAATAACGGACTGCATAAGCGCTCCACGGTAACCGCTGGATTTAATCCGATTTCCTGGCTGAAGACGTCTGTTGCATCGTTATTTAATAAGTTTTCTTGCTTCATGAAGGGCGCGCCCGTTAATGCAGTTGCCAATACAAACCCGCGTATAGAGCGAACCCTTGAAACAGTTCCCGAACTTAAACCTGAACGGGCGACTTCCAAACTTGACCCTGCCGGGTACATTCCAGGTCTTTCAACTAAACGCAACGGTGAAAAGCCCAACGACATCTTCGGCGGCTTTCGCCAAGGGCCGGACGGCAACTGCGTGACGGTATCCGCCATCAAGGCTGCGATGCACCGCTTTGGGCAAAGCCCTACGGATATCTACAAGGAGGTCACAAAGGTCGCCGGAGGGTACCGAGTGATCATGCGCGACGACTTTGCCCTCGGCCTCACTGACCACGAATTGAGGCTCGGCGCACGCGGTGCAAGGTTTGTCGGGGCCGACAGGGAAATGCTCAAGGATGCGCAATTTTTGTACGCCGTCAGTGCCAAGCGTGCACAGATGGAAAACAACGACGGTACGGCGAGCAGCAGCTTTTATGCAGCGATGCGCAGTTTGAACGACAGGGAAGATGAGCTCGGGCCGGGCGAAGGATTTTTGCGCCTGGGTCTACGCAAGCATATGCGCACGGTGAGTGCACATGACCTTGCCCGTGGGCTGGTCGGCATGAACAACCGTGCGGGGCATTCGGCTGCCGTGATCAACGGTCGCGAGGAGTTATGGGGCACGCGCGGCCGTGCACCCTGGCGCGGTGATGCAATCGCCTTGGTCTGACCGCTACCCGGTCATTTTTCTGTTTACTTCAAAGGATCAGCAGGTATGAATCTCTCAATTGCACATCGACCATGGGCTGCGGAGCCAGGGCCGCGCGCAGACCGTTCATTGCACGCCACACATCAAAAATCAGCAGCCCTTATTCCCGCATTCAGCGCGAGTGAGCGGCGTTTCGACGAAAGCTTTGAAACCAGCACCCATGCGGCGGTCATCAAAATGATGATGATGACCTTCGGCCGAACGCCGGTCGATATGTTCGATCAGGTCAAGCCGGTTTTCGGCGGGTATGCCATCACCATGAAGGATGAGTTCAAACTCGAAATAACCTGTCAGGAACTGAAACTGGCAGCCTCTGCGTCGAGGTTCACAGGGGCAGACAACGCTGCGGTGCGGGACGCCAATTTCGTATTCGCAGCGTTCGTGAAGCGCAAACAACTGACAGGCGGCTATCCCGATTTTGCGTCCGCGCTGGCGGAAACACTCAAGGGCGAGTTCACCCTCCATTGCTTGAAAGGCATGGGGGTTTCCGGGCTGGCCCAGTATGTGCCGCTCCAGAACATGGTGGGCAAGGACGTGGCCGGTGTGTTGGACACGCATTACCGGGCGAGTGCACTGGTCGTTGACGGGGTGAAGCGTGACCACGGTGATCCGTACCCTGTGGATCGAGGCTACGGTTACCGCTTGCTCAAGTTCACCGACGCAGTGCAACCCCGTGACTCCGTAGCTGTATCCACGGTAGCAGTCGGACTGAAACCCAAGAATATCTGGTCCGGATTTTATCAAGGCGCTGAAGGCAATTGTGTCACCGTGTCGGCGATCAAGGTGGCCATGATGCGGTTCGGGCAAAACCCGGCTGGCATCTACACGCACATCGGTGCAACGCCAGGTGGCTATGAAGTGACCATGCGTGATGGTTTCAAGCTGTCGTTGAGCCATGACGAACTGGACAGCGCCACACGCGGCTCAAACCTGCGCGGCAGTGATACGGCGATGCTCAAGGACGCCAACTTTTTATATGCCGTCAGCGCCAAGCGCGCGCAGTTGGAGAACAACGACTTTCGCGGCAACCAAAGCTTCGAGGTGGCCATGGAGACGTTGAACGATGGCGAATACCCAGGGCAATCCCTGCGCAGGTTGGGGCTTTCTGCCTATGTCAGGGACTCGAACGTGGCTGAGCTGGCCAGCGGCGCCATCGGCACCCTGGCCGATAGCAGTCATTCAATGGCGGTGATCGGGGGCGTACTGGACTACTACGGTCAGCGCCATAGCCTGGCGTCGTCCGAATGGATGAACAGCAGTTATCGCGCGCTCAAACTCGTGTGAACCTACTCCAGCAGTCGCCTGAACCCCTCAATCGGCAACGGCCGACTGTGCAAGTACCCCTGGAACACATGGCAGCCAAGCTTTTGCAGGAAGGCCAACTGTTCCGGGGTTTCTACGCCTTCAGCGATCACGTCGAGGTTCAGGCTGCGCGCCATGGCCACGATGGCGCGGATGATTTCGGCGTCGTTGGGGTCATGGGTGGCGTCGCGTACAAAGGATTGGTCGATTTTCAGCGCATCCACCGGCAAGCGCTTGAGGTAGGTCAGCGATGAGTAGCCGGTACCAAAATCATCCATGGCAAAGCTCACGCCGAGTTTTTTCAGGCGACGCATTTTCAGCACGGTGTCGTCCATGTTCTGAATCACGATGCCCTCGGTGATTTCCAGCTTCAACAGGCTGAAGGGCAACTGATGCGTCTTGAGGCTGCGTTCCACCCGCTCCACAAAGTCGTTCTGACGAAACTGCCGGGGGCTGATGTTCACGCACAGGCTGAAATTCAGCGGGTCCACCAGGCCTTCGGCAATCAACTGCGCAAAGGCGCCGCAGGCTTCATCGAGGATCCAGGTGCCGACTTCGAGAATCAGGCCGCTGTCTTCCAGCACCTTGATGAATTCGGTGGGTGACTGCGCGCCCAGTTGGGGATGCTGCCAGCGCACCAGCGCTTCGGCGCCGATGATCTTGTTGCCGCGTGCGTCCACTTGGGGCTGGTAATGCACGCTGAACTCGCCACGCGACAGGGCCAGGCGCAAGTCAGTTTCCATGCGCAGGCGTTCGCTGGCGGTTTTTTGCATGCTGTTGTGAAACATCTGCGTGGTGTTGCGCCCCGAATCCTTGGCGCGGTACAGGGCAATGTCGGCGCGCTTGAGCAGGTCGGCCGGGGTCGAGCCGTGATCGGGAATCAGCGCCACACCAATGCTGGGCGTGACCTGCAGGCGATGGCCGTCGAGAAACATCGGCTCCGAGAGCAATTCACGCAGGGTGTCGGCCAGCACCTGCACCTGGTGGGTGACTTCGGTGCGCGAACCTTCGAGGCCACTGAGCAGCACCACGAATTCATCACCGCCCAGGCGCGCCACCGTGTCCTCTGTGCGCACGCTGGCTTCCAGGCGCGCCGTGACGATTTTCAGCACCGTGTCGCCCACCGGGTGGCCGAGGGAATCGTTGATGTGTTTGAAGTGATCCAGATCCAGGAACAGCAGGGCGCCGCGCAGGTTGTGGCGCTTGAGCAGGGCGATTTGCTGGCTCAGGCGGTCCATCAGCAAGGCGCGGTTGGGCAGGTTGGTCAGCGGGTCGTGATAGGCCAGGTGGCGAATCTGCGCCTGGGCGTTTTTCAGCAGGCTCACATCCCGCGCGGTTAGGAGCAGGCAGGGGGTTTCGTTGAGGGTGATCGGTTCTACCGAAACCTCAACCGAGAGTATGTCGCCTTGTTTGTTGTGCCAGAGCATTTCCAAGTGGTGAATGCGGCCCTTGATCTGCAGTTCGGCCAACAGCGCGGAACGCTGGTTTTCGTCTGCCCAGATGCCGATCTGGTACAGCGTCAGGCCGATGGCTTCTTCGGCGCGGTAGCCGGTCAAGCGGCAGAAGCCGTCGTTGACCTCCACATAACGGCCGGTGTCACGCTCGGTGATGGAGATCGCATCGGGGCTTGAATGAAAGGCTTTGGCGAACTTCTCTTCACTGGCTTTCAGGGCGGCTTCCGAGCGCTGTTGCTGGGTGATGTCGCGCAGGGTAGTGACGATGCACGGCTGGTTGCCCACCTTGATCAGCCGGCTGGAGATCACGCAGGTCAGGATCTGCCCATTCTTGTGATGCACCACCATGGCCACATTGCTCAATGACTGCTCGCGGATCACCTGTTCGATACGTTGCAGGCGCTTGCTCGAATCGTCCCACAGGCCGATTTGCTCGGCGCTTTTTTCGATGACCTCTGCGGCGGTCCAGCCGAAGGTCAGGGTAAACGCCGGGTTGATCTCAATAAACGCGCCGCTCTCCAGGCAGGTGACGCAGATCGGGTCGGGGCTGGCCTGAAACAGGCTGGCGAATTTTTCTTCGGAGGCCGTCAGGCGTTGTTCACGCTCTACCTGGTCGGTGATGTCCAGCAGCGTGCCGGCCATGCGCAGTGGTCTGCCGGCGTCATCGCGGTAAAGGCGCGCGCGGCTTTCCAGGTAGCGCGCGCTGCCGTCTTCCATCTGCACGCGGTAGGTCAGTTGGTAATTGCCATTCGCGCCTTCGCGCAGGCTGCGATAAGCGTTGCGCATGCCCTCGCGTTCTTCATCGGATACGCCTTCAAAAAACGCATCGAAGGGTTCGTGAAACGGCTCCGGCGGCAAGCCGTGCAGTTGCGCCGCGCGGGCCGAGCCGTAGAGCATGCCGCTGGGGATGTGCCAGTCCCACGTGCCGAGTTGCGCCGAGTCCAGCGCAAGGTCGAGGCGATCCTGACTGTCCTTCAGCGCTTGCTCGGCATTTTTGCGCTCCGTGGTGTCGACGAAGGTGCTGATCAGGTAAGCCTCACCCTCCAGCTCAACCTTTTGCGCGCTGAGGGTGCCGTCGTGAACCTGCCCGGTACTTGCGCAAAACTGCACCTCCATAGTGATCTGTTGGCCTTTGCGCTGGGTGGCCTTGACCAGCAGCGCGCGCTGTTCTGCATAGCGCCACAGGCCCAGGTCCAGCGTGGTTCGACCGATCACATCGGCCACTGGCCAGCCGAACAGCACCTCGAAATAGTGGTTGGCCTCGCTGATCCGCCCATCGGACTGGCGCGTGAGCAGGACCATGTTCGGGCACAGGTGGAACAGTGTGGCGAAGCGCTTTTCGGAGCTGCTCAGGGCACTCTCGCGGTCACGCTGGTGGGTAATCTCACGAATCACGCCGATCATTCGACGGCGCCCGGTCTTGTCCGGGACCAGGCTGCCGTTGACTTCCAGCCAGTGCAGGCTGCCGTCGGGCCACTGGATACGATGGTGCATGGCATGCTCGAACGGCTCGCCGGCCAGCACGGCATGAAACGCCCTCAGCACCCGGGCGCTGTCCTGAGGCGCCAGCAGGTCGAGATAATCAAGGTCTTTGGGCAATGGCTGCCGGGGGTCGAAGCCGAATAACGCCTGGGTACCGCGTGACCAACTGATGCGCCCGGTGTCGATCTCCCAACACCACGCACCCAGCCGTGCAGCATTCAGGGCGGCCAGCAGTTGCGGGGCGCTGTCCCAGCTTTGCTCGGCCTCTTGAGGGTCACGGGCGTAGACGCGGGGCAACGGTGGCACGTGATCGACTGGGTTGCGCATTATCAAAGGGCCTTGGCTCAATGGGCATTTGGCGCGGCTTTTCTCAGAGCTTCAGGCCGCACAGCTTCATGCCGGTATCCCTGGCAGATCGATCTGTGCATCCAAAAGGCTCATGAAAGCTCTCGCAGCATTCGACAGCGTCCTTTCTGTGTGCACGATATAGCCTAGCTGGCGACTGAGCTGTATGCCCGGCAAAGCGATACTCGCTACCTGATCATCGAGCATGGTGCGCGGCAACACGCTCCAGGCCAGGCCGATCGACACCATCATCTTGATAGTTTCCAAATAGTTAGTGCTCATCGCGATGTTTGGCGTCAGGCCCTGGGCCTCGAACAGACGGCTGACAATATGATGGGTAAAGGTGTTGTTGCCGGGAAAAACCGCCGGGTGGCCCGCGATATCCGCAAGGTTGACGCGGCCATGGCTGGTCAAACTGTGTTCCGGCGCCACCACGAAATCCAGCGGGTCGTCCCACACCGCAGTGGCACGCACGAGATGGTGCGGGTCGGGCGCCAACGTGATCACTGCGAGTTCGGCGCGGCCGTGGAGGATTTCTTCGTAGGCAACTTCCGAATCGAGGAACTGAATATCCAGCGCCACGTTCGGGTATTCCCGGGTAAAGGTGCGCAGGATCGGCGGCAGGCGGTGCAGGCCGATGTGGTGGCTGGTGGCCAGGGTGAGCCGGCCGCTGACTTCGCCGGTCAGGTTGGTGAGGGCGCGGCGCGTGTCGTCGAGCACGTTGAGAATCTGATAAGCACGCGGCAGCAGGGCGCGGCCGGCCTCGGTCAAGCCGACTTCGCGGCCCAAACGGTCAAACAATCGCACCTTTAATTGCTGCTCCAGCCCGGCGATGCGCTTGCTGATGGCCGGTTGCGTCAGGTGCAACCGTTCACCGGCGCCGGAGAAACTGCCGGTCTCGGCGATGGCGATAAAAGCGTTGAGGTTGGCCAGGTCCATGGTGGTATTCCAGTTGGTTATCCAAAGCATAAAAAATATGAATTTGAGTTATTTAATGTAGCGCCATACCATCAGCCTCACAAGCCAAAGGGTTATTGAATGTCTCAAGACCCGGGGCATAGAAACACCTGATGAGGACCGCGTGATGGCCGGCAAAACGCTTTACGACAAGCTTTGGGATTCCCATGAAGTGAAACGGCGCGACGATGGCTCGTCGCTGATCTATATCGACCGTCACATCATCCATGAAGTGACCTCGCCCCAAGCGTTCGAAGGCCTGCGGCTGGCCGGGCGCAAGCCTTGGCGCGTCGACTCGATCATCGCCACCCCGGACCACAACGTGCCCACCACCCCGGAGCGCAAGGGCGGGATCGAGGCCATCGTCGACACCGTATCGCGTTTGCAGGTGCAAACCCTCGATGACTATTGCGACGAATATGGCATCACCGAATTCAAGATGAACGACGTGCGTCAAGGCATCGTTCACGTGATCGGCCCTGAGCAGGGCGCCACCTTGCCGGGCATGACCGTGGTCTGCGGCGATTCCCACACCTCCACCCACGGTGCGTTCGGCGCCCTGGCCCACGGTATCGGCACTTCGGAGGTGGAACACGTGTTTGCCACCCAGTGCCTGGTCGCCAAGAAAATGAAGAACATGTTGGTGTCGGTCGAAGGCAAGCTGCCGTTCGGCGTGACCGCCAAAGACATCGTGCTGGCCGTGATCGGCAAAATCGGCACCGCCGGCGGTAACGGCCATGCCATCGAATTCGCCGGCAGCGCGATTCGCGACCTGTCCATCGAAGGCCGCATGACCATCTGCAACATGTCCATCGAAGCCGGTGCCCGTGTCGGCATGGTCGCGGCGGATGAAAAGACCATTGAATACGTCAAAGGTCGCCCCTTCGCACCGGCTGGCGCTGATTGGGATGCTGCAGTAGAAGCCTGGAAAGACCTGGTCTCCGACGCCGACGCGGTGTTCGACAGCGTGGTTGAACTCGACGCGGCCCAGATCAAGCCGCAAGTCAGCTGGGGCACCTCGCCGGAAATGGTGCTGGCTGTTGATCAAAACGTGCCGGACCCGGCCAAGGAAACCGACCTGGTCAAGCGTGGTTCCATCGAGCGCGCCCTGAAGTACATGGGCTTGAAAGCCAATCAGGCGATTACCGACATTCAGTTGGATCGCGTGTTTATTGGTTCCTGCACCAACTCGCGGATCGAAGACCTGCGCGCTGCGGCGGTGATCGCCAAGGGCCGCAAAGTCGCTTCGACGATCAAGCAAGCCATCGTGGTGCCGGGTTCGGGCCTGGTCAAAGCACAAGCCGAAGCCGAAGGCCTCGACAAGATCTTCCTCGAAGCCGGTTTTGAATGGCGTGAGCCGGGCTGCTCGATGTGCCTGGCCATGAACCCGGACCGTTTGGAGTCGGGCGAGCATTGCGCGTCCACTTCCAACCGTAACTTCGAAGGGCGCCAGGGCGCCGGCGGGCGTACCCACTTAGTCAGCCCGGCCATGGCCGCTGCGGCTGCCGTCAACGGTCGTTTCATCGACGTTCGCGAATTGATCTGAGGAATACCCGATGAGAGCTTTTACCCAACACACCGGCCTTGTCGCCCCTTTGGATCGCGCCAACGTCGACACCGACCAGATCATCCCGAAGCAGTTCTTGAAGTCGATCAAGCGCACCGGTTTCGGCCCGAACCTGTTCGACGAGTGGCGCTACCTGGACGTGGGCTACGCCTACCAGGACAACTCCAAGCGCCCGTTGAACAAGGACTTCGTGCTCAACGCCGAGCGTTACCAGGGCGCCAGCGTGCTGCTGGCGCGGGAAAACTTCGGCTGCGGCTCCAGCCGTGAACACGCGCCGTGGGCTCTGGAAGAATATGGCTTTCGCAGCATCATCGCGCCGAGCTACGCCGACATCTTCTTCAACAACAGCTTCAAGAACGGCTTGCTGCCGATCGTCTTGAGCGACGCCGAAGTGGACGAACTGTTCAAGCAAGTGGAAACCGACGTGGGCTACCAGCTGACCGTCGACCTGGCCGCGCAAACCGTGACCCGCCCGGACGGCAAGGTGTACCACTTTGAAGTGGATGCTTTCCGTAAGCACTGCCTGATCAATGGCCTGGATGACATTGGCCTGACCTTGCAGGACGGCGATGCGATTGCGGCGTTTGAAGCCAAACACCGCGCCAGCCAGCCTTGGTTGTTTCGCGATGCCTGATTGGCGGTAGACAGGACAGACGCCATCGGGAGCAAGCCCCCTCCCACATTTGACCGAGTATCTTCAGTTGAAATGCAATCAAATGTGGGAGGGGGCTTGCTCCCGATGAGGCCAGTGTTAACAACACAAAAACCAAGGGACCCACCATGACCAACACCGCCCACACCCAAGTCGTGCAAAAACAATTCGGCGAGCAGGCCTCCGCTTACCTGAGCAGTGCTGTGCACGCCCAAGGCACCGAATTCGCGCTGCTCCAGGCCGAGCTGGCCGGGCAGGGCGCTGCACGACTGCTGGATTTGGGGTGCGGTGCCGGTCATGTGAGTTTCAACGTGGCGCCGCTGGTTAAAGAAGTGGTGGCCTATGACCTGTCCCAACAGATGCTTGACGTGGTTGCCGCCGCCGCAAAAGACCGTGGCCTGAGCAATATCAGTACGGTGCACGGCGCTGCCGAAAGCCTGCCATTCGCCGATGGCGAATTTGACTTCGTGTTCAGCCGTTATTCGGCTCACCACTGGAGTGACCTCGGCGTGGCCCTGCGCGAAGTGCGCCGCGTGCTCAAGCCGGGTGGCGTGGCGGCCTTTGTTGACGTGTTGTCACCGGGCAGCCCGCTGTTGGACACTTACCTGCAAACCGTCGAAGTGCTGCGCGACACCAGCCATGTGCGCGATTATTCCGCCGGCGAATGGATGCGTCAGCTCAGCGAAGCCGGGTTGCATGTACGTAACAGCAACTGCCAGCGCCTGCGCCTGGAATACACCTCGTGGGTGGAGCGCATGCGCACACCCGAGGTACTGCGCGCCGCCATCCTTGAGCTGCAAAAGGCGATGGGCCAGGAAGTGCGTGATTACTACGAGATTCAAGCCGACGGCACCTTCAGCACCGACGTGCTGGTGGTGTTTGCCCAACGCTGATTAATTTTCCCGGCCTGCCTGCGGGCGGGTCGCTTGATGAAATGAGGAACCCATGAGCAAGCAGATTCTGATTCTCCCTGGCGACGGTATTGGTCCGGAAATCATGGCCGAAGCGGTCAAGGTCCTGGAATTGGCCAACACCAAGTACAGCCTGGGTTTTGAGCTGAGCCACGACGTGATCGGCGGCGCGGCCATCGACAAGCACGGCGTGCCGCTGGCCGACGAAACCCTGGAGCGTGCCCGCGCGGCCGACGCCGTGCTGTTGGGCGCGGTAGGTGGCCCGAAATGGGACAAAATCGAGCGTGACATCCGCCCTGAGCGCGGCCTGCTGAAGATTCGCGCGCAACTGGGCCTGTTCGGCAACCTGCGTCCGGCCATCCTCTATCCGCAATTGGCTGACGCGTCGAGCCTGAAGCCGGAAGTGGTGGCGGGCCTGGACATCCTGATCGTGCGCGAGCTGACTGGCGGTATCTACTTCGGTTCGCCACGCGGTGTGCGCGAGTTGGAGAATGGTGAGCGCCAGGCCTACGACACCCTGCCGTACAGCGAGAGTGAAATTCGCCGTATCGCCCGTGTCGGTTTCGACATGGCCCGCGTGCGCGGCAAAAAGGTCTGCTCGGTCGACAAGGCCAACGTACTGGCTTCCAGCCAACTGTGGCGTGAAATCGTCGAAGAAGTCGCCAAGGATTACCCGGACGTCGAACTGAGCCACATGTACGTCGACAACGCGGCCATGCAACTGGTGCGCGCACCGAAGCAGTTTGACGTGATCGTCACCGACAACCTGTTCGGCGACATCCTGTCCGACCAGGCCTCGATGCTCACCGGTTCCATCGGCATGCTGCCGTCGGCGTCCCTGGACACCAACAACAAGGGCATGTACGAGCCGTGCCACGGTTCGGCGCCAGACATCGCAGGGCAGGGCATTGCCAACCCGCTGGCGACCATTTTGTCGGTCTCGATGATGCTGCGTTACAGCTTCAACCTGAGCGACGCGGCCGATGCCATCGAGAAGGCCGTGAGCCTGGTGCTGGACCAGGGTTTGCGCACCGGTGACATTTGGTCACAAGGTTGCACCAGGGTTGGGACGCAAGAAATGGGCGACGCAGTAGTCGCCGCGCTACGGAATCTGTAATCTCTGCGGCCCGCTTGCAGTTGTTGCTGCAAGGCGGCCCACTTTTTAACAAGGTGTAGTTGCGATGAAACGTGTAGGTCTGATCGGTTGGCGCGGTATGGTCGGTTCCGTGCTCATGCAGCGGATGCTGGAAGAGCAGGATTTCGATCTTATTGAGCCGGTGTTCTTCACCACGTCGAACGTGGGTGGCCAAGGGCCTTCCGTGGGCAAGGATATCTCTGCGCTCAAGGACGCCTACAGCATTGAAGAGCTGAAAACCCTCGACGTGATTTTGACCTGTCAGGGTGGCGACTACACCAGCGAAGTGTTCCCCAAGCTGCGTGAAGCCGGCTGGCAGGGTTACTGGATCGACGCCGCGTCGAGCCTGCGCATGCAGGATGACGCGGTCATCGTTCTCGACCCGGTCAACCGCAAGGTTATCGATCAGCAGCTGGATGCCGGTACCAAAAACTACATCGGTGGCAACTGCACCGTCAGCCTGATGCTGATGGGCCTGGGCGGCTTGTTCGAAGCCGGCCTGGTTGAGTGGATGAGCGCCATGACGTATCAGGCAGCCTCCGGCGCCGGCGCGCAGAACATGCGTGAACTGATCAAGCAGATGGGCGCTACCCATGCAGCCGTTGCTGATCAACTGGCGGACCCTGCCAGCGCGATTTTGGATATCGACCGTCGTGTGGCTGAGGCCATGCGCAGCGAGGCGTATCCGACCGAGAACTTTGGTGTGCCATTGGCGGGTAGCTTGATTCCTTGGATCGACAAGGAACTGCCGAACGGCCAGAGCCGTGAAGAGTGGAAAGCGCAGGCTGAGACCAACAAGATTCTGGGTCGCTTCAAGAGCCCGATTCCGGTGGATGGCATTTGCGTGCGCATCGGCGCCATGCGCTGCCACAGCCAGGCACTGACCATCAAGTTGAACAAGGATGTGCCGATTGCGGATATCGAAGGGTTGATCAGCCAGCACAATCCTTGGGTCAAGTTGGTGCCGAACAACCGTGATATCAGCATGCAGGAGCTGAGCCCCACCAAGGTAACCGGCACCCTGAATGTACCGGTTGGGCGGTTGCGCAAGTTGAATATGGGCAGCCAGTTCCTTGGTGCGTTCACCGTGGGTGATCAGTTGTTGTGGGGCGCGGCGGAGCCTCTGCGTCGCATGCTGCGGATTTTGCTGGAGCGTTGATCGCTTAGGGCTGTAAGAAAAACCCGCGACTGGTGACAGGCGCGGGTTTTTTTATGGTTGATTCGGGCCTCTTCGCGAGCAAGCCCGCTCCCACATTCGACCGCATTTCAGGGTGGAACTCGGTCGAATGTGGGAGCTGGCTTGCCTGCGATAGGGCCATCAGCCCCACCACAAAAAACCGGGCCAATTGCCTCACCCCCAGCCACCCGGTAAAGTGCCGCTCCCCCCGCTATGCCCGAGGCAACTCCCATGACCCAGACCTTTGAAATCGCCGTAATTGGCGCCACCGGCACTGTCGGCGAGACCCTGGTGCAGATCCTCGAAGAGCTGAGTTTTCCGGTAGGCACTCTTTACCTGCTGGCCGGCAGCAACTCGGCCGGCGCATCGGTGCCGTTTCGTGGCAAAAACGTGCGGGTCAAGGAAGTCGATGAGTTTGACTTCAAAAAAGCGCAGTTAGCCTTCTTTGCCGCCGGCCCGGCGGTCACCCTGAGCTTTGCCCCGCGCGCTATCGCCGCCGGCTGCTCGGTGATCGATCTGTCCGGCGCCTTGCACGCCGATCAGGCGCCTCAAGTGGTCCCGGAAGCCAACGCCCATATCCTCAAAGGTTTGAAAAAGCCCTTCCAGCTGGGCAGCCCGAGCCCATCGGCGACCAACCTGGCGGTAGTCCTTGCGCCATTGCGCGGTTTGCTGGACATCCAGCGCGTCAGTGTTACCGCCAACCTGGCCGTATCTGCCCAGGGCCGTGAAGCGGTCAGCGAACTGGCGCGTCAGACCGCCGAGCTGCTCAATGTGCGCCCGCTGGAGCCGAAGTTCTTTGATCGGCAGATGGCCTTCAACCTGTTGGCACAAGTCGGCACCCCGGATGCTCAAGGTCATACAGCCCTGGAGAAACGTCTCGTACACGAACTGCGTGCCGTGCTGGAAACTCCATTGCTGAAGATTTCCGCAACCTGCGTTCAAGCCCCGGTGTTTTTCGGCGATAGCTTGACTGTGTCATTGCAATTGGGCGCGCCGGTTGATTTGGCTGCGGTCAACCGCGTACTCGACGCCGCGCCAGGTATCGAGTGGGTGGAAGAGGGCGATTACCCTACTGCCGTGGGCGATGCGGTCGGTCAGGACGTGGTGTATGTAGGACGTGTCCGAGCAGGGGTGGACGACCCGGCGGAACTAAATCTGTGGCTGACGTCAGATAACGTACGCAAAGGCGCCGCGCTGAACGCCGTTCAGTTGGCTCAGTTGTTGATAAAAGACCTTACGTAAAAGATACTTGGCGTCAATTTGTAGATTGATTCTAACCAAGCGCTATGCTTGGGCCCAAGCAGGAACAGTTGCGCGTCGGTGACCTATCGGCTCGCCATGCCTTATGGCAGCGGTTACCAACCTTCTCGCAGGCCGGGGAGTGTTCAGACAAAGGATGAGGCTATGGTTCAAGTTCGCAAACTGGTGTTAGCAATAGCGGCCGCCTCGGCGCTGTCCTCCGGTATGGCGCAGGCGCTGCAGCTGGGGGAGATGACCCTCAAGTCGACGTTGAACCAGCCCTTGTCGGTGGAAATCGAATTGCTCGATGTCGGTGGCCTCACGGCTGCCGAGATCAGCCCGAGCCTGGCCTCGGACCAGGCGTTTGTGGATGCGGGCGTCGACCGCCAGGCATTTCTCAATGACCTGACGTTTACCCCGGTGGTCAACCCGAATGGTCGCAGCGTGGTGCGTGTCACCTCCAGCAAGCCGTTGCCCGACTCCTACGTACGCTTCCTGCTGCAGGTGCAATGGCCCAATGGCCGCCTGATGCGCGATTACAGCGTGTTGCTCGACCCGGCCAAGTTCGAACAGCCGGCGCCGACCGCCAACGCGCCCGCCGCCGCGCCGCGTTTGAGCGCGCCTGGCAACACTGCCCCTACCGTCAGCAAAAACACTGCCCCTGCCATAAGCAAATCTGCCCGTCACACCACGTCTTCGCGCGACACCTTGTGGGAAATCGCCGCGAAGAACCGCAACGGTGGTTCGGTCCAACAGACCATGCTGGCCATCCAGGCGCTTAACCCCGACGCGTTTATCGACGGCAACATCAACCGCCTGAAAACCGGGCAGGTGCTGCGCCTGCCGGATCGCGTGCAGGCAACGAGCCTGCCGCAGCCTCAGGCGATTGCCGAAGTGGCCGCGCAAAACGCGGCCTGGCGTGAAGGCCGTCGTACGGCCAGTAACCAAGCGCAGGGCAAGCCACAACTCGACGCTACCAAGCGCACCGAGGCGGGGGACGCGCCGTCGACCACCGCTGCCAAGGACAACTTGAGCCTGGTTTCGGCGGAGTCCGCCAAGAAAGGCGCAAAGGGCAAGGCCTCGGATGATCGGGCGCTGAGCGACAAGCTGGCGATGACCCAGGAACAACTGGACACCACCCGCCGCGACAACGACGAGCTGAAAAGCCGTGCGGCGGATCTGCAAAGCCAGTTGGACAAGCTGCAAAAGCTGATCCAGCTGAAAAACGATCAACTGGCCCGTTTGCAGGCTGAAAAAGGTGATCCGGCCGCCCAGGCTACTGCGGCGATGCCTGCTGAATTAGCCGGTGAGCCCGCCGCCACTGCTCCCGAGGAGCCGCCAGCGACGCCTGCTGCCGTAGCGCCAGTACCAGCGCCTGAGCCGATCAAGCCGGATGCCGCGCCTGCCAGCACCGAAGGCAAATTCAATGACCTGCTGACCAACCCGATCGTCCTTGGTGTGATCGGCGGTGCAGCCGGCTTGATCGTGTTGTTGCTCCTGTTGCTGTGGGCACGCCATCGCAATGCTCGCCTTGAAGAGGAGAAACACCTGCGGATGGCGCGAGCCCTGGCCGAGGAGCCCGTGTTCACCTCAAGCGTGGATCACGACCTGCCAGCGGACAGTTTCGAAGGTTTGGAAGTAGCGCCACCTAACGTCAAGATGGCCGCCGCGCCGGTAGCCGCTCCGGTGGTCGAGCCGGTGGTTGTGCCAACCGTGGCTTCCGTCCTCGCGCCCCTGGCTGTTGCGGTCGCTCCGCAAAACTCCAGCGATGCGCTGGCACAAGCTCAATCGCATATCGACCGTGGTCATCTGAACCAGGCTGCGGATGTTCTTCAACAAGCGATCAAGCACGAGCCCAAGCGCAGCGATCTGCGTTTGAAATTGCTTGAAGTGTATGGCCTGCAAGGCGATAAGGACGGCTTCGTTGCCCAGGAGCGTCAACTGGTGGCCAATGGTCAAAACCATGCCCAGGTTGAGCAGCTCAAGAGCCGCTTCCCGGCCATGGCCGTGATGGCCGCTGGTGTGAGTGCCGCCGTCGCTGCGGCAGCCCTGGATGCTCAGTACGTCAAGGACCTGCTGGAGGATAAGCCTGCTGCACCGGCTGCTGAGCCCGATGCCTTCGACACTGATTTCGACTTGAGCCTGGACGACCTGGAAGCGGCCTCGCCTGCCGTGGTCCGCCCGGAAGATGAGCTGAGCTTTGAGTCGGTGCTGCAACAGCAGACCGAAGCCAAGGCCAGCCCGGATGACTTGTCTGATTTCGACTTGGACTTGCAGTTGGCGGAGCCGGCTTCTACGCAATCCGATGACGATTTCCTCTCAGGCCTTGAAGACCAGATGAAGGATGTGCCAGCGGTTGAGCCGCCGACGTTGACGCCTGCCGCACTGGACGACTTCGACCTGCCGGAAGACTTCGACCTGTCCCTGGCCGACGAGCCTGCGGCTGCGGCAGCTGCAAAGCCGGATGGCTTCGCGTCGGAGCTGAATGACGTCAATGCCGAGCTGGATCGTCTGTCCCAGAGCCTGGAACATCCGCCGATCGAGCCGTCCTTCACCGCAGAAGATGCAGCGTTGGGGGATGATGAGCCGGAATTCGATTTCCTCTCCGGCACCGACGAGGTCGCCACCAAGCTGGATTTGGCTCAGGCGTACATCGACATGGGTGATACCGACGGTGCGCGAGACATCCTTTCCGAGGTGCTGACCGAAGGCAATGACGGCCAGCGCGGTGAAGCCAAGGAAATGCTGGGTAAAATCTGAAGGTTGATGCAAGTCCAATGTGGGTCTGTGCCAGGCACGTCAACAAAAGCGCCCTTCATGGGTCTGTCGCCTTTATAATGGCCGCCTTTGCGCAACTCATCAGGCTCTCAGTTCTTGGCAAATTTAGATAACGCGGCCGCCGAAATGGCGGCCGCAGGCTTTTACCGCATCGCCCTCGGCGTGGAATACAAAGGCTCGCGCTATCGCGGCTGGCAACGCCAGGCCTCTGGCGTGTTGACGGTGCAGGAAACCCTGGAAAAGGCCCTGTCGAAAGTCGCCGATTCGCCGGTCTCCTTGATGTGTGCCGGGCGCACCGATGCTGGCGTGCACGCTTGCGGCCAAGTGGTGCACTTTGATACCCAGGCCGAACGCACCATGAAAGCGTGGGTGATGGGCGCCAATATCAATCTGCCCCATGACGTGAGCGTCAGTTGGGCCAAGGTCATGCCTGCGCATTTTCATGCGCGCTTCAAGGCCATTGCCCGGCGTTACCGCTATGTGATCTACAACGATCAGATTCGCCCGGCGCACCTCAACGAAGAAATCACCTGGAACCACCGCCCGCTGGATGCCGAGCGCATGGCCGAGGCCGCGCAGCATCTGGTCGGGGTGCATGATTTCAGCGCCTTCCGCGCCGGCCAGTGCCAGGCCAAATCGCCGATCAAGGAAGTCCATCATCTGCGCGTGACCCGTCACGGCAAGATGATCGTGCTGGATATCCGTGCCGGGGCGTTCCTGCACCACATGGTGCGCAACATTGCCGGCGTGTTGATGACCATCGGCACCGGCGAGCGCCCGGTGGAGTGGGCCAGGGAAGTGCTGGAGAGTCGTGTGCGCCGCACTGGCGGTGTGACCGCGCATCCGTTTGGCCTGTACCTGGTGGATGTGGAGTACCGCGACGAGTTCGAGCTGCCGCAACGTTTCATCGGGCCACACTTCCTCACAGGTTTCAGCGAACTTGGCGGCTGACGCCCGGAATAGCTTTTGTTACCATCCGGGACTTTCCCGGTCAAACCCTGAGGTTTCCACGACATGCCAGCCGTTCGCAGCAAGATTTGCGGGATTACCCGCATAGAAGACGCGCTGGCGGCAGTCGAGGCGGGGGCGGATGCCATTGGTTTGGTGTTTTACGCCAAGAGCCCGCGGGCGGTGAATGTGTTGCAGGCACGCGCGATCATCGCCGCGCTGCCGCCGTTCGTGACCACCGTGGGCTTGTTCGTCAACGCCAGCCGCTGCGAACTGAACGAAACCCTGGATGCGGTACCGCTGGACCTGCTGCAATTTCACGGCGACGAAAGCCCCGACGAATGCGAAAGCTACGGGCGCCCGTACATCAAGGCGCTGCGCGTCAAGGCCGGGGATGACATCGCCGCCGCGTGTGCTGCCTACGCCGGCGCTCGCGGGGTTCTGCTGGACACCTATGTTGAAGGCGTACCCGGCGGTACCGGCGAAGCGTTTGACTGGTCGCTGATTCCCGAAGGCCTGAGCACGCCGATTATCCTGGCTGGCGGGCTTAATCCGGGCAATGTCGGCGCGGCGATCGAGCAGGTTCGGCCCTACGCCGTGGACGTCAGCGGCGGGGTAGAGCAGAGCAAGGGCATCAAGGATCACAGCAAGATTCGCGCATTCATGCACGCCGTGCGCAACAGCAGTGGCGGGATGTGACGGCTGGCAGTCTGCCGCCGTCCATAACTACCACTGTGTAAAACAGCCCGGCGCCGCCTGTGGGTGGGCCGGAAATGAAGTGGCAACCCTGCGTTGGCAGGTTGTCTGGAAGGCTGAGGACGCAGGCGGGAAATGGCAGGTCGAACGTCTGACCCCGTCCCGCAAGCATCATCGCCACATATGAATTTAGCTCAAGGGCATACGCGGGGCTGTGTTCAAGCCACCGGTACTGGAGAAAGAAAGCATGAGCAACTGGTTAGTAGACAAACTGATCCCTTCGATCATGCGTTCCGAGGTAAAGAAAAGCTCGGTTCCTGAAGGTCTGTGGCACAAGTGCCCTTCCTGCGACGCGGTGCTGTACCGCCCGGAGCTGGAAAAGACCCTGGACGTTTGCCCCAAGTGCAACCATCACATGCGTATCGGCGCCCGCGCGCGTATCGACATCTTCCTGGATGCCGATGGCCGTGCCGAGCTGGGTGCTGACCTGGAGCCGGTTGACCGTCTCAAGTTCCGCGATGGCAAGAAGTACAAGGACCGCCTGACCGCTGCGCAGAAGCAGACCGGTGAGAAAGACGCACTGGTTTCCGTCAGCGGCAAGCTGCTGGGCATGCCAGTGGTGGTGTCGGCCTTTGAGTTCTCGTTCATGGGGGGCTCCATGGGTGCCATCGTTGGTGAGCGTTTTGTTCGCGCTGCCAATTACGCCCTGGAAAACCGTTGCCCGATGATCTGCTTCGCCGCCTCCGGTGGTGCGCGGATGCAGGAAGCCCTGATTTCCCTGATGCAAATGGCCAAGACCTCTGCGGTATTGGCGCGTCTGCGCGAAGAAGGCATCCCGTTCATCTCTGTTTTGACCGACCCGGTTTACGGCGGCGTTTCCGCCAGCCTGGCAATGCTGGGTGACGTAATCGTCGGCGAGCCAAAGGCGCTGATCGGTTTCGCCGGCCCACGCGTTATCGAACAGACCGTGCGTGAAAAGCTGCCAGAAGGCTTCCAGCGCAGCGAGTTCCTGCTCGAACACGGCGCGATCGACCTGATCATCCCGCGCGGTGAGCTGCGCCCACGCCTGGGTAACCTGCTGGCGCAAATGATGGGCCTGCCGAGCCCGGTGTACGTCGCGCCTAAAATCGAGCCAATCGTTGTTCCGCCGGTGCCTGCGAACCTATGACCCAACGTACCCTGGGCGAATGGCTCGCCTACCTTGAGCAGTTGCATCCGTCCGCCATCGACATGGGCCTGGAGCGCTCGCAACAGGTAGCGTCCCGCCTTGGGTTGGGCCGTCCGGCACCGCGTGTGATCACGGTGACCGGCACCAACGGCAAAGGCTCGACCTGCGCCTTTGTCGCGGCGCTGCTGCAAGCCCAAGGGCTTAAAGTGGGCGTGTACAGCTCTCCGCACCTGCTGCGTTACAACGAGCGGGTGCAACTCAATGGCGTTCAAGTCACTGACGAGCAGCTCTGCGAAGCCTTCGCCGCACTCGATGCGGGGCGCGGCGAGATTTCCCTGACTTACTTCGAAATGGGCACCCTGGCGGCTTTCTGGCTGTTCGAGCGTGCGCAGTTGGATGTGGTGGTTCTGGAAGTCGGCCTGGGTGGGCGTCTGGACACCGTCAACGTGGTCGATGCCGACCTTGCGCTGATCACCAGCATTGGCGTCGACCATGCTGAATACCTCGGCAACACCCGCGAATCCGTGGCGTATGAAAAAGCCGGAATCTTCCGCCAGGGCAAGCCTGCGTTGTGTGGTGATACTGATCCGCCCCATACCTTGCTCGACAAGGTGCGCGAGCTGGACTGCCCGTTCTACCTGCGCGGTCGCGAATTCAACCTGGAGATTGGCAGTCAGCATTGGCAATGGCGCGGGCGCGATGTGCGCGGGAACGTCGTCCAATTGCGTGATTTGCCGCTGCTGAACCTGCCGATGGAAAACGCCGCGCTGGCGTTGCAAGCCTATTTGCTGCTGGACCTGCCATGGAATGCCGAGCAGATTGCCGCGACATTACTGGCGACCCGTATTGTTGGGCGTTTGGACCGTCGTGCATTCGAGTGGGAGGGCAAGCGCCTGAACCTGCTCCTGGATGTGGGGCACAACCCGCATGCTGCCGAATACCTGGCGCAGCGCCTCTCGCGTACGCCGCCGATTGGCCGCCGCCTGGCGGTGTTCGGGCTGTTGGCCGACAAAGACCTGGGCGGCGTGGTTGCGCCCTTGCTTGGCGATGTCCAGTCCTGGGCAGTAGCGCCGCTGGACACGCCGCGCAGCCGCCCGGCGGTTGAGTTGGGGGTGGCCTTGCAGAACCTTGGCGCGCCGGTGGCGTCGTATGCAAGCGTTACCGCTGCCCTTGAGGCGCAATGCGCGCAAGCGACGCCCGAGGACGAGATACTGTTGTTCGGGTCATTTTATTGTGTTGCCGAGGCGCTTGAGTGGTTGGCCCGGCGCTCCACGGAGGAAGCTGCAGATGGCATTACTGGATAGCGCATACAAGCAGCGAATGGTCGGAGCCCTGGTGTTGGTGGCGCTGGCAGTGATTTTTCTGCCGATGCTGTTTTCCCGTCAGGATGAACAGCGCCAGGTGGTGGTAGAAGCCCCGGCTGCGCCACAGGCACCGGTCATGCCGCAGGTTCAGGTTGAGCCAGTGGTGGTGCCCGAGCCGCAAGCCCTGCCACAGGAGCCAGTACCGTCTGACGTGGAGGTCGCCCAGCAACAGGCGCCTACGATGCCGGTGCAACCGAGCGTGCCAGTGGTCAAGCCGGCGCCAGCGCCCGCACCGGTTGTCGCTGCCAAACCTGCCGCGCCAGCGCCTGCACCCAAGCCTGTAGCGCCGCAGCCTGCCGCACCGGGCAAGCCGGACGTGGGCCAGAGTCGCATTGATCCGAATGGTCTGCCGATCAGCTGGTCGATCCAGTTGGCCAGCTTGGCGAACCGCGAAAGCGCCGATGCCTTGCAGAAGAAGCTGCGCGCCCAAGGCTACAACGCCTATATCCGCAGCGCTGATGGCAAGAACCGTGTGTTTATCGGGCCGCTGATCGAGCGTGCCGAGGCGGACCGCCTGCGTGACCTGTTGGGTCGCCAGCAGAACCTGAATGGGTTTGTGGTGCGGTTTCAGCCTGAGCGCGGCTGATCAACGAGCGACTTGCGGGTTGGAATGCAGGCCAAATGTGGGAGCGGGCTTGCTCGCGAAGGCAGTGTGACAGTCGATACACAAGTTGACTGGTCCGGCGCTTTCGCGAGCAAGCCCGCTCCCACATGGTTTTTGTGGTGGCTATAAAAGTGGGTGGGCTCGGCACAACCCATTGATTTGCAAAGCACCCGCAATCACAGCTTACCGATAGCCCGGCGCTCTGCTAAAATGCGCCGCCTCATCTGTCCGTAGGCTGCACTGTGCCATTTACCTGGGTTGACTGGGCGATCGTTGCAATCGTCGCCATCTCCGCTTTGATCAGTCTAAGCCGCGGCTTCGTAAAAGAAGCACTGTCGTTGCTGACCTGGATCATCGCAGGAGTCGTCGCCTGGATGTTCGGTGGTTCACTGTCGGTTTACCTGGCCGGGTACATCGAAACACCTTCGGCTCGCGTCATCGCGGGCTGCGCCATCATGTTCATCGCCACGCTGCTGGTGGGGGCAATGGTCAATTATCTTATTGGCGAGTTGATACGTGTCACCGGCCTCTCCGGGACCGATCGATTTCTCGGTATGGCCTTCGGCGCTGCGCGTGGCGCGTTGCTGGTGGTTGTGGCGGTCGGGCTGTTGAGCCTGGGGCCAGTACAGCAGGATTTGTGGTGGCAAGAGTCGGTACTCGTGCCAAAATTTCTATTGGTTGCAGATTGGTCCAAAAACCTCATTTTGGGGTGGAGCAGTCAGTGGCTGGCCAGCGGAATCAGCATACCCGCTGATCTTCCGTTCAAGGAACACCTCTTACCGGCCAAAACGCCTCAGTGAGTTGGGTTCAGTCAAGATTCATTAAGTAGGGGTTGCGTCGCATGTGTGGCATCGTCGGTATCGTCGGTAAGTCGAACGTGAATCAGGCGCTGTATGACGCGCTAACCGTCCTCCAGCACCGCGGCCAGGACGCTGCCGGTATCGTAACCAGCCATGACGGCCGGTTATTCCTGCGCAAGGACAATGGTCTGGTGCGTGACGTGTTTCATCAACGTCACATGCAACGCCTCGTCGGGCACATGGGCATTGGCCATGTGCGTTACCCGACTGCCGGTAGCTCCACCTCGGCCGAAGCTCAGCCGTTCTACGTCAACTCGCCTTACGGCATCACCCTGGCGCACAACGGTAACCTGACCAACGTTGAACAGCTGGCCAAGGAGATTTACGAATCTGACCTGCGCCACGTCAACACCAACTCCGACTCGGAAGTGCTGCTCAACGTGTTCGCCCACGAGCTGGCCCAGCGCGGCAAGCTGCAGCCGACCGAAGAAGACGTGTTCGCCGCCGTGACTGACGTGCACAACCGTTGCGTCGGCGGTTATGCCGTGGTGGCGATGATCACCGGTTATGGCATCGTCGGTTTCCGCGACCCCCATGGCATCCGCCCGATCGTGTTTGGCCAGCGTCACACCGACGAAGGCGTTGAGTACATGATTGCGTCCGAAAGCGTGTCTCTGGACGTGTTGGGTTTCACCCTGATTCGCGACCTCGCGCCGGGCGAAGCGGTGTACATCACCGAAGACGGCAAGCTGCACACCCGTCAGTGCGCTGTAGCACCGAAGCTCACCCCGTGCATCTTCGAACACGTCTACCTGGCGCGTCCGGATTCGATCATCGACGGCGTTTCGGTCTATAAAGCACGCCTGCGCATGGGCGAGAAGCTCGCCGACAAGATCCTGCGCGAGCGTCCAGAGCACGACATCGACGTGGTGATCCCGATCCCGGACACCAGCCGTACCGCCGCGCTGGAACTGGCCAACCACCTAGGCGTCAAGTTCCGCGAAGGCTTCGTGAAAAACCGTTACATCGGTCGTACCTTTATCATGCCGGGCCAGGCCGCGCGCAAGAAGTCGGTGCGCCAGAAGCTCAACGCCATTGAGCTGGAGTTTCGCGGCAAGAACGTGATGCTGGTGGATGACTCCATCGTGCGTGGCACCACCTGCAAGCAGATCATCCAGATGGCCCGCGAAGCCGGTGCGAAGAACGTGTACTTCTGTTCCGCAGCCCCAGCCGTGCGTTACCCGAACGTGTACGGTATCGACATGCCGAGCGCCCACGAGCTGATCGCGCATAACCGTTCGACCCAGGACGTGGCTGACCTGATCGGCGCTGACTGGCTGATCTATCAGGACCTGCCGGACCTGATCGAAGCGGTCGGCGGTGGCAAGATAAAGATCGAGCAGTTCGACTGCGCCGTGTTCGACGGCAAGTACGTGACCGGTGATGTCGACGAGGCCTACCTGAACAAGATCGAGCAGGCGCGTAATGACTCGTCGAAGATCAAGACCCAGGCGGTCAGCGCGATCATTGATCTGTATAACAACTGAGTAAACACCGGCCCTGAGGGGCCGGTTTTGTATCTTAAATAAAGCGTTGAGAGAGGAGTCGCAGCATGAGTCAGGAATGGGATGCCGGTCGGCTGGACAGCGACCTCGATGGCGTAGCTTTCGATACCCTGGCTGTGCGCGCCGGCCACCACCGCACCCCGGAAGGTGAGCATGGTGAGCCGATGTTCTTCACGTCCAGCTACGTGTTCCGTACCGCCGCTGACGCCGCTGCGCGTTTTGCCGGTGAGGTGCCGGGCAACGTGTATTCGCGCTACACCAACCCGACCGTGCGTGCGTTTGAAGAGCGTATCGCGGCCCTGGAAGGCGCTGAGCAGGCGGTCGCCACGGCCACCGGCATGGCGGCGACTCTGGCGGTGGTGATGAGCCTGTGCAGCGCTGGTGACCACGTGCTGGTGTCGCGCAGCGTGTTCGGTTCGACCATCAGCCTGTTCGAGAAGTACTTCAAGCGCTTCGGCGTTGAAGTGGATTACGTGCCGCTGGCGGATCTTTCCGGCTGGGACGCGGCGATCAAGTCCAACACCAAGCTGCTGTTCGTTGAGTCGCCGTCCAACCCGCTCGCCGAGTTGGTGGATATCGCCGCGCTGTCGGAAGTCGCTCACGCTAAAGGCGCGATGCTGATCGTCGACAACTGCTTCTGCACGCCTGCGTTGCAGCAACCGTTGAAGCTGGGCGCGGACATCGTGGTGCACTCGGCCACAAAATTTATCGACGGCCAGGGCCGTTGCATGGGCGGCGTGGTTGCCGGCCGTAGCGAGCAAATGAAAGAAGTTGTGGGCTTCCTGCGCACCGCCGGCCCGACCTTGAGCCCATTCAACGCGTGGATCTTCCTCAAAGGCCTGGAAACACTCAGCCTGCGAATGAAGGCCCATTGCGCCAATGCTCAGGCCCTGGCCGAGTGGCTGGAGCAGCAGGACGGCATCGAGAAGGTGTATTACGCAGGCCTGAAGAGCCACCCGCAGCACGCGTTGGCCCAGCGCCAGCAGCGTGGCTTCGGTGCGGTGGTGAGCTTTGAAGTGAAGGGCGGCAAAGACGGCGCCTGGCGCTTTATCGATGCGACGCGCCTGATTTCGATCACCGCCAACCTGGGTGACAGCAAGACCACCATTACCCATCCAGGCACGACGTCTCATGGGCGCCTGGCGCCGCAGGAGCGTGAAGCCGCCGGCATCCGTGACAGCCTGATCCGCATCGCGGTGGGCCTGGAAGATGTCGCCGATTTGCAAGCTGACCTGGCTCGCGGGCTGGCGGCCTTGTGATCGAGTGGTCCATGGAGGCGGCGCCGGCCGGTAACGGTCGCGTGGCGCTGGTGACCGGTGCGGCGCGGGGTATCGGCCTGGGGATCGCCGCGTGGCTGATCAGCGAAGGCTGGCAGGTGGTGTTGACCGACCTGGACCGCGAGCGCGGTTCCAAGGTCTCCAAGGTGTTGGGCGAAAATGCGTGGTTTATCACCATGGACGTGGCCGACGAGAAGCAGGTGGCCCAAGGTGTCGCTGAAGTGCTTGGGCAATTTGGTCGGCTGGATGCGTTGGTGTGCAATGCAGCGGTGGCCGACCCGCGCAATATCACCCTGGAAAGCCTGGACCTGGCGTACTGGAACCGCGTGTTGGCGGTGAACCTCAGTGGGCCGATGCTGCTCGCTAAACACTGTGCGCCGTACCTGCGCGCTCACGGTGGCGCGATTGTGAATCTGGCGTCGACCCGGGCGCATCAGTCGGAACCCGACACCGAGGCTTATGCCGCGAGCAAGGGCGGCCTGCTGGCGCTGACGCACGCGCTGGCGATGAGCCTGGGGCCAGAGGTGCGGGTCAATGCTGTCAGCCCTGGCTGGATTGATGCGCGGGATCCGGCAGCGCGTCGCGCAGCGCCGTTGACCGACGCCGATCACGCCCAGCATCCAGCGGGCAGGGTGGGAACGGTTGAAGATGTGGCGGCGATGGTGGCGTGGTTACTGTCGCGTCAGGCGGGGTTTGTTACCGGGCAAGAGTTCGTGGTGGACGGCGGCATGAGCAAGAAGATGATTTACAGCGAGTAGGGCCGGTAGCGGTCTTGAAGCAATTTTGCCTTTTTCAGAAAAACTTCAAGCAGGCTATTGACTTAGGTCCGCTACCTGCGTAAATTTCGCGGCCTCAACGAAGCAAAGGGTGATTAGCTCAGCTGGGAGAGCATCTGCCTTACAAGCAGAGGGTCGGCGGTTCGATCCCGTCATCACCCACCACTTCTTGAGAGTTTTGCCTTCGGGCAAGACGCAACGTTAAAGGTTGCACCGACGCGCAGCGGTAGTTCAGTCGGTTAGAATACCGGCCTGTCACGCCGGGGGTCGCGGGTTCGAGTCCCGTCCGCTGCGCCATATTTTCCAGGTCTGATGTGTCAGGCTTGAGATTGAACAGCCGAGGCTGAACAATCAGATGTTTAAAGACGGTTGAGGGTTTACGCTCAGCATGTCAAGCGATACGCAGCGGTAGTTCAGTCGGTTAGAATACCGGCCTGTCACGCCGGGGGTCGCGGGTTCGAGTCCCGTCCGCTGCGCCATATCTGCATCAAGGCCCACTGAACGCCTTGAAGCACAAAGAAAGCGTTAAGCCTCTTTGATCCGATAGCAAACACCCTGGTCGAAAGACCGGGGTTTTTTGTGTCTGCGATTTGGTCCAGAGACCACCTGGGTCAAAAGTGTGGGAGCGTGCTTGCCCGCGATAGCGGTGTATCAGTTAGTGAGTATGTTGACTGATCCGACGCCATCGCGGGCAAGCCCGCTCCCACAGTTTGATCGGGTTAGAACCCCAGCTTATCCCGCAGCCCGTAATACCAGGCCCCCAACGCCGCAAACGGTGTGCGCAACAGTTGCCCGCCCGGGAACGGATAGTGCGGCAGGTCGGCAAACGCATCAAAACGCTCCGCCTGGCCCCTCAACGCTTCCGCCAGCACCTTGCCCGCCAAGTGCGTGTACGTCACGCCATGGCCGCTACAGCCCTGGGAGTAATAGATGTTGTCGCCCAGGCGGCCCACCTGCGGCAAGCGCGACAGGGTCAGCAGGAAATTGCCGGTCCAGGCGTAGTCGATCTTCACATCCTTGAGCTGCGGAAAGGCCTTGATCATCTTCGGTCGGATAATCGCTTCGATGTTCGCCGGATCGCGCGCGCCATACACCACGCCGCCGCCGAAAATCAGACGCTTGTCGCCTGTGAGACGGTAGTAGTCGAGCAGGTAATTGCAGTCTTCAACGCAGTAATCCTGGGGCAGCAATGTCTTGGCCAGCTCATCGCCCAGCGGAGCAGTGGTGATCACTTGCGTGCCACACGGCATCGACTTGGCCGCCAACTCCGGCACCAGGTTGCCCAGGTAGGCGTTGCCCGCGACGATGATGAATTTGGCCCTGACTTTACCCTCAGCGGTATGCACCACCGGGTTGGCGCCACGCTCGATGCGCACCGCCGCCGATTGCTCGTAAATCGTACCGCCCAGGGATTCCACGGCCGCCGCTTCGCCCAGCGCGAGGTTGAGCGGGTGAATATGCCCGCCGCTCATGTCCAGCAGGCCGCCGACATAGTTTTCACAGCCCACCACGTCACGGATGCGGCGCTCGTCGAGCAGCTCCAGCTGCGTATGGCCGTAGCGCTCCCACAGGCGCTTCTGCGATTCCAAGTGGCCCATGTGCTTGCTGTTGAGAGCAGCGAATACACCGCCGTCTTTCAAGTCGCACTGGATCTGATACTTGGCAACTCGCTCGCGAATGATCCGGCCACCTTCAAAGGCCATCTGTCCCAGCAACTGCGCCTGCTTGGGGCCGACGCTGCGCTCAATCACATCAATGTCGCGGCTGTAGCTGTTGACGATCTGCCCACCGTTACGGCCCGAGGCGCCAAACCCCACCTTGGCGGCCTCCAGTACCGTCACGCGAAAACCGTTCTCCAGCAGAAACAGCGCGCTGGACAGCCCGGTGTAGCCGGCTCCGATTACGCACACATCCGTTTCGACCTCACCTTGCAGCATCGGGCGAGGTGGAACTGCATTCGCGGACGCGGCGTAATACGACTGGGGGTAGGGGGTGTTCGCCATCCTGGAACCTCTGTTTTATATTTTTTACGAGTGCCGCGATCCTACCTCAGTTGAAAATTGGCTGCCAGCCACCCGAAAATCCAGGGTGTACCCGCCACCCATAAATAATTCGCATATTCATAGGGTTAGCTGCAAAAAAGATGTTGACACCCCTTCGGAATTCCGTAGAATGCCGCCTCACAGCAGGCACGTAGCTCAGTTGGTTAGAGCACCACCTTGACATGGTGGGGGTCGTTGGTTCGAGTCCAATCGCGCCTACCAAACAAAATCCGCTCTGCTGGGCGGTCTAGAAGGGCTCACCGAAAGGTGAGCCCTTTTTTGTTGTCTTGGATTTGCAAAACTTTTGCAAAACTCCCACCTCTAGGTACTCGATCTTCTTTTCGTCGTGCCTCTCCTGGTAGTGCTTCGTCATCTTCTCGCCCTCAGCGACGTTTCTAAAGGCGTTATTCATTAAGCAGTCCCAGCAGATTTCTCTTTAGCGCTGCATACCACTGATTACTGGCAGCAACCGCCAGAGTTGCACATCTTCACGCGTTGACCAACGTGGTTTCGGCTGTCCTGAAGTTACAAGGTGGGGAAATTTGCAATTTTTGTTTCATCAAGTAGACGAAGAATATGTTCCCTAAATACGTGCGTCCGTTTGGGCATGGTTTGGTGGTAATAGGAACGACCTCACTGCTGTTTTCGGCTGTCGAGTTGTGACGATATTTAATTTCGACAACGATCAAACCCTTTATTGGTTGAGTCGCCAAAGCGAATATCGACTGGGTGCTGGTAGGCGGCCGCACTTATGGACTCTACGGAATCTCGTCGTTGACCTGGTGGAGATACGAAGTTCGTGACGTAGAGACTGGGCAGCCAGCAGATGTAGCGAATCCCGTTGTCAACGAACCCCCCGCAAGTACGGTTAACTAGAGGGCTCGATAAATTCGTCGCAAGGATCTTTCCGGAGGGCGAGCAGGCCTTTTTTTTGCGCTGGATTTATGGCAAGCGTCTGCTTTGGCGCTCAAGCCAATACTGGGTGAAGCGCAGTAGTCAGCAGAAAAGCGAAGCCACCGACAGCAGGCAGATGAATTGAACCACCATCTGGCAGCGTATCTCACCATTTGTTGTCGCCATGCCCATTTGTCCGGCGTACATAGTGGCTTTCCCCTTAGTCAGCGCTGCGCGGGAACGCGCAGTGGCTGTATTGAGTATAGGCGCGGAACAGGAATCTTCACGGATGAGCCGACTTGGAGCGATTCAGCACACTTTCTCTGGCCCCTGCCGGCAGTCGATTCACATCAATCAAGGCGAATAAGCCCAGCAGCTCCACCCCACAAACGACGCCTTGCAGCACCTGTGCACTCACAAGCATTTCAAGGCTTTGGCTCATTGCATAAAGTGACCAACACATCCCACCGGTGTATCGAAACGCAGGGCGCAACAGCGCTGAATGCGGTGACGCGTAAAAACACCGCATGCAAGCTGTTACTGACAGTGTTTGAAAAAACATCAACGAGGCAGCAACGCTTCGCACTGTGTGCCTCAGGCGCCATCAACATTGCCACGTAGCATCGTCAAGCATGCTGTGCATAATCGAGGGGGTTGGACTTTAAACGTGAGGAAGTAGAGATGGAGCTGGCTATGGAAGTGTCGTTCAAGGTGACCGAGCAAGACCGTGAGGCAATCCTCAAGCCGCTGAGGGCCTACAACCTCAGCCATACCGGGGCGATGCCGTTCGAAACAGTAGGGATTTTACTGCGCGACCCCGCGACCCAAGAGGTTGTGGGCGGCCTCTATGGGAAGATTTCCTACGGTTGGTTGTTCGTCGAACTCTTGAGTATCCCGGACGCGATGCGCACGCAAGGCACCGGCACGCGTTTGATGCGCACCGCCGAAGAATTTGCCCGTGAGCAGGGGTGTGTGGGGATTTGGCTGGACACGTTCAGTTTCCAGGCGCCAGGGTTCTATCGAAAGTTGGGTTTCACTGAGTTCGGTCATATGGACGATTACCCGCTGGGCCATCAGCGGCATTTCTTCCAAAAACGTCTGGTCTGAATCTCTGGGTGTCGCCGGATCACCCGGCGCTTATCCCCCACAAAATTTATTGGTTCGCAGCAACAATTTTTCTTGTTGGACACCCCCCGCCCCAAGCGGCAAAGATGCCGCCACTGACGCTCGACCTTTCAGGTCAACAATAAAAAAACCGAGCCGACTGCACGCCACTTTCATGCTGTGAGCCCTTTGCTCACGTCCTGCTTTAATGGCGCCGCAGCGCGCACTAAAGGACCTCACCACCATGCAAACTGTTGTGAACCTATGGCCATTGATCGGTGTGCTAGTGATCGTGGTTGGCTTCGTATTGCGCTTCAACCCGCTGTTGGTGGTCACCGCAGCCGCCATCGCCACCGGGCTCGCCGCCCACTTTCCACTGGAAAAAATTCTCGCCAGCATGGGTGAAGGTTTCCTTCAGACCCGTGCCCTGCAACTGATCCTGCTATTGCCCCTGGCGGTCATCGGCCTGCTGGAGCGTCATGGCCTGCGCCTGCATGCGCAGAACTGGATCGCGCGTTTCGAGCGCGCGACCGTCGGGCGCTTGTTGATCATCTACTTGTTTGTCCGTGAAACCACCGCCGCCATGGGGCTGACCAGCCTCGGCGGGCATCCGCAGATGGTGCGGCCCTTGCTGGCGCCCATGGCCGAAGGCGCGGCTGAAAAGCGCTACGGCAAGTTGCCGGACAAGCTGCGCCACAAGGTGTTGGCCATGTGCGCTGCAACGGATAACGTCGGGCTGTTCTTTGGCGAGGACATCTTCGTCGCCTTTGGTGCGATTGCGCTGATGCACACGTTCCTGCTCGGCTCGGGGATTGACGTAGAGCCGTTGCACATTGCGGTGTGGGGCATTCCGACGGCGATATGCGCGTTCATCATCCACGCCATCCGCCTGCATCGATTTGATCGAAGGCTGACCCGCGACATGGCGGGTGCGACGGCCCCGGTGGAGGCCGCGCAATGATCATCTCCATTCAATACCTCTACTGGCTGGCAGGCGTTTTGTTGCTGATCACCGCCGGCATGATCCTGATGGATCGCACTCATCCCAAACGCTGGTCCACGGCGCTGTTCTGGTTGTTGTTCGCCATTCCATTTCTGGTGGGTGAGCGCTTGCCCTCAGTGGTCATCGGCGCAGGCGTGGTGGTGATGGCGCTGATTGCCGGGCTTGGCGGTGTCGGCCGCGGCACGCATAACCAGTTGCATGACAAGGCTGCCCGCGCCAGTGCCGGTCGCCTTGGTCACAAACTGTTTATTCCAGCACTGGCCATTCCCCTGACCACGGTGATTGGCTCGGTCCTGCTCAAGCACACGGAAATCGGCGGCGTGCCGCTGCTGGACCCGAAAAACACCACGTTCGTGTCCCTGGGCATCGGTTGCCTGATCGCCCTCGGCCTGGCGTGCTGGCTGACCCGCGACACGCCGGTGCAAGCCTTGCGCGAATCGCGGCGCCTGACTGAAGCACTCGGCTGGGCCATGGTGCTGCCGCAAATGCTGGCAATGCTCGGGCTGTTGTTCAACGAAGCCGGCGTTGGCACGGCCGTCGCCCATGTCACCACTACCTACATCAACCTGGACTTCAAGCTGGTCGCGGTAATGGTGTACGTATTGGGCATGGCGCTGTTCACGGTGATCATGGGCAACGGTTTTGCGGCCTTTCCGGTGATGACCGGCGGTGTCGGCGTGCCGGTACTGGTGGGCATCTACGGTGGTAACCCGGCGGTCATGGCGGCGATCGGCATGTTCTCCGGCTACTGCGGTACGCTGATGACACCCATGGCCGCGAACTTCAATATCGTCCCGGCGGCGTTGCTGGAACTGCCGGATAAAAACGCGGTGATCAAGGCTCAACTGCCGACCGCGCTGATGATGTTGGTGGTCAATATTGTCCTGCTGTATTTGCTGATGTGAGGACGCGATGCCTACCGTATTGCTGACGGGTTTCGAGCCCTTTGATACAGACCCTGTCAACCCTTCCTGGGAAGCCGTGCGCCAGCTGGACGGGATGAAACTCGGTGATGACGTGAAAATTGTTGCGCGCCAGCTGCCCTGTGCGTTTTCTACGGTGGGGCAGTGCCTGGCGCAGATGCTCGACGAATTGCAGCCCGCCATGGTGATTGCCACCGGCCTTGGGCCTGGGCGCAGTGACATCTGCGTCGAGCGAGTGGCGATCAATGTCAACGATGCACGCATCCCCGATAATCTGGGTGAGCAGCCTGTCGACACGGCCGTTGCCGTCGGTGGGCCCGCCGCGTATTTCAGCACATTACCGATAAAGGCCATGGTGAAGGCGATGCGTGAGGCAGGGATTGCGGCGTCGGTTTCGCAGACAGCCGGTACGTTCGTGTGCAATCAGTTGTTCTATCTGTTGCAACACGCGTTGGCGGGAACAGCGGTGCGCAGTGGTTTTATCCACGTACCGTATCTGCCGGAGCAAGGGGTTGCTTACGGGAAACCGTCCATGGCGCTGACAACGCAGGTTGAAGGGTTGCGCGTGGCAGTCTGCGCCGCGTGGGAAACCGAGTTGGATGCCGTTGAAGTCGGCGGGCAGGTCAGCTGACCTGCCTTGATCGCTCAGCAACCGGTTCAGGCCGTGCTAAATAACAGCCGATGTCTGGCGTGCGCTGTTCAGTCTTCTCGTCCGGGAAAGAACAACTCAAAACACGTTAAACCCTGCTCACTGGTGACGCTGTACCGACCGTTATGCAGTTGCATGATGGTTGCCACGATCGACAACCCCAGCCCATTGGACTGCGCCGAGCGTTCGCGGGACTCGTCTACGCGGTAGAAACGCTCGAACAGCCTTGGGAGATGCTGCGCGGGAATGGTTTCGCCGCTGTTACTGACCTTGAGCGTTATACCTTCAGCGTCCGGCACTGCCTGAATGACCAGTTCGGAGCTCGGCGCGCCATAGTTGATGGCGTTGGCGCACAAATTTGCCAGGGCCCGGCGCAGCAACATCGGTTCGGCCCAGATCACGCCTTCGCCAGTGGCGAGAATCTGGATATCCACATCGCTCGCCAGCCCCTCGAAGTAGTCAGCCATGCGTTCCACTTCATCCGCCGCGCTCAGCTCCTGGCGTTGACGCAGGGCGCTGGCCGGGTCGGTGCGAGCCAGGAACAGCATGTTGTCGAGCATCCGCGCCAATCGTTCGAGTTCTTCCACATTGGAGGCCAGCAGTTGCTGGTAGCTCTCGATGTTGCGGCTTTGTTGCAAGGCGACCTGGGTTTCTCCCAGCAGGTTGTTGATTGGTGTGCGCAGTTCATGGGCCATATCCGTGGACACCTGGCCCAATTGCACAAACCCCTTCGCCAGCCGTTCGAGCATGGTGTTGAAAGAGTCGATCATTGGCAGCAGCTCTTTCGGCGCACCGTGGCTGTCCAGGCGGGCGGCCAGGTTGCCCACGCCAATGCCCTGAACGTGCTTTGCCAGGCGCCGCAATGGCACCAGGCCTCGGTGCACCATTACGTAGCTCACCACGGCGAGGATGATCGCGGCAATGCTCGCCAAAATAAACACGCTCAGGCGATAGCTGGCGAGCATGGCGGTGCGCTCAGTCATCAAGCGCCCGGTGGTGACCTGCAGGCTGCCCATGTCGCCAGAGTCGATGGAGGCGGCTACAGTGGCGAACGGCACGCCATTCACACCGGGTAAATGGTGCACGTCGGAAAATCCCAGCGCGCGGTTTTTTGGCACTGGGGTTACGGTCGGCATCTCAATGTTGCCCGGGTTAACCAGCAGCAACGGCTTTTGCCCCGGCGCCGCGATGCTCAACACCGACTCGCTGTTACCGAGCATGTTCTGAAACAGCTCCGGTTTGGTCTTGATCAGGTCCAGGGTGTTGCTGTCATTGAGCAGGTTGCGCAACTGGTCGGCGCGGTAGATCAACGCTGCGTCATCCCGCTTGATCAGCTCACGTTCGAGCTCGCGGTACAGCGCGACGCCAAGGGTGGCGAGCAATGCGAAAGCGAGCAGGGCGAAGATCAACGCCAGGCGCAGGGTCAGTGAATAATGGCGACGGTTGCTCATGGCTGGGTGTCGAAGCGGTAGCCGATGCCCCGCACGCTGTGGATCAGCTTGAGCTGAAACGGGTCGTCGATTTTCAGGCGCAGTCGCCGCACGGCCACGTCCACTACATTGGTGTCGCTGTCGAAATTCATGTCCCACACCCGTGAGGCAATCATTGAGCGCGACAATACCTGGTCCTGATGGGTGGCGAACAGGTGCAGCAGCGCGAACTCTTTATTGGTCAGGGTGATGCGTGTACCGGCACGGGTGACGCGGCGTTTGAGCACGTCGATTTGCAAGTCGGCGACCTGCAGTTGTTCTTCTTCGCGGCTTGGACCACGCCGAGTCAGGGTACGCAAGCGCGCGACCAGTTCGGCGAAGGAGAACGGCTTGATCAAGTAATCATCGGCGCCCAGTTCCAGGCCCTTGATGCGGTCGGCGATGTCGTCACGGGCGGTGAGAAACAGCACCGGCGTGTCGGCCTCTTTGCGCAGCCTGCGCAACACTTCCCAGCCATCCATTTTCGGCATCATCACATCCAGTACGATCACGTCGAAGGGCGTTTCCAGTGCCTGGTGCAACCCGTCCACGCCGTCGCGAGCGAGGCTGACCGAGTAGCCCAGTTCCTGCAGGCCGTTGAGCAAGTAATTGCCTGCCTTGGGTTCGTCTTCGACAACAAGAATGTTCATGGGAAGTGCCCTGGTCTATAGCGTTGCGCAAGTGTAGCCGGATCAATTGTCACTGGCGCAACCGATGCCCTGTACCTGGTAGTCCAGCACGTGTTCACGGCCCTGATGATCGAGGTAGTCGAGACGGGCCGGGACAATACCGCACTGGCCGTAGGTGTCGGTGCTCGACAGCACTTTATCGACGTCCAGGTGCACGAAGAAGCTTGTCTTGTCGTGGATCACGTCGGCGGCGGAGGCAGTGTCGGCAGCAAACACGGAGCCGGTGGCAAGCAAAGCGGTAAAGCCGAGGATAAACAGTTTCATGGCGGTCTCTCTCTTTAAGGGTTGGCTGCTGGTTCGTGGCAGTGAGTTCACAGTAACCAGCGGTGACAAACAGCCAACCGACAGGATCATTACAAGTTCGTCATTTACGGATTAAGGCTGGCGGCCGGAGGCTTCGAGAATCAGGTCGGTGATTTCCTTAGCGTGGGACACCAGCGACAAGTGGCTCGATGGCAGCTCGATCGTGGTGGCGTTCATGCGCTTGGCGAGGAAGCGTTCCAGGACTGGGTTGATGGTTTGGTCATTGCTGGACACGGCGTACCAGGATGGCTTGGTGTGCCAGGCGGCATTCACGGTGCGGCCGCTGAACAGGTTCTTGTTGATCGGCTGCTGCACGGCGTACAGCGCCATTGCCTTGGCGCGCGGAACGAAATGCAACGCCATGGGAATGATTTCGCAACGTTTACAAGCGAGGGTGTGATCCGTAGATTGCATCGGGCTCAGTATTTGTTACCGACTAGAAGGAAAGCCCAGCAGTGTCCACCTCAAGCCCCGCCGTGTTTGCCAGACATTACCGTGCCTTTTTGTTCGATATGGACGGCACGTTGCTCAACTCGATTGCCGCGGCAGAACGCGTGTGGAGCAGTTGGGCTGAACGCCATGGCTTGGATGTTGCGGCCTTCCTGGCAACCATCCATGGCGCACGGGCGATCGATACCATTACTCGCCAGGCATTGCCCGGGGTGGATCCTGAGGTTGAGGCACAGTGGATTACCGAAGCAGAAATCAATGACGTCGACGGTGTTGTCGCGATTCCTGGTGCGGTCGAGTTTCTGAACCGTTTGCCTGGGGATCAATGGGCGCTGGTGACTTCTGCGCCCAGAGCGCTGGCATTGCGTCGCCTGCAAGCGGCGGGCATCGCACCGCCGGCGGTGCTGGTGACGGCCGAGGATGTGGCGAGTGGCAAGCCTGATCCGGCCTGCTTTGTGCTCGGTGCGCAGCGTTTGGGCGTGCCAGTGCAGGATTGCCTGGTGTTCGAGGATGCAGCGGTGGGGATCCGAGCAGCAGAGGCCGCCGGGGCAGACGTGATGGTCGTGACCTCAACCCATGTGGAGCCTATGGCGACGGCGCATACATGTATTGAGGGGTATGAGACGCTGCAGGTGGAGCGCGACGCCGCGGGTTTATTACGCGTGCATAACCTGGCGTGATAACCCGCATGGGGCGGGGCGATTAACGCTTTTGGCCGTATTGGCAAGGGCTCGGATCAGAGGACGCCTGCAATCGGCTGCTTTTGATGCCCTGGCGTGACAGCACCATTTCCCTGAGGATCTCGTTGGCGAGTCGTGCAATTGCCTGTGCATCGCGATAGTGCGCGCGAACAATCCCGGTGATTGCAAAATGATCGGTTTCCGGGCCGCTGAGAACGGCCGACAGGGTGCCGTCGGCGTGCAGCGTACAGGCGACGCTGTAGCTGGGCAGGCGGGCCGCCAGTGCAGATTCGATTTCAGATTTACTCAGGGTGTCCATCTGATTCAGCGCCTTTCACAGATCGTGCAAGTCCAAGCATAGGTCTTGCTGCGGCGCTGTAAATACCGATGATCTGATAGCGAGCGCACGGCTTTCAGCGTGCGGTTTTCTGGTGACCACGGTGAGCGGCGCGCTGGCACAATTTGCGCAGGATGGCCTTCTGGATCGGCTTAAGGCAGAACACAAAAAGGTAGCCGCAGAGAAACAGCAACAGGTCCAGCCAGGAACGCTTGCCAGGGTCGCTGACGTCTTCAATTTCGAATTTCAAGGCATACCCCAGTCCCACAAAGACCAACCCGATCAGCAGGGCGATCATCCAGGCTCTGGAGGCAAGTGTTTGCCTTATCGCAGGCCGCATTGACGTACTCCCGAATTCGCTCGGACGGCAAGATAACAGTCAGGGGATTCGGCTATGAATTTTGTAACAAGTTCCACACGTCCAGACAGTTTTATCTTGGCGCAAAGCAATAGGCGCAGGGTGCGCAGAACACGCGACAAAATGCGGGAAAAGCCGAAAGGTTTTCGCCAGCCGTTACAGTGAACGAAAGGGCTGGCTACTGAGGGTGCTTCATGGAGTCTGGTTTTTGTCCGGAGCAGTCAGACCTGCCTGGATGCGCTGGTAAATCTCCTCGCGATGCACGGCAACGTCCTTGGGTGCGTTGATGCCGATTCGTACTTGCTGGCCGCTGACGCCCAGGATGGTGATCGTAATGTCATCACCGATGTTTATGCTTTCACCGACTTTGCGGGTGAGTATAAGCATGGACTTCTCCTTGATTACTTTTAAGGACACATGTTTCAGACAGGGCAGATGTCAGATGTGTGTAGCTTACTGCTAAGCGCTTCCCTGTGACTGCCTCTCTAGGACGCATAGAGGCGACATTAATTCCCATGGCGGCATCATACAGGTCTGCGATACATCATTCGCATTGTTTAAGCCAACGTTTATGACGGCCAGAATAGACAGTGAATGATAAAGTTGCCTCTTTTCCTTAAAGGAGCAGGGCAGTGCGTAAAGTAGCGATGGCAATTGCGGTGTTGGCATTGGCCGGTTGCGGTGAAGGTAAAAGCGTCGAGACCCCCAAGGCCAAGCCTGCCGTGACCGAAACCCTGCCACAAACTGCAACTATTGCCGCCCAGGAATGGGACGTGTGGGTCGGCCCGCCGGATCATAAGTTGCAGGCGATCACCGACCTGACTGCCTGGTTACTGGAACATGGTTTTAATTTTTATATCGTGAAAGTCGATGGCAAGGATGAGGTATTTTTGGGGCCGTTCGCCAGCAAGGCAGAAGCCGAAGCCAAGCAGGCGCAGCTGACTGAAAAACTGGCGCGCGCCAAAAAAAGCGACACTGAGTCGCAGGTTGTCGAGCATAAAACTGCGCAGTAAGGGTCGGCTGGGCGGGAACTCCGCCCACCTTCAACCGCAGGCTTTCAGGTTCACCGGGCCGACAAACTCATTGCCGCGCCCCATCACACACGCCACGGTCTGGTTCCGCTGGCGCTCCCAGGCTTGCACCGGGTAAGTCTTGTTCCAGGCTTCGTACAATTGGCGGTCCTGCTTTGACAAGCGCAGGCCGTATTGTTTGCTCATGTAAAAGTACGTTCGCGCGATCATGCCGCGAATGGATGGGCGTGGCATCACCTTCTTGGCCTTGAAGTCCACCTGGGTCAGGCATGAGCCGTATTGCCCGAGTTGTACCGGCAACCAACCAAAGCTGAAGTTATTACGGTCGCCATTGACCTCGCCGATGCTCGGCACCAGGTTGTGCAGGTCGGCCTCGGCGCGCTTGAATACGTCATCCCGGCGCGTGCAGTTCTTGCGCCCACCGTTTTGCCAGCACTGGCGTTGGTGCCCGATTTGCCAGGCCGGAACGATGTGCTCCCATTCGACGCGAGCGGCGCGCTTGGCATTTTTGCGCGGGATGTAACCGCAGGCTTTGAGGTCCACACGATTCCCGGTGTATTTGCAGCCGCAATAAAACTCGGTGGACTGCGGGGCGTAGAGCGTCCACGCGACTTTTTTTGCCTCGCTGAACGTGCGAGGCGCCTGGGCATGGGCGGCAACAGTAAAAAACAGGCAAAACACAGCAATAAAGCGGGCACTCATTGAATCAATCTTCCTTCGGCACAACCCAGAAAATCTGCACGCCGCCGTCATCCCGGTAGGCGAGGGTGACGTTGTCGTTCTCGGCAATTTCTTCCAGCAATTGTGCCCAGTCATCCTCCGGCTCATCCGGTAAACGAAAGATCAATGCAGCTTTGGCTTTCTGGGCATTGGTCGAGTTGATGATTTTTTGCACGCGAACAGCAAGGCGCGCATAGGCGTCAGGTGGGGTGGGTGCTGCGGAAGAAGACTTGGCCACGGAATATTCCTTAGTTTGCTGTACGTGCATACAGTATTTAACTGTGAGCAATTTCGCAACTACTTAACATTCAAGAAGTTCGTCGGACAGCGGCGGTGTATTCCGGTGAGGCGGGGAGTTGCATCAAGTCAGCTTGGCGGGAAGTAGAGGCGGGCAAACCCGCCTCTACCGAGGTGCTATCTGGAATCAGTATTCCCAGAACATCCGTTGCAGCTCTTTGCTGTCCTGAGTCTTGGTCAACGCAACCATGGCCAGGATCCGTGCTTTTTGCGGGTTCAGATCGTGTGCGACGACCCAGTCGTATTTGTCGTCAGGCTGTTCGGCATTGCGCAGAACGAAACCGCCGGCATTGACGTGGGAAGAACGAATGATCTGCACGCCTTGTTTGCGCAGCTCTTGCAGGGCAGGGACGACTTTGGCAGGCACCGAGCCGTTGCCGGTACCGGCATGGATGATGGCTTTGGCGCCAGCCTGGGCCAGGGCCTTGACGGCGGTGTCGCCCTCGTTGCCGTAGCCGTAGGCGATTTCCACGTCCGGCAGGCTCTTGATGGTCTTGATGTCAAATTCCGAATTCATGGTGTGGCGCTTGGCAGGCAAGCGGAACCAGTAGGATTTGCCTTCAACCACCATGCCCAGTGGGCCCCATGGGCTCTTGAATGCTTCGGTCTTGATATTGACCATCTTGCTGACGTCGCGACCCGACTGGATCTCGTCGTTCATAGTGACCAGTACGCCTTTGCCGCGCGCCTCTTTGCTGCCGGCTACGGCCACGGCGTTGTACAGGTTGAGCATGCCGTCCGCCGACATCGCAGTGCCCGGACGCATGGAGCCCACCACAATGATTGGCTTGTCGGTTTTTTCCACCAGGTTCAGGAAGTAGGCGGTCTCTTCCAGGGTGTCGGTGCCGTGGGTGATCACGATGCCATCCACGTCTTTGCTGTCGGCCAGTTCGGCCACGCGACGACCCAGTTGCAGCAGGTTTTCATTGGTGATGCTTTCGGAGGCAATTTGCAGCACTTGCTCACCGCGTACATTGGCGATCTGGCCAAGCTCGGGAACACCGGCAATCAATTGCTCGATGCCGACCTTGGCCGCCTGGTAGGTGGCACTGTTAGCAGCGCTGGCACCAGCGCCGGCAATGGTGCCGCCGGTGGCGAGAATAACGACGTTGGAGAGTGTGGTCTTGGATTCAGCTTCCTTTGCCTGGGCGGCAACGGGGAACAGCAGCAGAAGGGCGAGGGCGCCCGGAACAAAGGTCTTCAGTGCAGATTTCATTATTTTTCTCTCTGGTTTTTGATGAGTGCGGTAGCAGGTTCATCTAGAACACCCGGGCGGTTCTGAATGCCACGAGGTGCTGAGAAAGAGCAGGATTTGTACCAAGCCGATTGTGTTCCCTGATATAAATTAAGCCGTTGATTTAAAACAATTTATATCGAATTTTTGGGATGCTTTGACAAGCTGTTGTCCGGCTTTCCGAACGGTGAAGGGCCTTGTGTTCGGTTGTCCGAAAACTATGATGGAATGTCGATAGCTCGTGTGCGACGTGAGGGTGGCAGCCTGTCGTTTTAAAGAACGACCGGGCGTAGGCGATGTTTAATCGTTTCAGCTCAACAGCATGATGGCAGGCGGCAAGCGGGCCTGGATGAAAGACCGTTTTCTCCCGTTGACAAAACCCGACAAGGTTCTCATAGTTTGACTAACGCAAACGTTTGCGAGATGTTTCACGGCACACTCCTGGAGTATCGTGATCGCTCGTTTCAGCCGCCCGGGTGGGTGGGCTGCCGAACCCTGCTTCGGTGCAAGCGTTGCTCACAATAATCATAAGATCGGAGTGAACCCATGAAGCTGCCATTTGCTGGACGCCTTCTTGCTGTCGCTGTGCTTGCTGCCGCATCCGCTGCCCTGCCTCTCTCCTCTGCATTTGCCGATGACGCCGCCGCCAAACCCAAGGTTGGCCTGGTCATGAAATCCCTCGCCAACGAATTCTTCGTCACCATGCAAGACGGTGCCAAGGCTTATCAGAAAGAACACGCTGCCGATTTCGACATGATCACCAACGGGATCAAGAACGAAACCGATACCAGCGCGCAGATCGATATCGTCAACCAGATGATCCTGGCAAAGGTTAACGCCATCGTGATCGCCCCCGCCGACTCCAAGGCGTTGGTCACCGTGCTGAAGAAAGCCTCCGATGCAGGCATCAAAGTCGTCAACATCGACAACCGTCTTGATGTGGATGTGCTGAAAAGCAAAAACCTCGATATCCCGTTCGTAGGTCCGGACAACCGCAAAGGCTCCAAGCTGGTCGGTGATTACCTGGCCAAGCAGCTGGCGGCAGGCGATGAGGTCGGCATCATTGAAGGCGTGCCGACCACCACCAATGCCCAGCAACGCACCGCAGGCTACAAGGATGCGATGGACGCTGCCGGCATGAAAATCGTCTCCACCCAATCCGGTAACTGGGAAATTGACCAGGGCCAGAAAGTGGCTTCCGCGATGTTGAGTGAGTACCCGAAAATCAAGGCACTGCTGGCCGGTAACGACAACATGGCCCTGGGTGCTGTTTCCGCCGTACGTGCTGCAGGCAAGGCTGGCAAAGTGCTGGTCGTAGGCTACGACAACATCGAAGCCATCAAGCCGATGCTGCAAGACGGCCGCGTGTTGGCGACCGCCGACCAGGCAGCTGCCCAGCAAGCGGTGTTCGGTATCCAGAACGCGCTCAAGCTGGTCAAGGGTGAGAAGGTCGATTCCAAAGACGGCGTGATCGAAACCCCGGTCGAACTCGTCCTCAAGAAGTAATCCTGGCAGCACCCAACAGCGCCCGCTCGTCCTGAGCGGGCGCCTGGAGATTTTCCTATGTCATCTTCCGCCCCGAACGCTGTCCTCTCGGTCAGCGGTATCGGCAAGACCTATGCCCAGCCGGTTCTGTCCGACATCACCCTGACGCTCAATCGCGGGGAAGTGTTGGCGCTGACCGGTGAGAACGGTGCAGGTAAAAGCACGTTGTCGAAAATTATCGGCGGGCTGGTTACGCCGACTACCGGGCACATGCAATTCAATGGTCAGGATTACCGCCCCGGCAGCCGCACCCAGGCTGAAGGGCTGGGCGTGCGCATGGTCATGCAGGAGCTCAACTTGCTGCCGACCCTGACCGTGGCTGAAAACCTGTTCCTGGATAACTTGCCCAGTAAATGTGGCTGGATCAGCCGCAAGCAACTGCGCAAAGCCGCGATCGAAGCCATGGCCCACGTAGGCCTGGAAGCGATCGACCCGGACACCCTCGTCGGCAGCCTCGGCATCGGCCATCAACAGATGGTTGAAATCGCCCGCAACCTGATCGGCGACTGCCACGTACTGATCCTCGACGAACCCACGGCCATGCTGACCGCGCGTGAAGTCGAGATGCTGTTTGAACAAATCACCCGCCTGCAGGCCCGAGGCGTGGCGATCATTTATATTTCTCACCGGCTCGAAGAGCTGGCCCGTGTCGCCCAGCGCATTGCGGTATTGCGTGATGGCAAGCTGGTCTGCGTCGAGCCGATGGCCAACTACAACAGCGAGCAACTGGTCACCTTGATGGTCGGTCGCGAGCTGGGCGAAAAGATCGACCTGGGCCCGCGCAGTATTGGCGGCCCGGCACTGACGGTGAAAGGTCTGACGCGTTCGGACAAGGTCCGCGACGTTTCTTTTGAAGTGCGTGCCGGCGAGATCTACGGCATTTCCGGCCTGATCGGTGCGGGCCGTACCGAGTTGTTGCGTCTGATTTTCGGCGCCGACATTGCCGACAGCGGCACCGTGGCGCTTGGCTCGCCGGCTCAAGTGGTGAGCATTCGTTCGCCGGTTGACGCCGTGGGCCATGGCATCGCCTTGATCACTGAAGACCGCAAGGGCGAAGGACTGCTGCTGACCCAATCGATCAGCGCGAATATCGCCCTGGGCAACATGCCGAAAATCTCGGGTGGCGGCGTGGTCAACCGCCGCGACGAAACCGCCTTGGCCAAGCGCCAGGTCGATGCAATGAGTATCCGCAGTTCCAGCCCGGCGCAACTGGTCTCCGAGCTGTCCGGCGGCAACCAGCAGAAAGTCGTCATCGGCCGTTGGCTGGAGCGCGATTGCGCGGTGATGTTGTTCGATGAACCTACCCGGGGCATCGACGTCGGCGCCAAGTTCGACATTTATGCCTTGCTCGGCGAACTGACTCGCCAAGGCAAAGCGCTGGTGGTGGTGTCCAGCGACCTGCGCGAGCTGATGCTGATCTGCGATCGCATCGGCGTGTTGTCCGCCGGGCGCCTGATCGAGACCTTCGAGCGCGACAGCTGGACCCAGGACGAATTGCTCGCCGCCGCCTTTGCCGGCTATCAAAAACGTGACGCGCTGCTCAACGACGCAGTGCTTAGGGATACCCCATGAAAACCACACATTCTCCCGGTAAAGCGGGCGGCAACTTCTACGGCCTGGGTACCTATCTGGGGCTGGCCGGCGCCTTGCTGGCGATGATTGCGCTGTTCTCGGTGTTGAGCGATCACTTCCTCTCCTACGACACTTTCAGCACCCTGGCCAACCAGATTCCCGACTTGATGGTGCTGGCTGTTGGCATGACCTTCATCCTGATCATCGGCGGAATCGACCTGTCGGTGGGCTCGGTGCTGGCCCTGGCCGCATCGGCGGTCAGCGTGGCGATTCTCGGCTGGGGCTGGAGCGTGTTGCCTGCCGCTTTGCTCGGCATGGGCTGCGCAGCGTTGGCCGGTACCATCACGGGCTCGATCACCGTGGCGTGGCGCATCCCGTCGTTTATCGTGTCCCTCGGCGTGCTGGAAATGGCCCGCGGCGTGGCTTACCAAATGACCGGTTCGCGCACCGCCTACATCGGTGACTCCTTTGCGTGGCTGTCCAACCCGGTGGCTTTCGGTATTTCGCCGTCGTTTATCATCGCCTTAGTGGTGATCATCGCGGCGCAGTTGGTCTTGACCCGTACCGTGTTTGGTCGTTACCTGATCGGCATCGGCACCAACGAAGAGGCTGTGCGCCTGGCCGGCATCAACCCCAAGCCCTACAAAATCCTGGTGTTCAGCCTGATGGGCCTGCTCGCCGGTGTGGCTGCGCTGTTCCAGATTTCGCGTCTGGAAGCGGCGGACCCGAATGCCGGTTCCGGCCTGGAGTTGCAGGTGATTGCCGCTGTGGTAATTGGCGGCACCAGCTTGATGGGCGGGCGTGGCTCGGTCATCAGCACTTTCTTTGGCGTGTTGATTATCTCGGTACTGGCCGCCGGCCTTGCGCAGATCGGTGCCACGGAGCCTACCAAACGTATCATCACGGGTGCCGTTATCGTGATTGCCGTGGTCCTTGATACCTACCGCAGCCAGCGCGCCAGTCGGCGGGGCTAAACCATGGCAACGATCAAGGATGTGGCAGCGCTTGCGGGTATTTCCTACACCACGGTGTCCCATGTGGTGAACAAGACGCGCCCGGTCAGTGAGCCTGTGCGGATCAAGGTCGAGGCAGCCATCAAGCAGTTGGACTACGTTCCGAGCGCGGTTGCGCGCTCGCTCAAGGCCAAGACCACTGCGACGATCGGCCTGCTGGTGCCCAACAGCCTCAACCCGTATTTTGCGGAGCTGGCCCGTGGCATCGAGGATTACTGTGAGCGAAATGGTTACTGCGTGATCCTTTGTAACTCCGATGACAACGCTGAAAAGCAGCGCAGTTACTTGCGCGTATTGTTGGAGAAGCGCGTCGACGGCTTGATCGTGACCTCGGTGGGCGGCGACGACAGTGGCCTTGCCGAAGGTTTGAGCGCAGTGCGCACGCCGATGGTGATTGTCGATCGGGCACTGGATGGCATTGATGTCGACCTGGTGCGCATCGACCACGAGGAGGGCGCTTACCTCGCCACCCGGCATTTGCTGGAGCTGGGGCATCGGGACATCGCCTGCATAGGCGGCCCCGGCCACACCCGCGTGGCGCAAATGCGTCTAGCGGGGTATCACCGTGCACTGCGTGAAGCGGGCGTCGAAGTGGCAGCAGACCGTACCCGTGAGAGCGATTTCACCAGCATTGGCGGTTATGCCGCTGCGGTGCAATTGCTGGCGGACCAGCCGCCCAGCGCGATTTTCGCCAGCAACGACATGATCGGTTTCGGCGTGTTACGCGCTGCGGCAGAGCGCAATATCCGTGTCCCTGGTGAACTGTCGGTGATCGGCTTTGATGACATTCAGATGGGCCGCTATGTGTACCCGGCGCTGACCACGGTCGGGCAATCGATCGTGCAACTGGGCGAAACGGCGGCCGAGCTTTTATTGCGACGAATTGCGACACCCCAACTGCCGATCGATCAACGCATCGTGACGCCGAGCATTGTATTGCGTGAGTCCACGGCGCCGTTTGCCGGCGTATTCGCCCAATGTCGCTGAACCGAATTGATGAGAACTGATGTATGCCAGCAAAAGTAGTGGTAGTAGGCAGCTTGAACATGGACCTGGTCACGCGTGCCAGTCGGCTGCCGCGTGCCGGTGAAACCCTGATCGGCCAGACGTTCTCCACCGTTCCCGGCGGCAAGGGCGCCAACCAGGCGGTGGCTTCGGCGCGCCTGGGGGCAGAGGTGGCGATGATCGGTTGCGTCGGCACCGACGCTTACGGCACTCAATTGCGCGATGCGTTGCTGGTGGAGGGCATTAACTGCCAGGCGGTCAGCACCGTGCCCGGCTCCAGCGGCGTAGCACTGATTGTGGTGGATGACAGCAGTCAGAACGCGATAGTGATCGTGGCCGGCAGCAATGGTGAGCTGACGCCCGCTTCGTTGCAGGCGGTTGACGCCGTGTTGCAGGCCGCCGAGGTGATTGTCTGCCAGCTGGAAGTGCCGATGGACACGGTGGGCCATGCCCTCAAACGCGGTCGAGAGTTGGGCAAGACCGTTATCCTGAACCCGGCGCCGGCCAGCGCGCCGTTGCCTGCCGAGTGGTACGCCTCGGTCGATTACCTGATTCCGAACGAAAGCGAAGCCACGGCCTTGAGCGGCGTGACGGTCGACTCCCTCGACAGCGCGAAGGCCGCTGCGATGAAGTTGATAGAGGCCGGTGCAGGCAAAGTCATCATCACCCTGGGTTCTCAAGGCGCTTTATTCACCGATGGCAAAAGCTTTGAGCACTTGATGGCGCCGAAGGTCAAGGCGGTGGACACCACGGCTGCCGGTGACACTTTTGTCGGCGGCTTTGCCGCAGCCCTCGCCAGTGGCAAAAGCGAAGCCGAGGCCATTCGTTTTGGCCAGGTCGCGGCGGCACTGTCGGTGACCCGCGCCGGTGCGCAACCTTCTATTCCCACGCTGCACGACGTTCAAGGTTTTGTGCCCTCATGAAAAAGACACCTTTGCTCAATATCGCCCTGTCGCGCGTGATTGCGTCCCTGGGGCACGGTGACATCCTGGTGATCGGCGATGCCGGCTTGCCGGTGCCGCCGGGCGTCGAATTGATCGACCTGGCGCTGACCCAGGGCATCCCGGATTTCATCAGCACCTTGCGCATTGTGCTGAGCGAGATGCAGGTAGAAAGCCATGTGCTGGCGGAAGAAATCCTGCTCAAGCAGCCGCCGGCGCTGACAGACCTCAACAGCCTGGCTGAACAGGCGGCGTTGGGTGAGCGTCGTCTGGTCAGTCATGACGAGTTCAAACAGCTGAGCCGCAAGGCCCGTGCCGTTGTGCGCACAGGCGAATGCCAGCCTTACTGCAATATCGCGCTGGTCTCCGGCGTCACGTTCTAGCGTTTTCCCACGACAAGGAGTGTTTCATGCAACATGGTCTTCCAACCCTGAAAAACCTGTTTCGGAGTGTCCTGCTTTTGTCCGCACTCACCGCAGCCAGCGCCCACGCGGCGGAAAAAATCGACCTGATCATCGACACCGATCCAGGTGCCGATGACGTAGTGGCCTTGTTGTTCGCCATGGCGTCCCCCGAGGAACTGAGCATTCGTGCGCTGACCACCGTCGCCGGTAACGTGCGCCTCGACAAAACTTCACGCAATGCGCGCCTGGCGCGCGAGTGGGCAGGGCGCGAGGACATTCCGGTGTACGCCGGGGCGCCAAAGCCGATGCTGCGCACGCCTATCTACGCGGAGAATATTCACGGCAAGGAAGGCATTTCCGGCGTGACCGTGCACGAGCCGAAAAAAGGCCTGGCCGAAGGCAATGCGGTTGACTACCTGATCAAGACCTTGAGCACCGCCAAGCCGCACAGCATTACCATCGCCATGCTCGGCCCGCAGACCAACCTGGCACTGGCGCTGACCCAGGCACCGGAAATCACTCAGGGCATCAAGGAAGTGGTGGTGATGGGGGGCGCGCACTTCAACGGCGGCAACATCACGCCGGTGGCCGAATTCAACCTGTTTGCCGACCCGGTTGCGGCCGAAATCGTACTCAAAAGTGGTGTGAAGCTGACGTATCTGCCGCTGGACGTGACCCATAAAGTCCTGACCAGCGAGGCTCGCCTCAAGAAAATCGCCGACCTGAACAACAACGCGAGCAAAGTCGTCAGCAGTATTCTCAATGAGTACGTCAAAGGCGATATGGAGCACTACGGCATTCCAGGCGGCCCGGTTCACGATGCCACGGTGGTTGCTTACCTGCTCAAACCCGAGTTGTTCAGCGGTCGCGAAGTCAACGTAGTCGTAGACAGCCGCGAAGGCCCGACCTTCGGCCAGACCATCGTCGATTGGTATGACGGTCTCAAACAGCCGAAGAACGCATTCTGGGTTGAGAACGGCAACGCCCAGGGCTTCTTCGATCTGCTGACCGAGCGCCTGGCACGTCTGAAGTAAGGTGTTTGCCGGTCGGCGCTCGCCGGCCGGTTCTATTCGCGCTCGGGGTTATGTGCCCCCATGTGGTCGGCCGGGTATTTCTCGAATACCTGGCCGATGAACGCTTGCGCAGCGCTGGTGCCCAGTTCTTTGACCAGCAGATCGATACCGATGATTGCCAACTCTTCAGGGCTTCCAGGGCTGTAGGAGCTTTGCCCTTGTGGCCATTTGGCTTTGATGTCGGCTTGCAGGGTTACGGTGGTCATGGGTGTCTCGCGAGCTGGGAGTACGGGGCGACGCGCTATAACGCGGTTTAACCGGGGCAGTTAACCATTTCGCGCGGCGTTTGGCACTGCTACTTAGGCATGACGGGAGCGCTGTGCGACACTGTTGTTCTGTCTAATTGCCAGGAAACAGCGCGTGCAGATCGATTTGAACAACCCCGAAAACCTCACCCTGGCCGCCGTGCGCCAACTGATCGCCAGTGCCAGCGACGACGAGCATACGCAGTTGCGCGTGACCAAAGCCGGCATTGCCTATATATCCTCCGGTAACGCCGTGGGCGGCGTGGACATCGATGGGCTGCTGTTTCGCCTGGAAACCTGGGCCAAGGGGTCCGGCTATGTCGGCAACGTGGCGGCCAGCGATGAGGTGTGGGTGATGCAGATTTTCAATGCGTTGAAACAGAACTGGCCAAAGCCGGCGTTTGACTACATCGATATCTATTGAGTGCGTTCATATCTGGTGACGATTGACCGGGCGAATGCGTGTCGAGAGTCAGGCAGACTTGCCCGCAGCCGGTTTACTTCTTGAAACCATACCGCGATATCGCTGTCGCACGATCTCTGTCCATTTTTATCATAGGAGGCTTCATGCCTTGGAAGCTTGCATCATTCGGTACTTTGTTGGCAGCACTCGCATTGGCGGGTTGCAGCACCCCGGGTGCCTCCGTGCCAGCTAAAGATGCCGTCGCGACCGAAGCAGGCAGTGGCCGCTGTGAGGCAAAGGCCGCCGAGTTCGCAATCGGTCAGACCGCCTCTCCCCAGTTGCTGGAGCAGGCACGTACCCGTTCCGGTGCGCAGAATGCACGCATTCTTAAGCCAGATGACATGGTGACCCTGGAATACCGCTCCGACCGCCTGAACCTGAACACTGACAACAAACTGGTGATCACGCGTGTTAACTGCGGCTGATAGCCTCGCAGCTTTTGTAGCGCCCATAAAAAACCCCGTCACATGGACGGGGTTTTTTTTGGCTCAGCGGAGAATTACTCGCCGCGAACCTGTGCAGCTTGCATACCCTTTTGGCCTTTCTCAGCCACGAAGGAAACAGTTTGGCCTTCTTTCAGGCTTTTGAAACCGTCGCTTTCGATAGCTTTGAAGTGTACGAACAGGTCGTCACCGCCACCTTGAGGAGTGATGAAGCCGAAGCCTTTTTCATCGTTGAACCATTTAACGGTGCCGGTTTGGCGATTAGACATGGTGTATCTCCAAGAAACATATATTTTCAGTAGTGCTGTGCTGCTCAGGCCAACTGGGCACACCGGGATATCATAGTCGAAATGTTCGGCTTGGGAGCCCCCCCAAGGCATTGTTTGCTAATCAATAGCGTTGCGTTCAGCGCCTTGGTTGGCTGGAAGCCCCGAATTACGGGGCTTCCAGGCAAAATTTCGACTCTAAAAAAAAGCGTAAAAGCTGCGTAATTTGTGAGAAATAGCAGTTTTAAGGCTGTTTTTTCAGCAAAACAGCCGTCTGATCAGTCACGGATTTTAATTTTTCTTCACGACTTTGCAGGACGAAATAGCCGTCACCGCTTTGGTTTTCAGCGCTTGGCTGGCGTTCGGGTTGGTCATGAGCTCTTTGATTTCTGCAGTGCTCAATTCGGCATTGATTTTGTCGGCGCCACATTCGCAATGGTCTTTGGCGGTTTTGGCATCTACGTTCTGCTGGGCAGCTGAGCTGCAGTCTTTGACGAAGCTATCGCGGGCGCCTGCCGGCCAGTTCGATGGGGCAGCTGCCTGCGCGCCAAGGGAAAGGAATGCCAGGGAAGCAGCGAGGGCGAGGGTCGAGGTAAAACGCATCATGTGGATGCTCCTTTGGGTCGAGGACGAACGGCGATTCTCGATGGGTTTGAGGCTCGGCGTACAGCTCAAGTTCACTTTTGCGCCTATAAAGGCTGGAATTTGTGTTTCGTAAGGGCGCGCGGGGGCGATGACCGTTCATCTGTGCTAGGATCCTGCGCTTGGCTATTTCCAGGCGCGCCATTTGCCGCCTTGCCAGGTTCTTTTTAGCTCACTCCAGTCACTCTGGTTCGATTATCGGTTGGCCGAAAGGCTCCTGCCGCTGTAAGGCAGGCGTTCAGCAATGAACGGCCTGGTATTGGATCTTGTACTGGCTCATCCCAACCCACGTGACCTTTGGTAGGGGTCACCACTAGGAGAGGAGGCGCCATGCCAACTATTACTCTTCCCGACGGCAGTCAACGTTCTTTCGATCATTCGGTTTCCGTAGCCGAGGTCGCCGCATCCATTGGTGCTGGCCTGGCCAAAGCCACCGTGGCCGGCAAGGTCGACGGCAAGCTGGTTGACGCCAGTGACTTGATCACCAGCGATGCCAGCCTGCAAATCATCACGCCAAAAGACCAAGAGGGGCTGGAGATCATTCGCCACTCGTGCGCGCATTTGATTGGCCATGCGGTCAAGCAACTGTACCCAACCGCGAAAATGGTCATCGGCCCGGTCATCGACGAAGGCTTCTATTACGACATCGCTTACGAGCGTCCTTTTACTCCGGACGATCTGGCGGCTATCGAGCAGCGCATGCACGCGCTGATCGAAAAAGATTACGACGTGATCAAGAAGGTCACGCCGCGCGCAGAAGTGATCGACGTGTTCACCGCCCGTGGCGAGGACTATAAGTTGCGTCTGGTGGAAGACATGCCGGACGAGCAGGCCATGGGCCTGTACTACCACGAAGAATACGTCGACATGTGCCGTGGCCCGCACGTGCCGAACACGCGCTTCCTCAAGTCGTTCAAGCTGACCAAGCTGTCCGGTGCCTACTGGCGCGGCGACGCAAAGAACGAGCAGCTGCAACGTGTCTATGGCACTGCCTGGGCAGACAAGAAGCAGCTGGCGGCCTATATCCAGCGCATCGAAGAAGCTGAAAAGCGCGACCACCGTAAAATCGGCAAGCGCCTGAACCTGTTCCACCTTCAGGAAGAAGCGCCGGGCATGGTGTTCTGGCACCCGAACGGCTGGACCCTGTATCAAGTGCTCGAGCAGTACATGCGCAAGGTTCAGCGCGACAACGGCTACCTGGAGATCAAGACTCCACAAGTCGTTGACCGCAGCCTGTGGGAGAAATCCGGGCACTGGGCCAACTACGCCGACAACATGTTCACCACCCAGTCGGAAAACCGCGACTACGCCATCAAGCCGATGAACTGCCCATGCCACGTGCAGGTGTTCAACCAAGGCCTGAAGAGCTACCGCGAGTTGCCGCTGCGCCTGGCCGAGTTCGGTGCCTGCCACCGGAACGAACCGTCGGGCGCGCTGCACGGCATCATGCGCGTGCGCGGCTTCACTCAGGATGACGCCCACATTTTCTGCACCGAAGAGCAGATGCAAGCTGAATCCGCTGCGTTCATCAAGCTGACCATGGACGTTTATCGCGACTTCGGCTTTACCGAAGTCGAAATGAAGCTGTCCACTCGTCCGGAAAAACGCGTCGGCTCCGATGAGCTGTGGGATCGCGCCGAGTCTGCATTGGCCGCAGCACTCGACAGTGCGGGCCTCTCGTACGACCTGCAGCCGGGGGAGGGCGCGTTCTACGGTCCGAAGATCGAGTTCTCGTTGAAAGATTGCCTTGGCCGCGTCTGGCAGTGTGGTACCCTGCAGCTCGATTTTAACCTGCCGATCCGTTTGGGAGCCGAATACGTCTCCGAAGATAACAGCCGTAAACACCCGGTTATGTTGCACCGGGCGATTCTCGGTTCGTTCGAACGGTTCGTCGGTATCCTGATCGAGCACTACGAGGGCGCGTTCCCTGCGTGGTTGGCTCCGACTCAGGCAGTGATCATGAATATCACTGATAAACAGGCAGATTTTGCCGCCGAAGTTGAAAAAACACTCAACGAAAGCGGATTTCGTGCCAAGTCCGACTTGAGAAATGAAAAGATCGGCTTTAAAATCCGCGAGCATACTTTGCTCAAGGTTCCCTATCTTTTGGTTATCGGAGATCGGGAAGTCGAGATGCAGACTGTCGCTGTGCGTACTCGTGAAGGTGCTGACCTGGGCTCGATGCCCGTCGCCCAGTTCGCTGAGTTCCTCGCGCAAGCGGTTTCCCGGCGTGGTCGCCCAGATTCGGAGTAATTATTATTAAGCGTGAAATGAGACAAGATAAACGAGCTGCACCGAAAGCCCCGATCAACGAGAATATCTCTGCACGCGAGGTTCGGTTAATTGGTGCTGACGGCGAGCAGATTGGCATCGTCTCGATTGATGAAGCACTTCGTATTGCTGAAGAGTCCAAATTGGACCTGGTGGAAATCTCCGCCGATGCAATCCCACCTGTTTGTCGGGTGATGGACTACGGCAAATCGATCTTCGAAAAGAAGAAACAGGTTGCCGCAGCGAAGAAGAACCAGAAACAGATTCAAGTAAAAGAAATCAAGTTTCGTCCAGGGACGGAGGAAGGGGATTACCAGGTAAAACTGCGCAACCTGGTACGTTTCCTGAGTGATGGGGACAGGGCCAAGGTATCCTTGCGATTCCGCGGCCGTGAGATGGCGCACCAGGAGCTGGGGATGGAACTCCTCAAGCGGGTTGAAGCTGACCTGCTCGAGTACGGTTCGGTCGAACAGCATCCTAAGATGGAAGGACGCCAACTTATTATGGTCATCGCCCCGAAAAAGAAGAAGTAATCAATAGGGCACGGCAGGCCTTCTGATTATGTTTATCAACTGAATGCGGAGTACCGAACATGCCAAAGATGAAAACTAAAAGTGGTGCTGCTAAGCGGTTTCTGAAAACTGCTAACGGTATCAAGCACAAGCACGCTTTCAAGAGCCACATTCTGACCAAAATGTCGACCAAGCGTAAGCGTCAACTGCGCGGTAGCAGCTTGCTGCATCCGTCTGACGTGGCAAAAGTCGAGCGCATGCTGCGCCTTCGTTAATTTTAGTCAAGAATAGAGGAATAACTCATGGCTCGTGTTAAGCGTGGCGTCATTGCCCGTAAACGTCACAAAAAAATTCTGAAACTTGCCAAAGGCTACTACGGCGCGCGTTCACGCGTATTCCGTGTTGCCAAGCAAGCGGTAATCAAGGCCGGCCAATACGCCTACCGTGACCGTCGTCAGAAAAAACGTCAGTTCCGCGCTCTGTGGATCGCTCGTATCAACGCTGGTGCACGTGTTAACGGTCTGTCGTACAGCCGTTTCATCGCTGGCCTGAAAAAAGCGTCCATCGAAATCGACCGTAAGGTTCTGGCTGAACTGGCCGTGAACGAAAAAGCGGTGTTTGCTGCGATTGTCGAGAAAGCTAAAGCCACCTTGGCTTAAGTACCCCCGACAGTCACCCTGGGCTACGCCTGTAGTCCACGGTGGTAAACGTCATAAATAGGGGAAGAGCCTTCAAGCTCTTCCCCTATTTTGTATCTGGAGTCTGTACATGGAAAACCTGGACGCGCTCGTCGCTCAAGCTCTTGAGGCTGTGCAAAGCGCTGAAGATATCAATGCCCTGGAGCAAATCCGGGTTCACTACCTTGGCAAAAAGGGTGAATTGACTCAGGTGATGAAGACCCTGGGGAATTTGCCGGCTGAAGAGCGTCCGCAAGTCGGCGCGCTGATCAACGTCGCCAAGGAGCGTGTCACAGAGGTTCTCAATGCGCGCAAGGCGTCGCTCGAGGAGGCCGATCTTGCGGCCAAGCTCGCCGCCGAGTCCATTGACGTAACCCTGCCTGGCCGTGGCCAGGCCTCGGGCGGTCTGCATCCGATCACCCGGACTCTGGAACGTATCGAGCAGTTCTTCACCCACATTGGCTACGGCATCGCCGAAGGCCCTGAGGTCGAAGACGACTACCACAACTTCGAGGCGCTCAACATCCCAGGCCATCACCCGGCCCGGTCGATGCACGACACCTTCTATTTCAACGCAAACATGCTGTTGCGCACCCATACCTCGCCGGTACAGGTCCGCACCATGGAAGCGAACAAGCCGCCGATCCGCATTGTCTGCCCAGGCCGTGTGTACCGTAGCGACTCGGATATCACCCACTCGCCGATGTTCCACCAGGTTGAAGGCCTGCTGGTTGATCGCGATATCAATTTCGCCGACCTTAAAGGCACCATCGAAGAATTTCTGCGGGTGTTCTTCGAGAAAGAGCTGGCGGTGCGTTTCCGTCCATCGTTCTTCCCGTTCACCGAGCCTTCCGCTGAAGTCGACATGGAATGCGTGATGTGCAGCGGTAAAGGCTGCCGTGTCTGCAAACAGACCGGTTGGCTGGAAGTGATGGGCTGCGGCATGGTTCACCCCAACGTGCTGCGCATGTCCGGGATCGACCCGGAAGAGTTCTCGGGCTTTGCCTTCGGCATGGGCGTTGAGCGTCTGGCCATGCTGCGTTACGGCGTGAATGACTTGCGTCTGTTCTTCGACAACGACTTGCGGTTCCTCGCGCAATTTCGCTAGTCGTAACGAATCTTTAGGAGAGCAGGATGAAATTCAGTGAACAATGGCTGCGTGGCTGGGTAAGCCCGCATGTAGGTCGCGACGAGCTGGTTGCCCGTCTGTCGATGGCCGGTCTTGAGGTCGATAGCGTTACGCCGGCCGCCGGTGTTTTCAGTGGCGTGGTAGTGGGCGAGGTGCTGAGCACCGAGCAGCACCCTGATGCCGACAAATTGCGTGTGTGCCAGGTCAGCAATGGCGCGGAAACTTTCCAGGTCGTGTGCGGAGCGCCAAACGTGCGCCCGGGCCTGAAAATCCCGTTTGCCATGATCGGTGCCGAACTGCCGGGCGACTTCAAGATCAAGAAGGCCAAGCTTCGTGGTGTTGAGTCCAACGGCATGCTCTGCTCTCAGGCTGAGCTGCAGGTAGGCGAGGGCAACGACGGTTTGATGGAGCTGCCGGCCGACGCGCCAGTGGGCCAGGACATCCGTGTTTACCTGGAACTGGAAGACGCGAGCATCGAGGTCGACCTGACCCCGAACCGCGGCGACTGCTTGTCCCTGGCCGGCTTGGCCCGTGAAGTCGGCGCGCTGTATAACGCGCCTGTCACCCGTCCAGTGGTTGCCGCTGTGCCTGCAGTGCACGATGAAGTGCGCCCGATCGAAGTGCTGGCGCCAAACGCCTGCCCACGTTACCTGGGTCGCGTGATCCGTAACGTTGACCTGTCCAGGCCAACTCCGCTGTGGATGGTTGAGCGTCTGCGTCGTGCTGACGTGCGCAGCATCGACGCCGCTGTCGACATCACCAACTACGTGATGCTGGAGCTGGGCCAACCGCTGCACGCGTTCGATCTCGCTGAAATCAATGGCGGCATCCGCGTGCGCATGGCTGAAGAAGGCGAGAAGCTTGTACTGCTCGACGGCCAGGAAGTCAGCCTGCGTGCAGACACCCTGGTAATCGCCGACCATTCCCGCGCCCTGGCGATTGCCGGCGTGATGGGTGGCGAGCACAGCGGTGTGTCGGACACGACTCGCGATGTTTTCCTCGAAAGCGCGTTCTTCGACCAGATCGCCATCGCTGGCAAGGCCCGTTCCTACGGCCTGCACACCGATGCCTCGCACCGCTACGAGCGTGGCGTGGACTGGCAGCTCGCCCGTGAAGCCATCGAGCGCGCCACCGGCCTGCTGCTGGAAATCACCGGCGGCGAAGCGGGCCCGATCACCGAGACCGTTAACGAGCAGTACCTGCCGTCCGTTGCACCGATCACCTTGCGCGCCAAGAGCGTCGAGCAAATGCTCGGTCTCGTGATTGCACCTGCCGAAATCGAGCAGTTGCTGTCGGCCCTCGGCCTGGTGATCTCCTCCAGTGGCGAAGGGCAGTGGCACGTCGAAGTGCCAAGCCATCGCTTCGATATCAGCCTGGAAGTTGATCTGATTGAAGAGCTGGCGCGCTTGTACGGCTACAACCGCCTGCCGGTTCGTTACCCGCAAGCGCGCCTGGCGCCGCAACCCAAGGCCGAAGCGCGTGCGCACCTGCCTGAGCTGCGTCGTCTGCTGGTGGCCCGTGGTTACCAGGAAGCCGTAACTTACAGCTTCATCGATCCCAAGCAGTTTGAACTGTTCAACCCGGGTGTCGAGCCGTTGCTGTTGGCCAACCCGATCTCCAACGACATGGCTGCCATGCGTTCGTCGTTGTGGCCGGGCTTGGTAAAAGCGCTGTCGCACAACCTGAACCGTCAACAAGACCGCGTGCGCATGTTCGAAAGCGGCTTGCGTTTCGTCGGCCAGCTCGATGGCCTCAAGCAAGAGCCGATGCTGGCCGGCGTTGTGTGCGGTAGCCGCCTGCCGGAAGGCTGGGCACAGGGCCGCGACAGCGTGGACTTCTTCGACGTCAAGGCTGACGTGGAAGCAGTCTTGGGCTTCGCCGGTGCACTGAATGACTTCACGTTTGTGCCGGGTAGCCACCCTGCGCTGCACCCGGGTCAGACAGCGCGTATCGAACGTGAAGGTCGCCTCGTGGGCTTCGTCGGCGCGATTCACCCTGAACTGTCGAAAACCCTGGGCCTTGACCGTCCAGTCTTCGTTTTTGAGCTGGTTCTGGCTGAAGTCGCGTCGGGCAAAATGCCTAAATTCAGTGAGTTGTCGCGCTTCCCTGAAGTGCGTCGCGACCTGGCCCTGATCGCCGACCGTGAAGTCGCCGCCACTGCCGTTCTGGATGTAATCCGTGAAAATGCAGGGGAATGGCTGACAGACCTCAGGCTATTTGACGTTTATCAGGGTAAAGGCATTGATCCGCATAGAAAAAGCCTTGCCGTCGGCTTGACCTGGCAGCATCCATCGCGCACTCTTAACGACGATGAGGTGAATACCACGACACAAAATATCCTCACCTCGCTCGAACAAAGGTTGAACGCCACGTTAAGGAAGTGACGTATGGGGGCTTTGACGAAAGCTGAGATGGCGGAACGTCTGTACGAAGAGCTGGGTCTGAACAAACGCGAAGCCAAGGAATTGGTCGAGCTGTTCTTTGAAGAAATTCGGCACGCTCTGGAAGACAACGAACAGGTCAAATTGTCCGGTTTCGGCAATTTTGACCTGCGGGACAAACGCCAGCGGCCTGGCCGCAATCCAAAAACGGGAGAAGAAATCCCGATCACGGCTCGCCGTGTGGTCACCTTTCGTCCAGGGCAGAAGTTGAAGGCCCGAGTTGAGGCTTATGCTGGAACCAAGTCATAACGACGAGCTACCCGTCATCCCAGGCAAGCGCTACTTCACCATCGGTGAAGTCAGCGAGCTGTGTGCGGTAAAACCGCACGTGCTGCGCTATTGGGAGCAGGAGTTTCCTCAACTCAACCCCGTCAAACGCACCGGGAACCGCCGGTATTATCAGCGCCAGGATGTGCTGATGATCCGGCAGATCCGTGCGTTGCTGTACGACCAGGGGTTCACCATCAGCGGCGCGCGCCAGCGTATGTCCGGTGATGAAGCCAAAGACGACACCACCCAATACAAGCAAATGATCCGCCAGATGATCTCCGAACTCGAAGATGTGCTCGTGGTTTTGAAGAAGTAATTCCGGCTTTTAAAATACTTCCACATTTCAAAAGCTTGCGGTATATTCCGGATCGCTTCGTTAAGAAGCGAACCAAGTAACACGCCTAGTCGGGGCGTAGCGCAGTCCGGTAGCGCACTAGCATGGGGTGCTAGGGGTCGAGTGTTCGAATCACTCCGTCCCGACCATATTCCAAAAAAGCCCAGCCCGAAAAGGCTGGGCTTTTTCGTGCCCGGTTTTTATACACGCTTCAGTCCCGAGGACGCTGCTGCACATACTCCACAAACGGCGCAAGGTCTGTACTGCACAGTAAATGCGCAATCCTGCGTACTTCCGCCTCCGGCCAATCCCACCACGCCGACTGTTCCAGCACCACTCGCGTCGGCTCGTCAAAACGCCAGCGGATATGCTTGGCCGGGTTGCCGCCGACGATGGAGTAAGGCGCTACATCCTTGGTCACCAGTGCGCCCGCTGCTACGACCGCGCCATTGCCAATCGAGACGCCCGACAGGATTTTCGCGTGAGAGCTGATCCAGCAGTCGTTGCCAATGGTCACGTCGCCTTTGCTGCCACCAAAGTCGGTGATGTGCGCGACGCTGGCGACCTTGGCCGGGAAGGGGTAGCAACTGAGCCAGTCGGTGCGGTGGTGGCCGCCCAGAAAGACTTCGACATTGCCGGCAATGGAGGTGTAGGCGCCGACGCGCAGGGTCGTGCCTTCATGCCAGTCGTGAACCTTCAAGTCGCCGTAGGTGCCCAAGCCAAAACTGTACGCGGGGTAGCGGTTGCGCAGTTTTTGCGTAGAGCGCTCCAGCGGGGAGAGTGCGCGCAACGCCTTGCGTGCTTGATGTTCGCGCCATTTACGCAATAGCTTCATGCGTCGAGCCTTCTTGCAAAGATTGAAATCAGGTCGCCATCCTGAGCAATGGGTGCACGCTATGCAAGTCGAAAATATGCCTCGAATGTCGCCGCCGACGCGACTGCGTCGACACCGGCAACCCTCACCTCGCCCGGCACAGAATGAAAATAATTAGCGAAAGCCTGTCCCCTTTTTTCACCTCGCCTGTCATTTCAGGCAAGTGAACAAATCGAGAGCTTCCTCCAATGCCCGCAGTCCCACCTTTGCGCTTGCGCCCGTTGCTTAACCTGAGCCTGCTGCTGAGCCTCAGTGCCAGCCCGTTATTCGTCGCCGTCAGCTATGCCGAAGACGCCTCGGCCCGCCGCAGTTATCAGGTGCCGGCCGGTAGCCTGAGTGCAGCCTTGACCCGCTTTGCCGGGTTGGCAGGGGTCAATCTGTCCGTGGACCCTGCGCTGGTCAGTGGCCGCAGCAGCAGTGGTTTGTCCGGTGAATATGGCGTGGAGGAGGGCTTCACCCGTTTGCTCCAGGGCTCGGGTCTGCAATTGCAACCGGTTGGCGCGCAAGCCTTTATGTTGGTGCCCGCGCCGAAGGATGGAAGTGTGCAGCTGGCACCGACGTCTATTCTCGGTGCTACTGCCGTGGCTGACGGCGATGCCTATGCCGGTGGGCAAGTCGCGCGGCGAGGCTCTCAGGGCCTGCTCGGTTCCCGGGACTTCATGGAAACGCCGTTCAGCATGACCACCTACACCGAGGCAGCGGTCAAGAACCAGCAAGCGCGCACCCTCGGTGACTTGATTGCCAGCGACCCGTCGGTACGCGCCACCAACCCAGCCGGCGGACGGTATGAGCAATTCACCATTCGCGGCTTCAGCCTGTTCAACAGTGATGTGGCCTATAACGGCCTGTACGGCGTGCTGCCCACCTACACCATCGACATGGAAATGGCCGACCGCGTCGACATCGTCAAAGGCCCGAGCCAGTTGATCAATGGCATTTCGCCGCGCGGCAGCGTGGGCGGCGGCATCAACGTGGTGCCCAAGCGCGCCACTGACAAGGACATCAACTCGTTTACCGGCACCTGGGCCTCGGGCAGCCAGGCCGGTGGCGCGGTGGATGTGGGGCGGCGCTTTGGTGAGGATAATAAATTCGGCATCCGCTTCAACGGCGTCAAACAGTCGGGGGATACCGACTGTGACCACCAGAGTGTCGATCGTGAAATGGCGGTGCTTGGCCTGGATTTTCGCGGCGAGCGCTTGCGCCTCTCCACCGATATCGGCCATACCGAGCGTGACACCGACGCGCCGCAGGAGCGCGTTCAGGTCGGCCCCAATGCCAGGGTGCCGAGTGCCAACGATGTGCGTCGCAACTATGCGCAGTCCTGGAGCAAAGCCAGCACCAACGACACCTTCGGCGCGCTCAACGGCGAGTTCGACCTCAGCGACAGCGTGATGCTCTACGGCGGCGTGGGCGCGCGTAAAAGTAACCACGACTTCCTGCGTCATGCGGTATCGGTCACAGATAACGCCGGAAATTTCAGCGTGCTGCCCCGGGATTTCACCCGCGACGAAAATGTGCGCACCGCCACGGCGGGTGTGCGCAGTTGGTTCCACACTGGGCCGGTCAGCCATGAGCTGAACCTGGCGGCCAGCTATTTCTACATGGACTTCGAAAACGGCGGCGCGCGCTACGCCGCCGCGCCGAGCAACCTGTACAACCCCGTGCAAACGCCGACGCCGTCACGGCCAACGCGCACGGACTCCAGGGTCTACACCGAAAACCGTTTCAGCGGCGTGGCACTCTCCGACACTCTGGGCTTTTTCGACGACCGCTTGTTGCTGACCCTCGGCGCACGCTGGCAGCGGGTGAAGGTCGATGACTGGACCGACAATGTCAAAGGCGACACCGCCTACGATGAAGAAAAAGTCTCGCCCTCGGGCGGCCTCCTGTTCAAGGCCACCGACAAACTGTCGCTGTACGCCAATTACATGGAAGGCCTGAGCCAGGGCAAGATCGCGCCGTCTACGTCGATCAACGAAGATGAAATCTTTCCACCCTTTGTCAGCCGCCAGGTTGAAGTCGGCGCCAAGTACGATGCGGGCGCCTTCGCGGTGACCGCCGCAGTGTTTCGCATCAAACAACCAGCCTATGAGACGAACGCCACGACGCGCGTGTTTGGCCCCAACGGCAAGCGCCAGAACGACGGCGTAGAGCTCAGTGTTTTCGGCGAGCCGCTCAAGGGTGTTCGTTTGCTGGGTGGGGTGATGGTCATCGACAGTGAGCTGACACATACCACCAACGGCACCTTCGACGGCAACCGCGCACCGGCCACGCCCAAGTACAACGTCAACCTCGGCGCTGAATGGGATGTACCCACACTGCAAGGGCTGACCCTGACCAGCCGTGGCATCTATTCCAGCTCGCAGTACCTGGACCAGTCCAACGTCAAGCAAATTGACGCGTGGAACCGCATCGATGTGGGCGCGCGCTACGCCTTCAAGCTGGATGACAAACACATCACCTTGCGCGCGAATGTCGAGAACGTCGCCGATAAACGCTACTGGAGCTCGGCCGGTGCTTCGGATGACAGCGAGCCGGGCCTGACCCTTTCGACCCCGCGTACGTATCTGCTGTCCGCCACAGTCGATTTCTGATTCCTGATTCCTGTGGCGAGCGGGCTTGCCCCGCGTTGGGCTGCGAAGCGGCCCCAAAACCTCAGGCCATGTTTTACCTGATACGACGCGGCGATTTCAGTGGGGCCGCTTCGCGCCCCAACGCGGGGCAAGCCCGCTCGCCACAAAGGGGTCCGATACTCGCCAAAAATCGCGTTAATAAGAATGTTTTTTGATTGCGACGCGCCGATATGGAATAGTACCCGCCGTTTTCCCCAGCCTGTCTAGCCGGGGTGTGTTAACGCCGAGGTACTCTTCATGCGAATGCTGCGCTCTATCCCGACTCTTGCCGCCTGCCTCCTGGCGTTGTCTTCCAGCGTATTAAGCGCCGCCCCCATCGACCTCAACGACGGCCAGCACGCGGTGCATCTGCCGGATGCGCCCAAGCGCGTGGTGGTGCTGGAGTTTTCCTTTCTCGACAGCCTGGCCGCTGTTGACGTGACGCCCGTAGGCGCCGCCGATGATGGCGACGCCAACCGCGTGTTGCCCCGTGTGCGCCAAGCCATCGGCCAGTGGAAATCCGTCGGCCTGCGCTCGCAGCCCAGCATCGAGGAAATCGCGCGGCTCAAACCCGACCTGATCATTGCCGACCTCAACCGCCATCAGGCGCTGTACAGCGACCTGGCGAGCATTGCGCCGACCTTGCTGCTGCCTTCGCGCGGCGAGGATTACCAGGGCAGCCTGAAATCCGCCGAATTGATCGGCAAAGCCCTCGGCAAAAGCCCGCAGATGGAAGCGCGCATCACCCAGAACCGTGAACACCTGAAAGCGATTGCGCAGCAGATTCCCGCCGGTGCCAGCGTGCTGTTCGGCGTTGCCCGCGAAGACAGTTTTTCCGTACACGGCCCCGACTCCTACGCCGGTAGTGTGCTCGAAGCCATCGGCCTGAAGGTGCCGTCGGTACGCGCAAAGGCCGCCCCCACCGAATTCGTCAGCCTGGAGCAACTGCTCGCGCTGGATCCGGGTTGGTTGCTGGTCGGGCATTACCGTCGCCCCAGCATCGTCGACACCTGGAGCAAACAACCGCTGTGGCAAGTGCTCGGTGCGGTGCGCAATCATCACGTCGCTGAAGTCGATGGCGACAGCTGGGCGCGTAACCGTGGCGTACTCGCGTCCGAGCAAATCGCCGAAGACGCCCTGGCCATTCTCAAAGGCGGCAAAGCCGTACTGAGCCAATAAACATGCAACGCAGTGTCGCCGCCGTGGGCATCGTGCTGCTGGGCGCAGGGTTGTTCTGGCTCTCGCTCTACAGCTGGTCACCATTCACCATCACCCCGGCGGACGCGTGGAATGGCCTGGTCCATCAGGGCAGCGTGGGCGGCAATATGGCCTACATCGTCGCTCAGTTGCGCGTGCCACGTGCCGTGTGCGCCGCGCTGGTGGGCGCCTGCCTGGGCCTGGCCGGCGCGCTCATGCAAGGCATCACGCGCAACCGTCTGGCGTCGCCATCGTTGTTCGGCGTGACAGCGGGCGCGGCGTTGGGGCTGGCCTTGTTTTCGACCGGGTTGGTGGCGCCACCCTTTGCCGGCGGTGCCCTGTTGATGACCTGTGTGGGCGGCGCGCTGGCCTGGGTCACGGTGTTCAGCCTGGGCGGCGCGTGGTCGCCGACCGCCGCGCAGGGTCGGTTGGTGCTGGCCGGTGTGGCCGTCGCGGCGTTGTGCGCGGCGTTGACACGGCTCACGGTGATTCTGGTCGAGGCCCAGGCGCAAAGCGTGTTGAATTGGTTGGCCGGTTCGTTGGCCAACGTCGGTGCGGCGCAAGTGCAACTGCTCTGGCCGTGCACCCTCGTCGGCGGCCTGTGGGCCTTGTGGTGCGCGCCGCGCTTGAACCTGATCAACCTCGGCGAAGACGCCGCGCGTTCGCTGGGCGTGGGCATCTCCAGCCTGCGCTTGCAGGTGTTTATCGCCAGCCTGCTGCTGGTGGGTGCGAGTGTCTGCGCGGTCGGCCCCATCGGTTTCGTCGGGCTGATTGCGCCGAATATCATTCGTCAGTTTCTGGGTAACGACTACCGCTGGCTGATCCCGCTGAGCGCGGCATTGGGCGCGGTGATCGTATTGGGCGCCGACTTGCTCAGTCGCGCAGTGGCCTTTCCGGTGGAAACCCCGGCGGGGGTAGTCACCGCGCTGATCGGCGCACCGTTCTTCCTCTTTCTCGCCAGGCGCGCCCTATGATCCGGCCACGCGTGCGCCTGTGGCTGCTGCTCGGCCTGTTGCTGGCGGCGACCTTTGTCAGCCTCAGCGCCGGCACTCTATGGCTCAACCCGGCGACTGTGCTGGAACGCTTGCTGGCCCATGATGCCCTCGACTTTGAAGTGTGGAACCACCGCCTGCCGCGCAGCCTGATCGCGATCCTCGCCGGCTGTGCGTTCGGCCTCGCCGGGGCGATTGTGCAGGGTGTGATCCGCAACCCGCTGGCCTCGCCGGAAATCCTCGGTGTCACCCAAGGTGCCGGTCTGGCGCTGACGGTTGCGATCATCAGTTGGCCACACATGCCGATCGCCTGGCTGCCGCTGGTGGCGTTGCTGGGAGGTGCCGGCGGCGCCTTGCTGCTGGCGCTGTACAACACTGGCGTGAGTTTTTCCGGGGTGCGCTTTGCACTTTCAGGCGTGGCGATTGCGGTGACCTTGTCGAGCGTCACCGAGTTTTTGATCCTGTCCCACCCGCTGGATATCAACACCGCGTTGCTCGCTCTGACCGGTAGCCTGTGGAGTCGCAATTGGCACCATGTTGCGCTGGTGCTGCCGTTTCTGGTGCTGATCCCGCTGGGCCTGTGCCTGGCCAAACCTTTGAACCTGATCGCCCTCGGCGATGAAGCGGCGCACAGCCTCGGCACTGCGTTGAGCCGCACGCGCTGGCTGGCGATGGCGTGCGCGGTGGTGCTGACCAGTTTGGGGGTGGGGGTGATCGGACCGATTGGTTTTATCGGGCTGGTCGCGCCGCACATGGCGCGGCGGCTGGTGGGCGGGCATCACGCATTTCTGTTACCGGCGGCGATGCTGATTGGCGCGTTATTGCTGGTGCTGGCCGACACCCTCGGGCGCACGCTGATCGCGCCCAGCGAAATCCCGGCAGGCGTGCTCACGGCGGTGATTGGCGCGCCGTATTTTCTTTGGTTGCTGGCACGGTTCAAGGGCTGATCACATGAGTATTCTCCACGCGCAGCAGCTCGATATCGGCTACGGCACCACGCGCATCGTGCAGGGGCTTTCGTTTGCGCCACCGGCGGGGAAGGTCACGGCGTTGATCGGGCCGAATGGTTGCGGCAAGTCCACTTTGCTCAAAGCCTTCGCGCGCATTCTCAAGCCAACCAAGGGTGAGCTGACGCTGGATGGCCAAGCCTACGCCAGCTTGTCCGCACGCCAATTGGCACAGCACATTGCGTTTTTACCCCAGGTATTGCCGGTGCCCGAGGGCGTCAGCGTGCGCCAGTTGGTTGCCTATGGCCGCAGCCCGCATAACTCGCTGTGGGGGCGCCTCAGCGGCAGTGATCAGAGCCATGTGGCGCAAGCGATGCAGCGTCTGGAACTGGACAGCCTGGCTGATCGCGCGTTGGCCGACTTGTCCGGCGGCCAACGTCAGCGCGCCTGGCTCGCCATGGTGTTGGCGCAGAATGCACCGGTGGTGTTGCTGGATGAGCCGACCACTTACCTCGATATCAGCCATCAGGTTGAACTGATGGACTTGATGGGCGAGTTGGCCGCTGAAGGCAAGACCGTGATCACCGTGCTCCACGACATCAACCAGGCCTGCCGGTATGCCGACCATCTGGCAGTGATGCACGGCGGCAAGCTGGTTGCCGATGGCACGCCCGCCGCGGTGATCAGCGCCGAACTGATGCGCCAGGTATTTGATGTGCAGGTGCAGGTCATCAATGAACCCGTGTCCGGCACGCCGATGTGCATCGTCGAAAAAAGCACCCGCTCTCACGCCTGACACCGTTCAAATGTGGGTGGCCGGTTCTGGGGCTGCTACGCAGCCCAACGCGGGGCAAGCCCGCTCGCCACAGAGAGATTCGCCAGCCTCTAAAAGTTGTGTAGATACCTATGCTCATTGCAGGCAAGCCAGCGCTCACATTAATCGCCTCAGTGGGCTTCTCTAGCGTTTGAAGCTTGATTGAGCGCGAGAGCACCTGCGCTTTATTTGCGGCGCCCAGTCAATTTGGATAGGGTGCAGGCCTGACCTGCATGGACTGCAACATGACCGAATCGCATTCGCCCGCTTCACCCAAAACCCGCCGCGCCCCCAAGGGTGAGAAACGTCGCGAGGAGCTGCTGGACGCCGCTTTGCAGGTGTTTTCCCTGGAGGGCTACAGCGGCGCGTCGGTGGCGAAAGTCGCGGCAATCGTCGGCATTTCGGTGGCCGGTGTGCTGCATCATTTCCCGAGCAAGATTTCATTGTTGATGGGCGTTTTGCAGCGCCGTGACGAGGTCAATCAACGCATTGCCGATGAAGTGCGCGCCGAGAAGTCGTTGTCCGGGTTGCTCGGCAGCCTGCGCGCGATCAACCGTTCAAATGCCACCGCGCCTGGCGTGGTGCGCGCGTTCACTATTTTGAATGCAGAGAGCCTGCTCGATACCCACCCGGCATGGTCCTGGTTTCAGGCGCGCTACGCGGGGATTCATCAGCGCCTGTACGCGCAGTTTGCCGACCTGGTGGCGGCGGGGGAGGTGCGCAGCGACGTGGATATCGCCGGGCTGGTGGAGGAAATCCTGGCCATGATGGATGGCCTGCAGATCCAGTGGCTGCGCTTTCCAGAGCAGGTGGACCTTGTAGAGCGTTTCGACACCTACATCGCGCGGGTCGATGCGGCGATCAGAGCCTGAGGCCAAACACCCAGGCAATTGCTGTATGAAGATCCAAATGTGGGAGCGGGCTTGCTCGCGAAAGCGGCGGGTCAGCCATAAAGATATCGACTGAAACCCCGCCCTCGCGAGCAACCCCGCCCCCACACACACAGCAGTCTCCTACTGCCTTGGATCAGTTACCCGCAGCACTGCCCTGGCTGCTGTCATCGGTGGTGTCGTAGCCGTCACCGTCGCTGGTGCCGCTGTCACCTTCGTTCTGGTGCAGCACGCCGCCGGTCTTGACCGTCGACTCACGCAACGTCGATTTCAGCGCCGAGCGCGGCAGCGGGTTGCTGGTGGTGGTCGATAGTTCCTGGCGGAACGGGTTGACCAGCTTGGCGTTCAGGCGAATATCCTGAGACGACGCGCCCACCGACAGGTTGAAGCTGTCAGCGTCCACCACCCATTGCTTGCTGTTGACGTCGTAGTAAGCCAGCGAGCGATCGTTGAGTTCGATGGTCACACGCTTGCTCTCGCCCGGCTTGAGGAACACCTTCTTGTAGCCCTTGAGCTCCTTGATGGCGCGTTCGACTTTCGGGTTGTTCTGGCCCACATACAACTCGGCGACTTCAGCGCCCGCCACCTTGCCAGTGTTGGCCAGGTCGAACGAGACCTTGATCGGTGCACCGGCCACTGCGACCCCTGGGCTCACGCTGATGTTGCTGTAACCGAAGGTGGTGTACGACAAGCCGTAGCCGAATGGGTAAAGCGGCTTGATGCCTTTTTTCTCATAACCGCGATAGCCCAGGAACAAGTCGTCCTTGTAGCTCATTTCGGCCAGGGTTTCCTGGTTGTCGAATTTCGGGAAAGTCGCGTAGATCGGGTTGTCTTCGATGTTGCGTTCGATACTGATCGGCAGCTTGGCCGACGGGTTGACCTTGCCCAGCAGGATCTCCGCCAACGCCTGGCCGCCGTTCTGCCCAGGGTAGAACGCATGCAATGCAGCCGGCACCTGATCGATCCAGTCGCTCATTTTCAGGCCGGTGCCGCCGTGCAGGGTCACCACGGTATTGGGGTTGACCTTGGCAATGCTCTGGATCAACTGGTTCTGGAATTCCGGCAAATCGAAGCTGTGGTCAAAGCCTTCGCCTTCGTATTCGTTGCTGTTACCGGCTGCCACCAGCACAGCGTCGTAGTTCGCCAGGTCCTGTGGAGCAACCAGCGAAGCCCAGCTCATCTGCACGCCCACCAGGCCGCCCATGGTCGACAGGTAGCCGTTGCGGCGCGAGTATTCAAGCTTGATATCAACCGGCTTGCCCGCTTCCAGGTTGACCTTGGCAAACACCGGAATGGTCGGCGGAATGCTGTTGTTCGGCAGCGGCTTGCCGTCACCGTTATCGAGCACCTTCTGGCCATTCACGTACAGACGCACGGCACCGTCGGCGCGGACCTTGAACACCTGTTCGCCGCTGACGGTCGGGGTGATCTGGCCGCTGTAGCGAATCGAGGTGGCGGCGGTATCGCCGTTCACCGGCAGGCTGTCGGTGGACCAGTCCAGGTCGACATGGTTGTCGGTGCGCGTGGCGGCCGGGTCGCCGGACCAGTTGGTGTTGCTGAAGAACTCGGTCTTCACACCTTTGACGCTGTTGCCATTGCTATCGGTATGGGTCCAGTTCGAAGTGGACGGGTCCAGGGACAGCCCCTCGATAAACTCAACCTTGGCACCCGGTGCCAATTGCTGCAGGCCGCTCAGCTCACTGATGTAGTTGGCCGCCATCACGTTGGCGCTGCCGAAACCGGTCGGTGGCGCGTACTTGGCCAGCGTGCCGACCACGGCGATGCGCTTGACCTTCTTGGCATCCAGCGGCAGCACATTGTTCTGGTTTTTCAGCAGCACGATGCCTTCGCGGGCAGCATTGAGCGCGACGCGGTTGCTGGTGGCGCTGTTCATGTTGTGGCTGGTCAGCGGTGCTTTGCTGTCGAACTTGTACAGGTAGATCTGCTTGAGGATGCGGCGCACCTTGTCATCGATGGTCGCGCTGCTCAGCTCGCCGCTGTCCAGGAACGGCTTGAGGACGGTGCTGTTCATCTGGTAGCCCATCATGTCCAGGTCGGTACCCGCCTGCGCCGCCGGCAACCCGTCGACCACTGCGTTGTAGTCGCTCTGAACAAAGCCCGGATAGCCCCATTCGGTTTTCAGAATGTCGCGCATCAGGTGCTTGTTCTGGCAGGCGAACTCGCCGTTCACCTTCTGGAACGAGCACATCATCATCGCCACTTTGCTGTTCTTCGAAGCCGACTCGAAAGGCGGCAACGTCATCTCGCGCAGCACGCGTTCGCTGATGGTTTCGTTGAGGTGGAAGCGGTTGCTTTCCTGATCATTGGCGGCGAAATGCTTGGCGTTGGCCCACACCCCGCGCGACTGAATACCGTTGATTACCGCCGGGCCCAGGCTGGCGCCAAGGAACGGGTCTTCACCGGACAAGTATTCGAAAGCACGGCCGCTGTACGGCATGCGGTACAGGTTCACCCCTGGCCCGGTGACGAATTGATAACCGCCGCTGGCGGTGTCGTAGCCCAGCGCGCGGCCCAGGTCGATGGCGCGACGCGGGTTCCAGCTGGCGGCCAGGTTCGGGCCGGACGGATAAACTACGCCTTGTGCATTGCCTTCGCTGGTGTAACGCACGCCGACGCCGCCGTCAGCACCATGAATTTGCGGGATGCCGTATTGGGCCAGTGGCTTGACGTCCCAGCCGCCGGTGCCGCCGATGTAGGCAAGCTTTTCTTCCATGGTCATCTTGGCCAGGGTCTTGTCCGCGGCTTTTTCGGCGCGGTTTACCCGGCCTTCGTCGAGGGCAGGGTTGGTGGCGGCATGCACTTGGGATACGGCCAGGGCCAGCAGGGCAAACGCCGACTGCGCACCGATCATCTTGCGTTTATTCATGAGTCTCTCCGACAACTGTTTTAGTAAACGTATGGCATCGAAACGGCGCTTTACAGCGCACGCTCGTCACTTTTTCAAAGGCATTAGTTCGCCGAGATCGCAATATTTGGCCGATGGCTCATTGCAACTACTGGGCGAATTTCGCAGTTTTATTAATGTAATAATTATATGAATTGTTATTGTGAGTAGTGTCTATGCGACATCACTTGATGGCATTTTGAATCGCAAAAACCGCATAATTAAGGCAATTCTTGCGCTTCTATGTCAAACGAAAGCTAATTTTTGCGTGAAATTAGACATATTTTCTTACGTTCGGGAACAAACGCTAAACCTACTGGTCGATTGGTTTAAGATAATTTTTGTGATGTGGCGAACTAGTAGCTTTGCTCGGTAGTTCTAAAGTGCCATGTTTCAAGCGGGCTGTAATAACCAACGCTTTGGTGTAGGGTCTTGATCGAGTTCAAGGCGCCACTAGGGCTATCTGCTGTTTTTAAATTGGAGACTGTTGTGATGAAAATTTCCCTGATGGGTGCTTGTGTCGTGTTGGGCGTTGCATTGAGTGGCGCAGCCATGGCTGCTGAATCCACCGACGCCGATGCGACGTCGGGCGCTGCCGATTCCACCGTGATGACCCAGGCGCACGACGCCAAGGCGGCGAAAAAACAGAAAGCCGAAACCACCAAGGGTGGCCGCCCGCTGAGCAGCAGCCAGACGACGGCGCCCAAGACGTCCAACTAAGGTTGGATGCGCCTGTTCCCGGCACGCCTTGCCCCGAGGTGTGCCGCGAACGGGTTTTTTAACAATGGCCCCTCAGATTTTTACCCATGCCCCAGTCCAGCCCCTTAACGCCCATCGACGCCTGCCAGATGCACATCCCCGACACCGAACAGGTGTGCGCGTGGCTGATGCAGCAGGCCGGTTTGAAAACCGTCGATCTGGAGCGTGCCCGGCGTTTGTCGCAAGAGTCCGACGACACCGAATTGCTCGGCCTGCTGACGCGACTGGGGTTGGTCTCCGAAGTTGAACTGGCCCGCGCCTGGGCTGACCTGCTCGGCGCGCCGTTGCTGCTGGCCGACGCCGCACCACCGCTGCTTGACCCGCTGCCAGCATTGACCGAACGCTTCATGCGCCAACACCAAGTGGTTCCGGTGGGCTGGAGCCAGGGTGGCTTGCGCGTGCTGGCGGCCAACCCGGCGCAGCTGTACCCGTTTCAGGCCCTGGCGTATGCCTGCGATGTGCCGATCTGGTTGGCCATCGGCCCGCGCAACGAAGTCGAAACCCTGATCGAGCGCTACTACGGCCAGGGCCGCTCGGCCATGGGCACGCTGATCGAAAACCTCGACGAGCAGGGCGGCGCCCTGGAAGACATCGAGCATCTGAAGGACATGGCCTCCGAAGCGCCAGTGATTCGCCTGGTCAATTTGATCCTGCAACGCGCCGTGGAAAACCGGGCGTCGGATATCCATATCGAGCCCTTCGAAAACCAGCTGCAGGTGCGTTACCGCATCGACGGTGTGCTGCACGAAGCCGAAGCGCCGCCGTCCAGCTCTTCGGCGGCGGTGATCTCGCGGGTGAAGATCATGGCGCGCCTGGACATCGCCGAGCGCCGTCTGCCCCAGGATGGGCGGATCATGCTGCGCATCCAGGGCAAGGAGCTGGACTTGCGGGTGTCCACGGTGCCCACCAGTTTTGGCGAATCGGTGGTCATGCGTTTGCTCGACCGCCAAACCGTGCAGTTCGATTTCCAAAGCCTGGGTTTTGACGGCGAGCGTCTGGATGCGTTTCTCGATGTGCTGGAACGGCCCCACGGCATTCTGCTGGTCACCGGGCCCACCGGCTCCGGTAAAACCACCACGCTGTATACCGCGCTGTCGCGGCTCAACACTGCCGAGCGCAAGATCATCACCGTCGAAGATCCGGTGGAATACCAGCTGGAAGGGATCAACCAGATCCAGGTCAAGCCGGCCATCGGCCTGGATTTCGCCGGGGCGCTGCGCTCCATCGTGCGTCAGGACCCGGACGTGATCATGATCGGTGAAATCCGCGACCTGGAAACCTGCCGCATCGCCATCCAGTCCTCGCTGACCGGCCACCTGGTGCTGTCGACACTGCACACCAACAGCGCGGCAGCGAGTATCACGCGCCTGCTGGACATGGGCGTCGAGAGTTACCTGATCGCCTCAACGGTCAACGGCATTCTGGCCCAGCGCTTGGTCAGACGCCTCGATCCGGCCACGCGCGAAGCCTTTGAAGCACCGCCCGAATTGATCGCCGAACACGGCCTGGATCGCTTCACCGACCAGCGCCCGATCCTGCTTTATCGACCGCGCGCCGATGCCCCTGGCGGCGGTTATCACGGCCGCAGTGCAATCACCGAGTTGCTGGTAATGAACGAAGAACTGCGCGGCCTGCTGATGCGCCAGGCCGACGCCGCCACTCTCGAACAGGCCGCACGCCGTGGTGGCTTGCGCACCTTGCATGAAGAGGGTTTGCGCCAGGCCGTGGCCGGCGTGACGTCGCTGGAAGAAGTGCTGCGCGTGACCCGGGGCGACGGCGCATGAGCCTGTTCAAATACCGCGCCCTCGACAGCCAGGGGGTGACCCAAAACGGCACCCTGGAAGCCAGGGATCAGGCCGCCGCCGTCGCCGCGCTGCACAAGCGCGGCCTGATGCTGTTGCAGATTGACCCCGCCGGCAGCCAGGGCTTGCGCAATGCCTTGGGTCGCGGCCAGTTGAACGGTGCGGCGCTGGTCAGTTTCACTCAGCAACTGGCCACGCTGCTCGGCGCCGGCCAGCCGCTGGAGCGCTCGTTGAACATCCTGCTCAAGCAGCCCGGCCAGCCACACACCCGCGCGCTGATCGAGCGCATCCGCGAACACGTCAAGGCCGGTAAGCCATTGTCCGCCGCGCTGGAGGAGGAGGGCAGCCAGTTCTCGCCGCTGTACCTGAGCATGGTGCGCGCCGGCGAGGCAGGCGGCGCGCTGGAAAATACCCTGCGTCAGCTCAGCGACTACCTGGAGCGCAGCCAGTTGCTGCGCGGTGAAGTGATCAACGCGCTGATCTACCCGGCGTTTCTGGTGGTCGGCGTACTCGGCTCCCTGGCCTTGTTGCTCGCGTATGTAGTCCCTCAGTTCGTGCCGATTTTTAAAGACCTTGGCGTGCCGATCCCGCTGATCACCGAAGTCATTCTCGGCCTTGGCCAATTCCTCGGCGCCTACGGGCTGGCGGTGTTGGCCGGGCTGATCGTGACGGTCTGGGCCTTGGCCGCGCGCCTGCGTAACCCCAGGCACCGTGAAAAATACGACCGGCGCGTGCTCGGCATTCGCATCATCGGCCCGCTGTTGCAGCGAGTTGAAGCGGCGCGATTGGCACGTACCCTTGGCACCTTGCTCAGCAATGGCGTGGCCTTGCTGCAAGCGTTGGTGATCGCCCGCCAAGTCTGCACCAACCGCGCCTTGCAGGCCCAGGTCGCGCAGGCCGCCGAGTCGGTCAAGGGCGGCGGCACCCTGGCCAGCGCGTTCGGCAGCCAACCGCTGTTGCCCGACCTGGCCCTGCAAATGATTGAAGTCGGCGAACAGGCCGGTGAACTCGACAGCATGCTGCTCAAGGTCGCCGATGTGTTCGACGTTGAAGCCAAACGCGGTATCGACCGCATGCTCGCGGCCCTGGTGCCGTCGCTGACCGTGGTCATGGCCGTGCTGGTGGCGGTGATCATGCTCGCGATCATGCTGCCGCTGATGAGCCTGACCAGCAATATATGAACCCTCGAGGATCCAACCCGATGCGCCCGACCCGATTCAATGCTGCACGCCGCCAAAGCGGTTTCACCCTGCTGGAAATGCTCGCCGTGATCGTGCTGCTGGGCATTGTCGCGACCATCGTGGTGCGCCAGGTCGGCGGCAACGTCGACAAGGGCAAGTACGGCGCCGGCAAGGCGCAACTGGCCAGCCTGAGCATGAAGATCGAAAGCTACGGCCTGGACCTCGGCTCCCCGCCGAAGAACCTGCAGCAGTTGGTCGAAAAACCTGCTAACGCGGCCGGCTGGGCAGGCCCGTACGCCAAACCGTCAGACCTCAAGGACCCGTTCGGCCATGCCTTCGGCTATCGCTTCCCCGGTGAACATGGCGCCTTCGACCTGATCTTTTACGGCCAGGACGGCCAGCCGGGCGGCGAAGGTTACAGCGCCGACCTGGGCAATTGGGAATAACCCCTGGCCATGTCCAAGCCCCAAGCCGGATTTACCCTGCTGGAAATGCTGGTGGTGATCGTCCTGATCAGCATCGCGGCCGGGTTGGTGGGGTTTGGTCTGCAACAAGGGCTCAAGGCTGCCAAGGAGCGCCAGACGGTCGGGCAGATCGTCGATGCCCTGCGCAATACGCGAGCCCGGGCGATTGTCAGCGGGCAGTCGGCCAAGACCGAGTTTGATCTGCAAACACTCAGCTTCCAGGCGCCGGGTCGACCGACCAGGCATTGGCCGGCGGATTTGCAATTGACCCTGCACACCGCCGAACAGGCGGGCTCGGCGGTGGAGTTTTACCCCGACGGCAGTTCCACCGGCGGCAACCTGTTGTTGGCCAATGGCGCGCGCCGCTGGCGCATCGATATTGGCTGGCTGACCGGCAGCGTGCAGTCCAAGGCGTTGCCATGAAGCGCCAATCGGGTTTCACCTTACTGGAGATGCTCGCGGCGCTGATGCTTATGGCGATGTGCAGCACCGTGCTGCTGGTCGCCTTCGGCCAAAGCGCACGCTCGTTATTGCAGGTCAATCACAGTGATCGCCTGACCCATGCGGCGCTGAGCGTGATGGATCAGGAAGGCACGGGGCCGCTGGCCAACGAGGTCCGCCAGGGCAACCTGGACGGCATTCGCTGGCAGTTGAGCATTACCCAGCAGCCGACCCGAATGGGCCAGCCGCGCCTGTTTCGCCTCGACTTGAACGTCAGCGAAGGCCCGCGACAGGCGCATTTCAGCACCCTGAAATTGCGCGCCGCAAGCGACAGGGCGCCGTTGTGAATAGACGCCAACACGGCTTTACGCTGCTCGAAATCATGATTGTGCTCAGCCTGCTCGGGGTGCTGCTGACCCTGGTTGGCGGCGCATTACTGGGGGCAAACCGTGCGGTGCTCAAGGCCCAGCGCTACACGGGCAGCCTCGACGAAATGCGCGCCGCTCAGCAGTTTTTGCGCACATCCATCAGCGAGGCGCTGCCGTTGGACGTGACTGAAGACGACAGCCAGACCGATGGCTTTTTTGCGGGTTCCGCGCAGCGTCTGCAGTTTGTCGCGACCTTGCCTGGCGTGCTCGGTGGCGGCATCCAGCGCTTCACCTTGCAACTCGTCGGAGCCGAGGGCCAGCGCGATTTGCAAGTGGCGTTCGCGCAGTTTGAATCTGCCGCCCACGCCAGCGTGCCGGCGTTGCGCAGCGAACCTCAGGTGCTGTTGAAAAACCTTGAAGATGTGCAATTCAGTTATCGCGGCGTGTCGCCTAAAGGCCAGCCCACCGGCTGGCTCAGCGACTGGCCCTGGACCAAACGCTTGCCCTATGCCGTGCGCATCGACGCCACGGTGAAGGGGCCGGTGCCTTGGGTCACTCAGGTGGTGGCCTTGCGCTTGAACCTGTCGGGCGGAGCATCGGATCAATGAAGCATCAGCGTGGCGTCGCCCTGTTGCTGGTGCTGTGGGTACTGGCCCTGCTCAGCCTGTTGCTGGGCGGCCTGGCCGGTTGGGTGCAACTGGAAACGCGCCAGGCCCTGTGGCATCGCCAGCACACCCAGGCCGTGCTGGCGGCGGAGGCGGGCGTGGCGCTGGTGATGCAGGCCCTGGCCGACCCGGTGCAGCGTAAACAGTGGGTCGCCGATGGGCGCGAAATGCCTCTGGTGTTTGACGACGCGCAGTTGCACGTGAGCCTGCGCAGCGAGCGCGGCAAGTTGTATTTAAACAGTGCCGAGCCTGCTGATTTCTCCCGCCTGGCCCTGGCCTGCGGGGCGACTCAGGCTCAGGCCACACAGTTGGCCAAAGACCTGGAAAACCGGCGCAACAAAGGCCTGGCACCGTTTCGCGTGGTGGAAGAGTTGCGCCAACTGCCGGGCATGAGCCAGGCGCTGTACAGCCGGTTGGTGCCGCAAATCACCTTGTGGAGTGGCCTGGATCGACCCGATCCGGCGTTTGTCGGCGCGCTGATGCGCAAGGCCTTGAACCTGCCGCAGCAAAGCGCGGTGGGCGCCGATCCTGGCGAAGTGTTGGTGATCAGCAGTCGAGCAAACCGCCCCGGCGGTTATCACGCGCGGTTGCACGTCACCGTTTTATTGAGCCCATCGGAGGGAAGCGCACAACCTTATCGGGTGCTGCGTTGGCAGGAATGAATCGATCGTTATCCAAATCCCTGGCCCAGCTTGAGCAGTTGGCCGAGCCTATCGTCCGACAGTGGCGCGGCAGCCTGCTGCAACTGGGTTGGCGGTTGTGGCTCAAGGAGCTGCGCGGCTGCCTGCCGGCCTGGTTGAAGCACCACGAACCGCCGGAGCAGACCTACCACTGGCCGCTGACCGAGCCGGTCGCGACAACGCCCGATAACGTGCGTCAGGTGCTGATGCTCGCCCCCTCGGCGGTGCTGGTGCAGCGGCTGCAACTGCCGTTGGCAGCGGCGCGCAACCTGCACGCGGTGGTGGGTTATGAACTCGACCGGTTTACCCCGTTTGAAGCCCAGCAGCTGTATTTCGTGGCGCGCCAGGAGCGGCGCACGCCCAACCATCTGGACGTAACGTTGGTGGCGATCCTGCGCGAACGCCTCGACCAGATCCTGCTCGACTGCGCCGCCCTTGGCCTGCGCCCGCATCAAGTGGATGTGCAGAACCTGGGAATCGACCTGCTGCCGGCGCCGTTGCGTCCGCGCCAACGGGCCAGGGGCAAAGGCTTGCAGCGCAGTCTGCCGTGGTTGTGCGGTGCTTTGCTGATTGCGGCGATGCTGCTGTGGCTCAACGATCGTCAACGGGTGCTCGACACGATGCAGGCCAGCGTCCAGCAACAAAAAGCCCAGGTGGCCGAGGTGCAGCGTCTGCGCCAGCAATTGCTCAACACCCGTGGCGCCGCGCAGTACTTGATCCGCCGCAAATCGGCCCAGCCACCTTTGGCCGCGTTGCTCAACGAGTTGACCACCTGCCTGCCCGCCGACACCTGGATCGATCAATTGGAAATCAACGATGGCGCCGACGTGTCGTTCTCCGGGCAAAGCGCCAAGGCCAGTGCGCTGATCACCCGGATCAAGGCGTGTCACAGCCTGGAAAACGCCCAGTTCGAAGGGGTCATCCAACCGGATGCGCAAACCGGCAAGGATCAGTTTTCCTTGCGTGCCCACCTGCACCAGGAGGCCGCCGATGCGCCGACCACTGACACCCCGTGAACGCCGTGGCGCAGCGCTGCTGGTGCTGGCACTGTTGCTGGGCGCGGCTTACTGGCTGTTGATCGACAGCTGGTTCGCCGGGCCGCTGCGCACCATGGGCGAGCGCGCTGAACAGTTGCGCGAGCAGCAGCAACGCTATGCCCGCGTGCTGCATCAGGGCGAATCGCTGCGCGAGCAGTTGGAGCAAGCCCGCCAGGACCCGGCCAGCAGCAACAGCCTGCTGCCGGGAGAAGACCCCAGCGCTGTAGCGGCGGATTTGATGCAGCGCATCGCCGACCTGATCAACAGCCGTGCCGAGGTCGGCGGCGGTTGCAGCTTGACTCAGCGCATGCCGATCACCCCGGAGCAGGACGACACCGAGCCCTATCGGCAGGTCAAGGTCAGCCTGACGCTTAACTGCGCCATCGAGCCCTTGACCGCGATCCTGCACGAACTGGAATACCAGCAGCCGTTTCTGTTTGTCGATGAAATGAGTATCCGTCGTCGCCCGGATGCCCCCGCCAGTGGCGGCGCGGGCCAATTGGTCGTGCACTTGCTGGTGCGCGGTTATCTGCAACCGGCTGGCGCCAGGCAGGTGGCCCGATGATCAACGCATTGCGCCCTATCGAATGGGGCTTGCTCGGTTTGTCTGCGCTGTTGGGCCTGTTGATGGTCGGCATTCTGAGCAGCATCGGCGATGCCCCGCAGTGGCTGCCGGAACCGGCGCCGAGCGCTAGCACCCGCGCGGCGGCCAAGGTCCAGGTTGCACCGCAAGCGAGCCTTGAAAGCCTGGCCGGTACCTGGCAGGCACCGTTGTTCAGTCCGGACCGCAGCCCCGATGATGCGGTCGGGCAAGCCCAGGTTTCCAGCCTGTCGAGCCTGACGCTGACCGGCATCCTGATCGACGGCGACCTGCGGGTCGCGATGCTCAAGCGTGCCGACGCACCGCCGCTCAAAGTCCACCAAGGCCAGACCCTGCCCAACGGCTGGCGGCTGGAACACCTGACACCGCGTGACGCGCGCTTTGCGCAGGACGGCCGCACGCAAACCCTGAGCCTGCGCGCCTTGCGTTTGCCGCCGCCGTCCACCACACCCCCGATTTCCCTTCCTCACGAGTCAAACCCTTGATCGATACATTCCCTGGCGCCTTGCGCACCACCGTGTTTTGCCTGGCCACCGCCGTCTCCCTCGGCGGCTGTGGGACCTTCCCCAACCGCCTTGACCCGGACGATGCCCTGTTGCACGAAGCCATGCAGGGCACCGGCTCGCAACGGCCAGCCGTGGACCCGGCCAGCGAACAGGCACCGCCGGATAACCGCCAGCCCCAGGCTGCGACACCGCCGCAGCGCCAGTTGATTCGCGGCAATCAGCAGTTTGTGCGCCAATCCGTGGGCGCGCCGGCGGCTAAAGATGAGGCCAGCGGCGACATCGTGTTCAACTTTGCCGACCAGCCCATCGAGGCAGTGATCAACAGCGTGATGGGCGACCTGCTGCACGAGAACTACAGCATCACCCAGGGCGTGAAGGGCAACGTCAGCTTTTCCACTTCAAAACCGGTAAATAAGAAACAGGCCCTGTCGATTCTTGAAACCCTGTTGTCGTGGACCGACAACGCGATGATCAAACAAGGCAACCGCTACGTCATCCTGCCTGCCAACCAGGCGGTAGCGGGCAAGCTGGTGCCGGAAATGCGCGTTTCCCAGCCCTCCAACGGCTTGTCGGCGCGGCTGTTTCCGCTGCGTTATATCTCCGCCACCGAGATGCAGAAACTGCTCAAGCCGTTCGCCCGCGAAAATGCGTTTTTGTTGGTGGACCCGGCGCGCAATGTGCTGAGCCTGGCCGGCACCCCTGAGGAACTCGCCAATTATCAGGACACCATCGACACGTTCGACGTGGACTGGCTCAAAGGCATGTCGGTAGGCGTGTTCGGCCTGCAGCGCGCCTCAGTGGCCGAGCTGATGCCCGAGCTGCAAAAAATGTTCGGCCCCGACAGCGGCATGCCCCTGGCGGGCATGGTGCGCTTTCTGCCGATTGAGCGGACCAACTCGGTGGTAGCAATTTCGTCCCAACCGCAGTACCTGAGCGAAGTCGGCGACTGGATCCATACCATCGACGAAGGCGGCGGCAATGAGCCGCAAATGTACGTCTACGACGTGCGCAACATGAAGGCCACCGACTTGGCCAAATACCTGCGGCAGATCTACGGCAGCGGCGCGATCAAGGACGACGCGCCGGCCAAGGTCGCTCCCGGTTTGCGTACCGCGACCTTATCGTCGCCCGGCACCAACAGCACCTCCGGCAGCACGCCCGGCGGCCTCAATGGCGCCAATACCGGCATGAGCAACAACCCGGTTGGCGCAGAAGAGGATGAGCAGGAACCCGAAGCCGATCCGGACAGCGAAAGCGCGGAGCAGGGCGCGACCGCCGATGCCCCCGCCAAAAGCCTCGACGCCGGCACCCGCATTACGGCGCAAAAGAGCAGTAACCAACTGCTGGTGCGCACCCGCCCGGTGCAGTGGAAGGAAATCGAGTCGGCAATCAAACGCCTCGATAACCCACCGCTGCAAGTGCAGATCGAGACGCGCATTCTGGAGGTCAAGCTCACCGGTGAACTCGACCTTGGCGTGCAATGGTACTTGGGCCGCCTGGCCGGTAACTCGACCAGCACCACTGTGGGCAACACGTCCGGCAGCCAGGGTGCCCTGGGCGGTGGCGGCGCGGGCCTCGGCGCTACGGATTCGTTGTTCTATTCCTTCGTCAGCACCAACCTGCAAGTGGCCCTGCACGCCCTGGAAACCAACGGCCGCACCCAGGTGCTTTCGGCGCCGTCGCTGGTGGTGATGAACAATCAGCCGGCGCAGATTCAGGTGGGCGATAACATTCCCATCAGTCAGACCACGGTGAATACCGGGACGTCCGACACGACGTTGAGCAGTGTCGAATATGTGCAGACCGGGGTGATTCTGGATGTGGTGCCGCGGATTAATCCGGGTGGCCTGGTGTATATGGATATTCAGCAGCAGGTCAGTGATGCGCAGGATCAGACGGGCAATAACGATACGCAGAACAACCCGCGTATTTCCACGCGCTCGGTGTCCACGCAGGTGGCGGTGCAGAGTGGGCAGACAGTGTTGCTTGGGGGGTTGATCAAGCAGGACAACGCGGAGAGTGTCAGTGCGGTGCCTTATCTTGGGAAGATTCCGGGGTTGCGGTGGTTGTTTGGCAACACCAGTAAATCCAAGGATCGCACGGAGTTGATTGTGTTGATTACGCCTAGGGTGATTACGAGTAATGGACAGGCGCGGCAGGTGACGGATGATTATCGCCAGCAGATGCAGTTGTTGCGGCCGCAGCAGTAAATGAGCCTGTGGCTACCTGGCCGTTGATTGGCAACAACCCCGGTATGCGTGGCGTGTTGCCGCCAGGTTTCAGCTACGTTAAGGAAGTGATCAGCGTGCTCAAAGGCACGATCACCGTGCACAGCTGCTACCCTGCCGGGCCGGATGCTTGTACGCGCTGTTGGACAGATCAAGATAAGTCACTGCCGGCATTTATGCCGGTTGAGCGGGGAAAATGAGAAAGTGTTCATGAAGCCCAAATTAGTTGTTTTCGCGGTCTGCCTGCTGCCGCTCGTCAGCGCTTGTTTTGCCAAGCCCTTTCAGCCGCCGACCGCGGACGTGGATCTCTGGCAGAAAGCTGGTCAAGGTAACAGCGAGGTGCGCCAGACGATGGCGGCCTGTGGCTACGCGAACGATCCTGGTGCCCCTCTTGAAAAAAGGGCTGAGCGTTTCGAATGCATGAAGCGCGCAGGCTATACCCGCAGCGACGGCTTTGACATGTGCACCCAAGGCACTGACCGTCCGCTCAAAGCCTGTGAAGCGGCGCATTAATTTACCCGGTGCGCAATGCCATGTGCCTGAATGCGCCGGGTGCCACGGTGATTATTCGCGACACCGTCACCGGTAAGGAGTTGAGTGGCGAGAGCCCTTATCACTGCCGCTGACACCCTCTCAAAAAAGGACTTTTCGATGAAACCTCTGCTGGTAGCAGGCATTGCCCTGACGTTAAGCGGCTGCGGGAATATCTCGAATATTCGCGCTTATTCCACGCCTTATGTCGAACCCACGTCGGGTGATACCGCACGCCTGCGGATCATTACCAACGGCATGGCCCGAGGCGTGCCCGGGCGTGATTGCATCGACTGGCGCGTACCGGGCTCAGGCGTGATGGCGGTGCTGGAGAAAGGCTTTGCTGACCAGAACAATGGACGCAGCCTGGGCATGCCGCCCAGTGAAAGGCAGGTGGGCGGCAAAAGCGTGCGCACCGAGCTGAAGATCCCTGCCAATCAGCCTTTTGCGATGAATTTTCAGAGCGAAGGCAGTGTTTCCAGCGGGTACTCCTACAGCTGCCAGCAAACTTTTCGGTTTACGCCCAAAGCAGGGCAGGACTATGAGCTGATGCTGCTGGAGGGTGGAAACTGCTTGCTGTCGCTGGAACGGTTGAACACTGAAATCGGCAGAATGCCGGAGCGCCTGGAGAAGGCCGGGTTGTGCAATGCGATGGACGCCTTGTAAAAGACCAGGTCACTTTCTGACGGCTACATGAAAATCCAATTGTGGGAGCGGGCTTGCTCGCGAATGCGGCGGGTCAGTTGATGGATGCATTGGCTGACACACCGCATTCGCGAGCAAGCCCGCTCCCACATTTTTGACCGAGTAAGCCTCTAATCTCTTCACAAATCTGCTTCTCTGTGGGAGCTGGCTTGTCGAATCGTCGCACCGCTGCGATGCAGGCACCTCGGTCATTCAGTTACATCCAGTAGATGCCATCGCAGGCAAGCCAGCTCCCACAAAAGGCAGCTTCTACACCAGACCGCTTTTGATCTACACCACTCAGGTCGGCCTAGTAGCCGACCTGAGTGGTTGAATCAAAGGCGCTTTTTTAAGAGCAGATTGCGATTCTCCAGACAAAATGGAGATCCAACTGTGGGAGCGGGCTTGCTCGCGAATGCGGTGGGTCAGCCACCAAATCCATCCACTGACCCACCGCATTCGCGAGCAAGCCCGCTCCCACAGTTTAATATTTCCCGGCGGTCCACCATTTCCAGCGGCCCTGTTTTTTCAGGGTCGCGATGATGTCTTGGCGTTTCTGGCGGATTTCTACCATTTTGTGGCGCATTTCGCGGCAGCGGTTGCTGTTGAGGATGAGCAAGCCGATCAAGGGGTTCAGGAGGGCGGCGGCGTAGAGATAGGTGTTGGGTTGGTAAACGATTGTGGGGAGGGAAGCCACTAAGCAAATAAAATAGACGCTCACATTTATCCAGACCCAATGAATACGACCGTACAACACTTCTGCTTTGGCTAGGGCAAACACTCCACCCAATCCGATGCTGCACAAAAAAACGGTCTTGGCCATAACGTCTACGGTTTGAGTAGAGAGATAGGTGAGCATCGCGAGGATCGTGGTTAATGCAATCGAGCAGCAGCCGGCAAGCATGTCACCCGCGATTAACGGCATGTACCGCTTGAGCAATTGCCAAGGATCTTCAATAAAAGCCGCTGAGTAACAACGGTTTTTTATGTTGCCTTTTTTGCTCACTGTATGACTTCCTCGTAGATGCCAATCGCTAATGCCCTCACATTTCCGTTCGCTGCACTGCTGGTGAAACTCAGCGAGGCTGCTGCGACATCCATTATATGGATGACGGTTGCCCGTTGCATTTGTGTGGCGCTAATACGTTTGGGAACCCGGCCGGCAGCTTTTTCCAGTTTTAGCTGTTTGAGCGTCAGTTTCGGGTGCTGGATTCTTAGTAGTTCATTGCTGAGCTTTGTACGCTCTTGCCGAGTCAGGCCTTTGAGCGCTTGGTAAGTGGTTTTCCCCGTTACGTTAGTGGTTGTCTTGATGACTTTCATTGTTACCAAAGCCGATGTGGTAACACCTAGTAAAGCAACACCGTCCAGCATGGCTGTCGCAGCCTGGTACCAAGCTTCGTTATCCAGATAGTCATTAACTTGAGGAAAAGTCGCCTCTGTTCCCGTCCGTATAACGCCAGCGATGCATTGAATAGTGCCCGCAACAGCAGCTGCTTTGCCGATGATTGAAATAATTGCACTTGTCCCTGCCGTAAACGGCATCAATGCCACACCACTCGAAACCACGACCCAGCTCAGTATCGCCCCCGCACACGTCACCGCCGTATTCACCGCTTCTGCCACTAACTTCGACTGTCGCGGCTCATGCTCCAACATCCGCTTGAACTCTGCCGGCCCCACGTAGCGGGGCGCTTCACGCAGAACTACTTTCTTGGGCACCACACTGCAAATCGCCTGAAAATCACGCAGGGTCACGACGTTGAAGTCTTCGTCGATGTACACAACTCCAGCGCCAATCAATGCCGGGTCTGCGTCAATGGCAGAGAACAACCGGCTCAGATCCAGGCTGCTTTCAAGTCGTTGGCGTGTCGTGCGGTGGGCTGAGGGGAATCCATCTTTCAGCAGGGAAGCCGCCATGTCTAAACTCCTTTTATGCGGGAGCCGAGAGAGTAGAGACGGGCAGGCAGGGCTGAATGTCGGAAGGTTCGCCAATTCAGGTGAGGTGCGTCCTTATCCTGCTTTGGCGTCTTGTTAGCACCCGCCGGATTAGCGAAAAGTGCGCGCCACGTCAGTACCGACGCCTACATAAACAGGGAAGAACCATGGCAGTTGATATGTTTTTGATGCTGGGAGATATCAAGGGCGAATCAAGGGATGAGGCCCATCGCGACGAGAAGGGCGGGCCGGTGAAGTTTGGCTGGAATATTCGCCAGAATCAGAAGATCTGAGCGTGGGTGGGTGCACCTGGCAGCGAACCCGCCGCACAATCAAGGCGCACACACCAGCGCCTGGCGTTCATAGTTCAGCGCCTTGTTCTGCGCTGGCAGTGCATACGTCGCACGGCATTGCTGCTCGCCCCATTTGATGATCAACGTGCCCTGGTCCTGCTCCACCAACGCCAGTGCATTGCCATTCGGATCAGCGATTGCCAGCTGCTTGCCCGCGGTGTCTTCCAGCGAGGCACCGAAGGATAACGGCTGATGCTGCGCGTCATACAATTCAAACAACACACGTCGCCCCGTGGACCCGCTGTAGCGCGCGACGACGATGGCGCCCCGGCGTGGCACCAGTTGCTGGGAGGCGTTGGTGATTTCCACGTCGCCGCCCAGGTCGCGGGTGTCCAGGCTGATCCAGTTCACCCGATAGGGTTGCGCGGTGGGGATCACCGCATAGCCGTTGTAACCGGTCTCGACCCCGCTGTAGCTGCTGATTTTCGCCCCGGCGATGCCCGGCACTTCGGCCAGTGCAAAGGTTTCGCTGACGGTCTGCCCCAGGTTGACTCCGCCCGCATGGGCCACCACCGAACCGGCGAGGTTGAGGTTTTGTGAGTTGTAACCCTGGCCCTGGCTATAGCCGAGGCTCACATCCGCCACGGACGTGCGGCTGTTGATATTGACCGAGCCTGAGTCGCCGCTGGTATCGCTGTGACCGGCCTGCACTGAGTAGAACGTGTCGCTGGCATCAGCGACGTAGCCGTTGACACCGGCCTGAGTGGTGGTGTCGCCGTGAGTTCTGCTGGTGGTGACAAATGCCCGTGGCGCGCGGGCCTGGCTGCCCAGCGGGAACGAGATGGACAGGTTCACCTGGGTGTCGCTGCTCGGCTGGCCCCAGGTGACGATTTGCTTGGTGCGCGTCACGCCCAGGTTGTAGCTCAAGTCGCCCCAGTTGCTGGTGTAACCGGCGGAAAAACTCTGCGAGCCGCCACGGTTCCAGTAGCGCTGATCGCTGGCATTCATGTACAGGCTGCCGAATTCGCGGTTGCGCCCGATGCTTTGGTTGATGGTCAGGTCGGTGCGGGTTTTCGAGTTGCCGGTGCGCACGCGGGCGCCTTCGCTGATGTCTTCGACATGGTCGGTGAGGCTGCGGTAACCCTCAGTGGAGTAGCGGTAGGCGGCCAGGGTGAAGTTGGTGTCGGTGCCGGCGAACGTTTTGGCATACAGCGCGCGCACGCTGTTGCCTTGGGTGGTTTGCCCGCGTGCTTTGCTCGACGAGTGAGTGACATCCAGCGACACCGCGCCCAGCGAGGTGTTTTTGCCCGCGCCAAGGGACAGCGCGCTGTAATCCTCACTCGCTTGCACGCCGACGATGCCGCTGAGGTTACTGGTCAACCCGTACGCCACAGTGCTGCTGATAAAACGCGGCGTGGCCAGGCCGTCGGTATTGCTGTTGAAGGTGCCCGCCGAGACGCTGTACTTGACCTGGCCTTCGCGCACCATGATCGGCAGGCTGGAAAACGCCTGCATGGTCACGCGGCGGCTGCCGTCGGCTTCGATCACGGTGATTTGCAGGTCGCCGTTGGAGCCGCTGGGGTAGATATCGTTGATCTCGAACGGGCCAGGCGCCACGTTGGCGGTGTAGAGGATGTAGTCGTTCTGGCGAATTTCCACCGTCGCGTTGGTCTGCGCCACGCCACGAATCACCGGCGCATAACCGCGCTCACTGTCGGCGCGCATGCCTTCGTCGGAGGCCAGTTTCAGGCCGCGATAGCGCACGCTGTCGAAAAGGTCGGTGTCGGAGAAAATCTCACCGGCGCTGAACTGGCCCTTGATCGCCGTCACGTCGTGTTGCAGGTACGTGCGATTACTGGTGAAGGTGTTCGGGCGCCCGGTGCCGCTGCTCAGGTTGGACTCGTTGCGCAGTCGCCAGGCACCCAGGTTGATGCCGTTGCGCAGGCCCAGATTATTGTTGATTCGCGTCTTGTAGTCACCGGCAGTGCGGCTGCTGTTGAGTTGGTAGTTAATGAACGCAGCCGGCACGCCTGCATCCCACAGCTGTGGGTCGACATAGCCGCGCAGGCCACGTTGCATGGCGGCTTGCGGGATGCTCGCCATCAGGCGCAGGCGGCTGCTGTCATAACGCACGCTGGCGTCTTTGATCATGTCCGCCAGGGGGTAGCATTCCAGCGGGTGCTGCGGGTCGACTTTACCTTCGGCCTGCAAGCGGGTCATGTCGATGCCCAGTTGCTTGAGCAGGTCGAGGGTCAGGCAGGCTTCTACCCGGCCGTTTTGCGGGTTGCGCTTGAAGTCGATGTCGCGCCGGCCCACCAGCACTTCGTTGCTGTACAGGTCGACGCGGTAATTGCCCGGCAATACGCTGTTGGCCGACAGCAATTGCTGCAGGTCGACGGGTGACTGCGAGCCCTGCAGGAACGTGGTGTTGAAGGTTTCCGCAGCGTCATCGGCCAACGCCAGCGCCGGCAGGCTGGCGAACATCGCCAGCGACAGCGTCTTCAACTTCAGTGCGCAACGCGCGGGCCGGGTGCTGGAAAGAAAAGACATGCGAAGACCTATGACATCCCTGATCAGCCAACAGGCGGGCACGCGAACGCGCCCGCGAAGTAAGCCGGAGGGTGAGCGGAAATTCTTAAGGGTTCAGACGTGACTCAGTCGCGTAGACGGCGGCCGAAACGCCACGGGCCAGGCGTGCGGTGTATTGATTCTGCGCGCCGTAGTCGTTGATGCTGGAGAACGACAGCTGCACCGGGCCATCGCCGGGCAGGGCGCCGAGCGGGAACTGCTTTTGCTCGCCGGGCGCGATCATGGTGGAGTCACTCGCCAGTTGTGTGTGTACTTTCACATCGGCCATGGACACGTGATACAGCGTCGGGTTTTTCACCTGCAACACGGTCTGCGCGCCGCTGCGCACCAATGTCCACGCAAGCTGCGCCGGCGCCTGCAACGCCGAACCGGGCAAGCCGGCAGGGCGGTAAAAAATCTTGATGCGCTGGCGGATGGCCAACTGCAAGGTGTTCTCGGCCGCACTGGCCTTGGGGATTTCCTGCACGTTGAGCCACACCACCGACTCACGGTCCGTGGGCATACCCGTGCCTTCGTACAGAATGCGCAGCAGTTGTTGTTCCTTGGCAAACACGCGTGCCAACGGCGGGGTCACGGCAAACGGCGCGCGGCTGCCGCTGGCGTCGTTCATATCGACCCATGACTGCACCAACACATCCTGATTACCGTTGCGCACGGTGATATTGGCTTCCTTGTGGTCGCCATCAAACACAATTCGGGTGGCATTCAATGAAATGCTGGCGCTTGCCGGGGTCGCCAAAAGCACGCCCAGCAGCCCCAGGCACGCGGCAAAAGAACGAGGCAGCATGAGGGTTATCCGGTGAAATCAAAAGAAAATGGCGAGGCCGCAGGGCCTCGCGCGTTCGGTGCCTGAGCGCCGGGTTATTCGTATTGCAGGATGAACGGCAGGGTGGCATCACCACGACCCGCGACAGCGGAACCGGCTGCACCGGTGGTCACGTAGGCAGCGGCGAAGCTCAGGGTGGCGTCGCCGCCCTCGGCGCCTTGGCCGTGCATAGTGCTTTCAATGCGTGCGGTGGTTGGCGAGCTGAGGTTGATCAGACCACCGTTGCTGTCGAGCAGGGCGATACCGACGTTTTTAGCCGACGCGGAACCGGCGTTCAGGGCCAGTACGTTTTTGCCGGTCACCAGGCCCGAACCGCCATTGTTGGCATCAAAAATCATCGCGACTTTGGTGCCCTGGTTGCAGTTGACGTTCAGGTTGAAATCCTTGGCAGTCACGCGGCCGGCAGTCGGGTTCTCTGCGGTGCCCATGTCCTTGATCGAAACGTTGCCCATGTCGACCGAAATGCTGCGGTCGGAGTTGGCGCCATCTACCGAACAGGCGTCGTTGTTGATGATGCCGGTGAAGGTGATTTTACCGCTGCCACCCAGGGTCGGAGCAGGCGCTGCGTCTTCGGCAAACGCGCTGCCGGAAGCGGCGATGATGGCCGAGGCGATAACAGCCAGGGAAAACTTCTTCATGATGATGTCCGTAAGTGTTGGTTGAAAAAATGCTTTGTTGAACTGCCAGGAAAGAGTAAGCGGCAGGGGCGGGCGGGCGAATAAGACGATTCTTATAAGCCGCGAAGCAGAGGGGGCGAATGCCCTGAAATGCAGGAGGAAAAGCACAAAACGAGGGGCAAAGCCATTGCGGGGGAATGGCTTGCGAGGGGTGTATCAGTTGAAAATATTACGCGCCAGGCAATACGCCAACAGGTCCTGGTCACTGCTCACTTCAAGCTTGCGCATGGCCGAAATCTTTTGCGCGCTGATGGTTTTCGAACTGCGATGCTGGCTGCGCGCAATGTCACTCACGCTCATGCCGGAGATAAACAAACGCAGGATTTCAAACTCTTTGGGCGACAGCGTGGAAAAGCGTTCGTCGATGGCCGTGAGTGTCTCGATCACCGAGGTTTTCGGCGGTTCCAGGCTGCGATAGACACCCCGTAGCGCAATCGCCTTGAGGGCGAGTTGAATCTCGGTGTGCAGCTGACTTTTCTGGATGATGCCGACCACCCCCAGTTCCTGCAGGCGAGTGAGGATCAGGTGATTGGAAATCATCGTCAGGATCAGGATCTGCACCTGCGGGAAGTGCCGTTTCAGGTATTCCACCAGCTTCAGGCCATCGCCATAGGGCGAGTCGCCCGGCATGTTGTAGTCGGTGATCACAATGTCGACGTCCTGGCGCTGCAACAGCTCGATCAGGCCCGCCGAGCAGACGGCCTCACCCACAACCTGAAAGCGCGTATCGCGCTCCACCAGTTCGCGTACCCCGAGCAGCACAATCGGGTGATCGTCCGCGATAACCACGTTGAATTTTTTCATAAGGGCCGTCCGTAATGCCGGTTCAAGTGAGGGAAGCGTTCCCGGGCTGAAGTTCAGTGCTCAGTCGTCACGTGAGTGTTTCTAGAACGGCCGACAGTCGCTGTGTCAGCGCCTTTACCTTGAGCGCCAGTGCGGTGTCGAGGCTGCCACGGCCAAGTGCGGTTTCCAGCTCGATACACGCGTTGGCCAGGCTCAGGGCCTGCACCGCACCCAGAGCCCCGGCAGTGGCGTGCAGCAATTGGGCGAGCTGGTGCGCATTGCGTTGCTCCAGCGCTTCGTCGATGCGTTGCAGGTCGTGCTTCAGGCTGCTGATGAACAGCGGGCGCATCGCGTCCGACATCTGCACGCTGTCCTCGAAGTGCTCGGTTGGGGGCTCTGCCGGTAGCCTGATTTTGCATAACTTGATCAGATGAGCGCGCAAGGTTTGCAGGCTCAGGGGTTTGACGATCCAGGCATTCATGCCCACAGCCAGGCAACGCACGCCTTCTTCACGCATGGCGTTGGCGGTCACGCCAATAATCGGCAAGTGGGGGTCATGCTCGCGCAAAATCGTGGCGAGTTCATAGCCGTTCATCAACGGCATGTTCACGTCGGTCAGCACCAGGTCAAAGGCCTGCGGCTGCCAAAGCTGCAGCGCCTGCTCGCCGTTGGCGGCCAGGGTGACCGAGCAGCCGAGCGCCTGCAGTTGCTCCTTGATCACCGCCTGGTTCACCGGGTTGTCCTCGGCAACCAGGATGCGCAAGCCCAATTGCCCGGCGCTCTGCGGCCGGACTATGGGCGCAGGCGTATCCCGGCCATGCTGGGCCAGTGAAACGGTGGCGGCAATCGCGCGCACGTCGTGCATGTCCACCACCCAACCCCTTTCTGTGTGCAGGGGCAAACTGTGGGCGCCAGGTACACACAGCACGCGTTGGCCTGCCACAGTCGGAGCGTTTTCGTCTGGCAACATGTCCACCAGCACTCCGTGCGGCGCCTGTGTGGGCGCGGCGAGGGCTGCCGTAACACCCAGGCGATTGAGCCAGTCACACAGCGACTGCGCCAACTCGCGTACCGGCGCCTGCACAAACACCGGGGTGAGGCTGGGTTCTATCACTGGCAGGTTTGGCAGTGCACCGCAGCACAGCGGCAAGCGCAGTTTCAGGGTGAAACTGCTGCCCAGGCCTGGCTCGCTGACGACGCGGATTTCGCCGCCCATCATCTGCGCCAGCCAGCGGCATATGGGCAAGCCCAAGCCGGCGCCGCCTTCGCTGGAGGTGTCGGGCGCCTGATAAAACAGGTCGAACAGTTTGGCTTGCTGCGCCTCGGCAATACCCACGCCGGAGTCAGTGACTTGCCATTCCAGGTCGGCGCTTTCAGTGTCGCGCGCGGTCACCCTGGCGCGGATGACCACGCGCCCGACGTCGGTGAACTTAAGCGCATTGCTCACCAGGTTGTTGAGGATCTGGCGAATGCGCATCGGGTCGCCCATCACGCAGTCCGGCAATTGCGGATCGATGCAACTGTAGAGTTGCAAACCCTTGCGCTGCGCGAATGCCGTGTAGGTGTGCAGGGTGTCTTCGAGCATGTCCAGCGGGCAGAAGTCCACGGCTTCGATTGCCATTTGCCCGGATTCGATTTTCGACACATCCAGCACATTGCTGATCAGTTGGAACAACGTCGCCGACGAGCGCTGGATGGTGTGCAGGTACGTGTTCTGTTGCGGGTCTAGTTCAGTCAGCCCGAGCAATTCAAGGGTGCCGAGCACGCCATACAGCGGCGTGCGGATTTCATGGCTCATGGTCGCCAGGAACAGCGTTTTGGCTTCATTGGCGGCATCCGCGGCGCGGCGCGCGTCTTCCAGGGCGGTGGCGTCGTCGATGTGCCGGGTGATGTCGTTGAAGGCATACAGGCGCACGTCTTCGGATTGATAGCGGGTGGACACAAAGCCGATCTGCAGGTGCCGGCCTTCGATTTCAAGGTGGGTCTCGCCGCTGTCGGCGCTGTCGTGCACACCGGCCAGGGCCGCCACCAGGCGCTCGCTCCCCGGCCATTGCTGGGCGCGCTGGTTTTCGATCAGCACAGTGTTGTCACTGCGCCGGACCACGCACAACCCGGTGGGCGCGGTGTCGATGATCACGCGGCTGAAGGCCACGCTTTCGGCAATGCGTTCGTGGGCCAGGCGTGCAGGCGTGATGACCTGGCGCCGGTACCAGCGGCTGCCGGCCCAGCCCAGGGCAATCACGCTGGCAAAAAGCAGGGCCAGGCTGCTCAGCGGCCACAGCGCATAGTGGAAAAAATGCGCATAACTGAGCGTGTACACCGCGCTCCACGGCTGCTCACCGGGTTCGGTAATCTTGAATTCAAAGCCGTTCGCCCTGAAGTGCACGCCGTCGCTGAGTGACGCGCCCAAGGCGTCGGTGCTGTTGAAGGTGCTGCCATCGTGCGCGATCAGGGTGAAGCCATCGAACGCCGAACGGTCCAGCGTGCGCTGTATGTCATCGGCTTGAGACAGGTCGAGCAAGGTGCCAACCACCGCCTGGTGCGTGCCGTCCAGGGGAATGCCGATGTACGCCAGCAGATGCTCGGGCGCAGGCCCCGCCTGCCAATACACACGGTCTGCCTCGAGTACCTGGGGCGCCTGCGCGAGGGTGTCCTGCACCGCATTGATCAGCCCCGACGGGTTGTCGGCGTCGCTCGGGCTGTCGCCGTGGCGGTAGCCGATGGACGGAATGGTGATGGAGTAATGGGCCTGCCGGTTAGACACAAAGGTCTGTGGCGCCTCGTACGGCGAAGACGACCAAAACGCGCTGTAATAACTGCTGAGGTGGGCGCCGAGGGCAAAAATCTGCGGCCTGGCGGCGGCGTCCACCAGCTGTTCATCGAGCTTGACGCTGAACGGTACCGAGAATGAATACTTCTGGCCTTCGTACAGCGTGCGGCGGGTATCGACCATACGGCTTTTCAGGCTGACCTGAACGTCGGTGGCCCGCAGCAACTCGGCCTGGATGCCTGGGTGCGCGAGGGTCTTGAGGTACGTCTCCTGCTGCTCGAGGTTTTCCATCAGGCGCACGAAATGAAAACGTATGGCGCCGTAGCGAGTATCCACTGCGCGCTGCAGCGACCAGACGTTGCTCAGGCCCAGCAGCAACACGAGCCCGAGCATCACCATCAGGCCTTTGTTCAAGCGAGAGGAGCTGCGAGTAAAGGCTTCGAGAACCGCGTTGTTGTGCTTCATCAGTGGGGTCCGCAGGCGCAGGGAAAATCGGCACTGGAAGGAGTCTAGTCCTTAAATCGGGCAGATAATCCACCGCCAGCTGCTAGTGAGATGTCGCGGGGCCATCATTGTTCAGAAGTTGTTGAAATTGATCGGAAGAAACCGCGTGGGAGATCAGAAAGCCCTGCACTTGATTGCAGTCTATCTTGCGCAAAAGCGCTAGTTGCTGGGGCGTCTCGACGCCTTCGGCAACCACGGTCAGCCCCAGCTTGCGACCCAATGCGATGATGCTTGCCAATGCCTGGGCCATGCCTTCGTTGTCGTGGCTGCCCTGGACCAGTGCCTGGTCGATCTTGAGTTCGGTAAACGGCGTGGACACCAGATTGAGGTAGGAGCTGTAGCCTTTGCCGAAGTCGTCCTGGGACAACCCGAAGCCTTTAATGCGCAAGCGGCAGGCGCCGGCGTAGAAGTTGCTGATGTCCTGCGGCACCGAGCACTCCATCAATTCGAAGCAGATCATCCCCGGGATACCGTCGTAGTGCAGCACGAACTCAAGCAGGCGATCGGCCAGGTCATGGCTGTTAAGCAGGTGCGTGGGCAGGTTGATCGACACCGGAATTTCATAGCCGCGCTGGCGCCAACGCTCCTGGGCATGGATCGCCTGTTTGAGCACCAGCCACAACAGGCGCTCTTCCAGTTCAAACGCCTTGATGGCCGGCAAGAACGCAGCGGGGAGCATCACGCCTTGCTCGGGGTGCATCCAGCGCACCAGCGCTTCGGCGGCGACGATGCGCCCGTTGGCGAGGGATTTTTTCGGTTGGAACCACGCCTGGAACTGGCCGTTGCCCATGGCCTGCACCAGCGTGTGCCGGTCGATATCCAGGTGCTCGGGTAACGTGGGCGAGGGTGTGCGGGCCTTGTTCTTGAGCTGGTCCACCACCGTGCGCAACGCGTCGACGGCGACCGGTTTGGAGATCAGCCCGATCACTTCCACATCGAGGTTCTTGGCCACCAGGCTTGCCGCCATCAACATGCGCCGTGAGGCCGCGCTCATGATCGCCAGGGCTGGCTTGCAGCGCAGACCGGCCAGGCACTGGATAAACTGCACGCCGTCCATGCCGGGCATCAGCAGGTCGGTCAGTACCAGGTCGAAATCCCGTTGGCGCAGACGCGCCAGCGCTTCCTTGCCATCCTGGGCGGTTTCGAGCATGAAATCCCCCAGCTCACCCAGCAGGTGCTGCAGGTAGATGTGCTGCAGGGGATGGTCCTCGACAATCAAAATACTAAGAGGCTTCATGGGTGATCCGTGCATAAGGCGCCAGGGAGTTGAATAGAGCTCGCAACGCAAAGGGCTTGACCAGGCAATGGTTCATGCCGGCGGCCAGGCACAGGTCGGCCTCGCCGCGCATGGCGTTGGCGGTGGCCCCGATGATCGGCAACGGGCAGCCTTGGCGCCGCAGTTCGCGCGCCAGTTCATAACCGTTGATGTGGGGCATGTTGACGTCCGTCAGGACCACGTCGAATTGGCCGGCGGTGTACAGCTGCAGCGCTTCCTGACCATCGGCCGCCAGTTCCACGGTGCAGCCGAGTTCTTCGAGTTGGTCGCGCAAAATCAGTTGGTTGATGATGTTGTCCTCGGCCACCAGCAGGTGCAGGTTGAGCTTTTGCAGGTTGCGCTGGCGCGTCGGTTCATCATTGCGGGCCACCCACAACCCTTGGGCCTGGCTGACCGCCTGATGAATCGCACCCAAGTGGTTGAGGTTGACGTGCCACGCCCCCGCGTCGGTTTCCGGGGTGTTGCAGGCGTTGCCGCTCACATGGATCACCGGGCCGGGCCAGTCCGCCGCCAGTAACGGATCGACGTTGCCGGGGTGCACTTGCAGCAGCAGGTGAGTGTCTGGCAGCGTCGGCAGGCCGGTCTGTGCGCGGGCGCCCCAGCGGCGTAACCAGCCACTGATGGCGTGGGCCAGTTCGGGGATCGGCGAGGCGACGTAAATGGTCTCGGCCAGCAACGGGGTCATCGGCGCGGTGGGCGCTTCTTCCAGTGGCAGGGTCAGGCTGAAACTGCTGCCCAGCCCCAGTTCGCTGACCATGCGCAGAGTGCCATTCATCAATTCGGTAAGGCGCTGACAAATCGGCAGCCCCAAACCCGTACCGGCGACCACATGGGTGTTGCCTTCGCTCTGGTAGAACGGCTCGAAAATCAGCGCCTGGTCTTCCTGAGTAATGCCTTTGCCGGTGTCCGAGACTTGCCACAACAGGCTGGTGCGCTCGCCCTCGCGGCAGAGCACTTTGACCCGCAGCACCACGCGCCCGTAGTCGGTGAATTTCACTGCGTTGTTGAGCAGGTTGTTGAGAATCTGGCGAATACGCGTCACGTCGCCAATCAGCCGCTCGGGCAGCTTGGGATCAAAGCAGGCGTAAAGTTGCAGGCCTTTGCCCTGCGCGGCAGCGGCGTGGCCCTGGATGATCTCGTGCACCAGGTCCAGCGGCGAGAACTCGCTCAGTTCCAGGGCCAGTTGCCCGGCCTCGATTTTTGACACGTCGAGTACATCGCAGATCAACTGCAGCAATGTCGAAGATGAGCCCTCTATAGCGTGCAGATAGTCTTTTTGCTGGGCATCCAGCTGCGTGCGCGCCAACAATTCAAGGGTGCCGAGCACGCCATACAGCGGCGTGCGGATCTCGTGGCTCATGGTCGCCAGGAACAGCGTTTTCGCGGCGTTGGCTGCATCGGCCGAGTGCCGTGCTTCTTCCAGCGCGGCCTCGACTTGCTTTCTCGCGCTGATGTCACTGAACGCGCAAAACAGCACGTCTTCGCCTTTGTAGCGGGTCGGCGCGCTGCTCAGGTACAGGTGACGGCCGTCGACCGTCTCAAAGTAATCGGAGCGCTCGCCCGGCTCGCCAGCGAAGGCCTGCTCGATCCAGCCCGCGCGCAGCGCTTCGCGCTCGGGGCCGTCGCCCAGCCATTGTTGGGCCAGGGTGTTTTCCAGAACCACCTGGCCGTCGGTACGGCGCAGTACGCAAAGGGCGACGGGAGCGGTCTGGATGACGTCGCGGCCGAAGGCCTCGCTTTCGATCAACGCCTGGATCCGATGGATCGAGGGCACGATAAAGCGCTGGTCTACCCGACGCATCACCAGCCAGATCAGCGTCAGGCTGAGCAGGCAGAACAGCAGTGAACCGAGCAGCTGTTTCCACACGCCGTTGATCACGGCGCGCAAGTCGATGGAGTACATCAGCTGCCAGTCCGAAGACTTCAAGTGTTTGCGAATCACCAGGTGATCGGGCAGGAAACCGTTGCCGACGAAACCGAAAAAGCTCTCTTCTCCGGGCCTGAAGCGTTGCTGGCTCAGGCGCGCGTCCGCGCTGTTGGTGAACACCAGCAGGCCCTGGGAGCTGAGCATCATGAACTCGCCCGCGCTTTGATCGCTGAGCGCCGAGGACACCTCGCGGCTTTCCATCTCCAGGCCCAGCCACCCTGACTCGGCATCGTGTTCGTCCAGGCGGATGAAAATGTACAGGTGTGCGTGCTGCTCGGTGGTGTCGCTGAGCCACAGCTCGTTGAGCGTTGCCGGGTCACTGTGTTGCAGCGCCTTGAGGCGGTTTAGCATGTATGTGGAGATCGGCAGCACCTGCGCGGTGGCGTCGTACAGCCGGGTGACCTGCGGGTTCGGGCCGGCGTTCACGTAGAGCAAGTTGAGTTGTTTGGCCTTGAGGTAGTCGCGCATGCGTGCCGTCAGCCAGAGGCTCCACTGGTTGCCTGGCGTATCGCCCAGCAGCATGCGTTGTTCTTCCGGGGAGGGCGCGTAGGGCCTCGACTGCTTGCGCACCGCTGACAGGCTGAGGCTTTCGAGCAGGGCCTCACGGTTGGTGAAAAACGTGTGGGCCTCGGCAATCGCGCTGCTCATGTAGCCGCGTCGCTGGGAAATGTCGTTGTTGAAGGTCGACAGCAGAAACGTATAGACCCCGCTGAGGATGCCGATCAATAACACCGTCGCGAAAATACGAAGCAGCCTTCTGGCTGCTTCGGGTCGGGAGAGGACGGGGTTGATCTGGAGCAGATAACTTTTCAATCGCATCGCAAGACATTATTCGCCCGTCGGTGCGGGTGGCATAAGACGATCCTTAAAAAGCCGCTACTTGTAGTACATATCCACCACCACGGCGGCGTCGAATGCGCCGGGCACTGGCGGCGTTCGCCATTTCAAGTCGGCACGAAACTCATCGTGGCTCTGGCCCAGCCCCATCAGCTCCTGGAGGGTGAACCAGGTGTTGAACGGCAGTTGCTTGTCGCTCTCGGCGCGCGACAACAAAATGCCCACCGAACTGTTGTTGGGCGGCACCAGCAACCCGTCGATCACGCTTCCGCCCCCCGGCGTGGTCGCGAAGCGTGCGCTGACGGTGTAGGGCGTGTCGCAGCCCTTGCGCAGGTTCAAACTGAAATTCGCCGTGCTGGCAACCTCACCGATCGACGCCTTGCGCGAGGGGGTGGGGAAAATCACCGTGCTGGGGCTGATGGTCAGTTCGGGTGTGCACGGCACGAAGCGGATGCCGTTCATGCCGGTGACCACGTAGTTAAAGTTGCTGTTGGGCCGAGGGTTAAGCCCGAGCACGCCATCCAGCTGAAATACTCGGTAGGAGGTTAACTGGCTGGCTTGGCCACTCGGTGGCGTGGGGTCGTACTTCTCTATGAATACGCTGAAATTGAGGGTGAACCGGGCCTTGTCCCAACCCACGCAATTGGACGCGGTGCAACCTCGGTCGGAAAAGAACCCGGTGCCGACCTTGCCGGAGCTTTGAGTGATCGGCACGTTGTTGTAGCGGATGCCCACGCGGATACCCTTGCCAATGCTGACGCGCGCCGGGTTGACGTAGAAGTACACTTCTTCACGCCCGTGGAAGAAGTCGTCCTTGCAAATCACATTCACGCTGCGCGGGCCAGACTCCCAGATGATAGAGCCATTGGGCGCATCGGCGGCGACCGCCAGCGCGGTACCCAGCGCCTCGGAAGTGATGACCGAATTGGTGCCATCCTCGCGGCAGGCCAATGCATAACTGGTGCCGGGCAGCGCAACGCAGCCCCACAGCAGCAAGGGTAGAAAACGTTTGGTGAGAGACATAAGTGCAAGTTCCTCGCGAACTATCACTTGAGCGCCGCGCTGTGGCGGGCCTGCAAGCCGATATCGGTGATTTCGGTGAAATGGACGGTGGTGCCTGTTGGCAGAACGCCGGGTGCCGTGAGGGTTTTGCTTTCCCGGGGCTTGAGCAACAGGTAGTCGCTGAGCGCTTGAGTGTCGGTGTGCAGGTTCACCAGTGACAGGTGATAAGCGCTCGGATTGCTCACCGTAATGCTGTGCCCATCGGCGCTGCTCCACACCAGTTGCTGCACCGCCTCGGCGGAGCCGCCGGTCAACTGCTGCGGGCGATAGAACAGCTTCAGGCGTTGGCGTATCGCAAACTGCACGGCGTTGGGGTCTTCCGGCTTGCGCGGGATTTCCATGATGTTCAGCCATAACAGCGACTCACGGTCGGTCGGCAAGCCTTCTCCGGCATACAGGATGCGCAGTTGGTGATGCTCGCCGCCGCCGAGCCTCACCAACGGCTCGGTCGCGGCAAACGGCACGCGGCGGTCCGCCGAGTCGTCCTCGCCAGTGATCCAGGTTTGCACCACCACTTCCTGGGATGCCTGGTTGACCACGCCGAGGGTCGCCGCCTTGTCCTGGCCAAAATAGATCAGGCGGGTGCCTTCGATCTTCAGTGCCGCACGGGCAGAAGGCGCGAGGGCGAGCATCAAGCCGGCGAGCAGCAGCAGTCTGAACAGTGACATCAACACAGGCGAATTCCATGGGTACGTGGGGCGACGCAAGCCATGTTAGAGGGCGCAAATCGGCAAGGCTTTCAGGCGATTCTTAAAAGTCGGTGGGTGCCCCTGCTTACCGTTTCAGAATCGCCTTAAAGTCATCGTTAGCACCTGACCGTTACCGTGATCACCGTTGAATGATCGACGTTGATGCCCAACTGTCAGGTTTACCCTATGTCAAATAAAGCGTTACGCCTTCTGATTGCCGATGCGGATTTCCTGCAACGGCTCAAGATCGAGAAAATGCTCAATCAACTGGGCTATCACCGCATTGCCCCCCTCTGCTCGTTTGATGAATTGATGGGGCTGACGCGGTCGGGGGGCGTTGCGTTCGACCTGTTGATCATCAACACGGCGCTGGTGCGTTCAACGCAGGTAAACCTGCTGAAGTACTGCCATGACAACCCGCAAATCCGCCACACACTGATCTATGACGGCCAGTGCGCGCTGAGTTCGGTGGTGTCGGTTTCGGTGAGCCAGACCCTGCATTTGTCTCTCTCGCAATCGCCGGACTTCAACTCGTTGCGCCGCTGCATGGAAATTGTCGACCCCACCCACAGCCTGCCGACCGTCGAACGCCCCGTGTTACGTGCGGTTGACGGCCGCATCGTGCCGCCGTCCATAAGCCCGCGAGCACACTGCGATGGCGACCCGGCGGTGGTGGCGTGCGCGATCGGCCTAGTGCCCAAGCGCTGATCACGCCTTACGGGTTGGTGGCGGTCGTCCATTGCCCAATGGGGTTGGCGAGGTTTCAAACACACTCCGCCCAGCCAACGTTCGGGTCTTGAGTTTTCAGGCGCGGCAACAATTCCTTGTGGCGAGGGAGCTTGCTCCCGCTGGGCCGCGAAGCGGCCCCAAAAATGGCACTGCTACGCAGTCCAGCGCAAGCAAACTCCCTCCTCAAAGGTTCAGTGTTCGCCAGGGCTTTTACTTGTCCTTACGGGCATCCATGGTCTTTTGATGCTCTTTCAGGAATGGCTGTTCAGCCGGGTCAAAGCGATCAATCCCGGCGGTAAACCGATGCCAGTACGGGTACAGCGGCTGGCGTCGCGTGGCGGCTTCGATGCGCGAGGACTGGTCTTCGCTGAGTTTCAATTCAGTCGCGGCGAGGTTGTCGCGCAGGTGTTCCTCGGTCCTGGCGCCGACAATCAGCGAGGTGATCCCCGGACGGTCCTTGAGCCACGCCAGGCAGGTGCGCGCCACCGATACCCCGTGTTCATCACCGACGGCGGCGAGGGTTTCGATGATGTCCAGAGCGCGCTCGTAATCATGTACATAGGGTTCCGGCCAGTCGCTGCCCTGACGGGTGTTGGCAGGAGGCTTCTGCCCGCGACGCGTCGAACCCGTCAGCAGGCCTTCGCCCATCGGGCCCCACACCAACGTGCCGATGGACTGGTCGAGCGCCAACGGCAGCAACTCGTACTCGGCCTCGCGGGATTCCGGGGTGTAGTAAATTTGCTGGGTGATGGGTTTGAGCATGCCGTGCAGTTCGGCTTTGCCCAGGGTTTTCATCATCTGCCAGGCGGTAAAGTTGCTGGTGCCGAAGTAGCGAATCTTGCCCGAACCGACCAACAGCCGCAGGGCTTCGAGGGTTTCCTCGATCGGCGTCATGCCGTCCCAGTTGTGCAACTGGTAGAGGTCGATATGGTCGGTGCCCAAGCGCTTCAAACTGGCTTCGCAGGCGCGAATCAGATGGTAGCGCGACGAACCCGAGTTGTTCGGGTTCTTGTCCACGGGGCTGCGGCCCTTGGTGGCGAGCAGCACGTCATGGCGCTTGTCGCCGAGGGCTTTGCCTACCACTTCTTCGGCCAGCCCGTGGGAGTAGAGGTCGGCGGTGTCGATCATGTTGACCCCGGCGTCGAACGCGATGTCGAACATGCGCTTGGCCTGGGGCACGTCCACCGAACCGCATTTTTCGAACTCGGCACGACCGCCAAATGGCACGGTGCCCAGTACGATTTCGGATACCAGCAGACCTGAATGGCCCAGTTGTCGGTATTGCATGTCGCCTCCTGCCTAACGTTGTACGTAAGGGTGTGAACGACTGGGGTGGCGATAGTTTGAATTTTTTCATGAAATCTTCGTGGGCCTGCCGCACCATTGCGCCCAACAGGTTTGAGAGGAACACCGCGTCCATGAGCGCACTGATAGAAACCCGCGCCCTCACGCGCACGGACGAGCGCCGCCACGTGCCCTTGCTCCAACCCACCGATTTCACCCTGCGGGCCTGCGACCGCGTGTCGATCACCGGCGCATCCGGTTCCGGCAAAAGCGTGTTCCTGCGGGCGCTGGCATTGCTCGACACGCCCACCTCGGGGCAGGTCCTGTGGAACAACCAGCCGATCGCCAACGCGCAGATTCCCCACTACCGCAGCCATATCAGCTACCTGTCGCAACGCCCGGCGCTGCTTGAGGGCACGGTGGAAGACAACCTGCGTTTCCCGTTCAGCCTCAAAACACTCCGCGCACGCAGCTTCGATGTGCACGTCGTCACCACGCTGCTGGGGCATGCCGGCAAGTCCTCGGACTTCCTTGCAAAAAACGCCGGCGACCTGTCGGGGGGCGAATCCCAAGTGGTCTCGTTGATTCGCACCCTGCAGCTCAATCCCGAAGTGCTGTTGCTGGACGAACCGACGGCCGCCCTCGACCCCACGTCGTCACGCGATGTAGAAGCACTGATCGACGCCTGGTTTGCCGCAGATAAGGCCCGCGCTTATATCTGGGTGTCTCACGACCTTGAGCAGGCGCAGCGCATGAGCGACATCCATTTGCACATGGACGCCGGCGTATTGAGCGGAGCGGCTCAGCCATGAACTACCAAAACCTCACGGCGCTGGACATGGGCATCGCCGCCTCGCTGATCCTGATCAATGGCGCGCTCTCGTTGCTGCTGCGCCTGGGCCTGGGGCGCCAACTGTTGTGGGCAGCGGTGCGCACGGTGGTGCAGTTGCTGGCGATCGGTTACCTGCTCGGCTGGGTGTTTGAGTTCGCCTACTGGTACGTGGTGCTGCCGCTGATGTGCGCGATGACCTTGATCGCCGGCATCTCGGCAGCCGGGCGCGGGCGGCGCACGTACAAGGGGCAGCGGGTCGACAGCATCCTGTCGGTGTGGGGCAGTTCCTGGCTGGTGACGGCGGTGGGCTTGTTTGCGGTCATCCGCATTCACCCGTGGTACGAGCCGCAGTATGCGATTCCGATTCTTGGCATGATTCTCGGCAATACCCTCACTGGCGTGTCGTTGGGCATTGAGCGCATGACCCAGGAGTTGACCTCGGGTCGCAACACCATCGAAATGATCCTGGCCCTGGGCGGTTCACGCTGGGAGGCTGCGCAAGAGGCGATACGTCAAGCGGTGCGCGCCGGGATGATCCCGACGCTGAACCAGATGACGGTGGTCGGCATCGTCAGCCTGCCCGGCATGATGACCGGCCAGGTGCTGGCGGGGGAAAGCCCGGTGGACGCAGTGCGCTATCAGATCGTGATCATGTTCCTGATCGCCGCTTCCTCGGCACTGGGCACCGTCGGTGCGGTGCTGCTCACCTACCGGCGGTTATTCTCCACAAGCCATCGTTTTTTGCGCGATCGATTGGAAGAGCGCTGACATCCCCAAAAACAATAGAGATCCAATGTGGGAGCTGGCTTGCCTGCGATGTCGGCGGCATTGCCAATAGAGATGCCGCCTGACCCACCGCTATCGCAGGCAAGCCAGCTCCCACAGGGGATCAGCGGCATTTCAACATCTCCACTGGCAGGTCCATCGCGCCGGGCACGCGCTCGCCCGCAATGCAGATCGGGCTTGATAACTAGTCCGGCACACCGAAATCCAGCACCACCTTCATCGCCTGCGTTTTGTCCGCCGCCAGCTCAAACGCCTGCACCGCATCGCCAAACGGCACGGTGTGGGAAATCACCGGGCGCACATCGATCACTCGCCGATTCAGCAAATCCACCGCCTGGGCGAATTCCGGGTGGAAGCGGAAGGTTCCGCGCAGGTCGATCTCGCGGCTCACCAGCAGGTTCAACGGCAGTGACACATCACCGCCCAAACCGACGGTTACCAACACGCCGCGAGGGGCGATGCATTCCATGCCGTTGCGCAGCGCCTGGGCACTGCCGGAGACTTCGAACATCACGTCGAAATAACCCTTTTCAGCGGCGTAGCGCTTGAGTGCGTCGGCCCCGTCGGCAATGTTGTGCGTGCGCGTGGCGCCCATTTTTTCGGCGCAGGCGAGGGCGCTGGCGGACAAGTCCACCGCAACAATTTCACCCGCCCCGGCAGCGCGCAGGCTGCCGATCAGCAGGTTGCCGATGGGGCCGCAGCCGGTCACCAGCACGCGTTTGCCGAACACGGCGCCCGCACGTTGGATCGCATGCAAACCTACCGACAACGGCTCGGCCAATGCACCTTCAGCGAGGCTGACGGTGTCGGCCAGCCGATGGGCCTGGTGCGTCTCGATCACCAGGCTCTGGCGAAACGCGCCCTGAATGTGCGGGAAAGGCATCGCGCTGCCGTAAAAACGCATGTTCAGGCAGTGATTCGGCAGGCCCTGATGGCAATACCGGCAACCCCCGCACGGGCGTGACGGCGACACCGCAATGCGCTGGCCAACCTTGAACAAACCGGCGTCACTGCCCACCGCATCAATCACCGCCGACACTTCATGGCCCAGCACCATCGGCTCGCGCAGGCGCACGGTGCCGAAGCCGCCGTGCTGGTAATAGTGCAAATCCGAGCCGCAGATGCCGCCCCGGGCGATGCGCACGCGCAACTGATCGGGGGCGAGGGTTTGCGGCTCATCCTGAGGGTCGACCCGCAGGTCTTTTGAAGCGTGGCAGACAATGGCGTGCATAAGGTTCTCCAAAGTTACAGCGACGCGGTGATGCCACCGTCGACGTACAGAATATGACCGTTCACGAAACTGGCCGCATCGCTGGCGAGAAACACCGCTGCGCCCGCCAGTTCTTCGACGTCGCCCCAGCGCCGGCTCGGGGTGCGTTGCACCAGCCAGTCGCTGAATTCGGGGTTGGCTACCAAATTAGCGTTCAGCTCCGTCTTGAAGTAGCCGGGGCCGATGCCGTTGACCGTCAGGCCATGCGGGCCCCAGTCGATGGCCATGCCTTTGGTCAGCATCTTCAGCGCGCCCTTGCTCGCCGCATACGGCGCAATACCCGGGCGACCCAACTCACTTTGCACCGAACAGATATTGATAATGCGCCCACGCTTGCGCGGGATCATCGCACGCGCCACGGCCTGGCCGACCAGGAAGGCGCTGTCGAGGTTGGTGGTTATCAACTCGCGCCAGTGCTGCTCGCTGTAGTCTTCGAGCGGGCCACGGCGCTGCATGCCCGCGTTGTTCACGAGGATTTCCAGCGGGCCAAGACGTTCTTCGATATCGGCGACGGCGGCCTGAATCGCCGCGCTGTCGGTGACATCAAACGCCTGGGTATGCACCTGCAAACCTTGCGCTGCCAGCAGCGCCGCCGCGTCACGCAAGGTGCTGCGGTTGCGCCCGTTGAGCACCACCTGCGCGCCGGCCTGGGCCAGGCCGCGAGCAATCGCCAGGCCGATACCGGCGCTGGAACCGGTGACCAGCGCGAGCCGGCCATCCAGGCGGAAGTTGTCTAAAACGCTTTTCATGGGTTACCTCTCCTATGCATCACTGACAACCCGGTTCGCCTTGACGTGGGTGATCAACACTATCAATCCGATAATCGTGACCAATGCGTTCCGCAGCCGATACGTGTCGCTAGCCATGCCCAGCATGGTGCCTCCTTGTTTTCATTGTTATAGGCCAAGCCCCGACCTATCGTGTATGACGGGGTATTACTTCACCGCAGGCGCTAATCAGCGTCCAATTTTCATTTGTGATCGGGTGATCAATGTTCGTGATAACCGGAGACGCTTGATGGAGCTCAAGCACTTGCGTGCCTTTGTGGTGCTCGCTCAGGAACTGCATTTCGGCCGGGCGGCGGTGCAGTTATCCATCGTGCAACCGGCGTTGAGCATGCAGATCAAACTGCTCGAAAGTGGCCTGGGCGTGCGCCTGCTCGACCGCAACCGGCATTCGGTCACGTTGACTGACGCGGGCCGCGCGTTCCTGCCCGAAGCCCAAGCCACCTTGCATCAGGCCGCCCGTGCGGCCGATGCGGCGCGGGCCTCCAACCGTGGCGAGATCGGCCGCGTGCGCCTGGGCTTTGTGTCGTCGGTGTTGCCGCAATTGCTGCCCGAATTGATTCGCGCAGTGCACCAGCGCTACCCGCGTATCGAGCTGGAACTCAAGGACATGCCCGGCCCCGATCAAGCCGCCGCGCTGAAAAATGGCCTGCTGGATTTCGGCCTGATGCGCCTGCCTGCCGCCCACCTCGGCGTTCAGACCCGCGCCGTGCTGCGTGAAAGTTTCTGCGTGGCGTTGCCGATGGATCACCCATTGGCCGCCTGCCAGTCAATCCATCCCGCTGACTTGCTGGCGGTGCCGGTGTACATACTGGCGCGGCGGTATGCACCGGGTTTTCATGATGAGTTTATTCAGGCGGTGGGCATTACCCTGGACATCGCTGCAGAGTTGGGCGAGTTCACCACCATGCTCGCGCTGGTGTCCGCCGGGTTGGGCGTCGGCGTGCTGCCGTTGCAAGCGGCGCGGGCGCTGCCGGCCAATTGCGTGTCGCGTCATCTTGAGTTGGGTGCGTTCCAGGCCACCACAGGCCTGGCCTGGACCGAGCTGGACAGCGCCGTAAAGACCACGCTGTTCAACCTGATCGTCGAATTGTTTGGCGAGTAATTGTTTCGGGCGGTGCACTGCGCTGGCAGTTCGCCAAGTTTTCGCCCCACAGCCTGGCGATGCGTAGCTGGTAAGAGAGTGGCTGGCGCGATGGCTTTGCCAGTGGAGATTTTTGAAGTGCCGCAGATTCCCTGTGGGAGCGGGCTTGCTCGCGAATGCGGTGGTTCAGTGCCAGATGTATTGGCTGACACTCCGTATTCGCGAGCAAGCCCGCTCCCACATCAACGCCGCGCCGTCATTACCGGCGCGTCGGCCCACGCGCCCCCCAGCGCCGTGTACAAATTCACTTCCGCCACCAATTGCGCCAGCCGGTCCACGATCAGCGCCTGTTGCGAGCTGAACAGCGAGCGTTGTGCATCGAGGAAGGTCAGGTTGCTGTCCACGCCGCTGCGGTAGCGGTGTTGGGCCAGGTCGTAATAGGCCTGGTTGGCGGCGACGAAATCCCGTTGCGCATCCAGCTGGTCGGTGAAGGTTTGCCGGGCGGCGAGGCCGTCGGCGACTTCCTGGAAAGCGGTCTGGATCGATTTTTCGTACTGCGCCACGGTGATGTCTTTTTGCAGCTTGGCGTAATCAAGGCTGGCGCGCAGGCTGCCGGCGTTGAAGATCGGCAGGTTGATCTGCGGCTGAAAGGTCCAGGTGCCCGAACCACCCTTGAACAACCCCGACAGCTCCGTGCTGGTACTGCCCGCGTTAGCCGTGAGGGTCACCGAGGGAAAAAACGCAGCGCGGGCCGCACCGATATTCGCGTTGGCCGCCTGCAACTGGTATTCGGCCTGGAGGATATCCGGGCGTCTTTGCAGCAGATCCGACGGCAGGCCAGCGGGTACACGTGCCACCAAGTCATCCGCCAGTGGGCGCGACGGCAAGTGCTCGTCCACCGGGCCGCCGACGAGCAGGGCGAGGCTGTTCAGGTCCTGCGCGACCTGGCGCTCATACCGCGCCACGCTGGCGCGGGTGCTTTCGACCGCCGTGCGGGCCTGCACCACGTCCAGCGCCGAGGCCTTGCCCGCGCTCTTGCTGCGGTTGGTCAGCTGCCAACTGTGATCGTTGGCCACCAGGGTTTGCCGGGCCAGGGCCAGCAGCTCCTGATCGGCGCGCCAGGTCAGGTAGGCGTTTGCGACATTCGCGACCAGGCTCAATTGCGCGCTGCGCCGTGCCTCTTCGGTGCCTAAATAAGTGAGCATTGCCTGTTCGCTGAGGCTGCGCACACGGCCGAAAAAATCCAGCTCGTAGGCGCTGAGACCCAGAGTGGCGGAGTAGTTCGACGTGATCGCAGACTGGCCGGTCCCCGTCACGTCGCCGGGTAGTTTCTGGCGCTTGCCGAGGCCGGTGGCAGACACCGCCGGGAACAGGTCCGCACGCTGAATGCGGTACTGCGCCTGGAACGCCTCTACGTTCAGCGCCGCCACCCGCAGGTCGCGGTTGTTGACCAACGCGTCACCAATCAACTGCTGCAAGGCCGGGTCGTGAAACAGCACCTGCCAGTCCGGCTTGACGGCCACCGTGCCGGCCTGCGCCTGGCTGTACACCCCCGTGTGCGGAAACTGCGCAGGCACCGGCGCCGAGGGCCGCTGGTAGTCCGGGATCAGCGAACAACCGCCGAGCATCCATGCCAAGCCAGCGGTGGTGATTATCCGTGTGTTCATCAGGCGCCAACCATCCATTTGGCCAAGCCATGCCGGCCGCTCACACCCAGTTTGGCGGCGGCCCGTTTGAGGTAGGTTTCAATCGAGCTGTTTTTCACGCTGAGTTTTTCCGCCATTTGCGGCACGGTGCCGCCGGTCAAAAGGCCAAGGCACACTTCCTGCTCGCGCGCCGACAGGGTGATGTCGCTGAGTGACAAACGCTTGTAGAACTCGCGCTGCAACTGCGATTGCTCCAACAGGTTCTGCGCGGGCTCGGCGTCTGCATGGGGCGCTTGGCGCAGGATCTGTGCATGACGTTCCATCAGCGGCAACAGGGTGTCCGACAGGCTCTTGAGAAACGACAGCTCCGCGAGGGAAAACCCGCGCAGCGTGGGCGGGCGATACAACGAAATCACACAACGCCGATTACCCTGGCGCGACACCAGATTGCACTGGTGCGAGGTGCCGCGTGGGTGCGCGCTGTCGGCCTTGGCCTTCATCTGGATCAGCAGCGGGTCCTGCATTTTCAGCATTTCGCGCAGCAGCGGGTGGTCTTTAAGGGCGTGCGGGGTTTGCGGCGCTGACAAGTCCTTTTTCAGGCCGGCGCTGCCCAGCAGCTTGATGTCGCGCACGTTGTCGCGCAATTCATCGAGGGTCCACTCACTCAGGTCCACTAGATCGATCGGCACCCATTTGTCCACCAGGTGCAGCATGTTGGCGGCAAAGTTTTCCTGGCCGCTGTTTGAAATCAACTCGCCCATTTCAGCGTAAAACTGCGGGCTGTGGGTGTTGGTAATGCTGCGTGTCAGACTCATAGCCATCTCATCCTTGATGTCGAAAACCGTCGACGGGTGCGCCCGGTCTGTGTGGGGCGGTCCGTATTCCTTGAACGTAACTCGCGTTGAACGTAGCTCGGCGTTCGAGATTTTATTTAGCCATAGCGAAATGTCCTACGTATGTAGCGGAAACGAGGGACACAACCTGCCATAAAAACCACGTCATTAATTCGACGCTTCTGACGGGATGTTTCGCCTACGAAAACCCACAGATAAACTTTAAATCGAATTAACTAGTTGATAGTTAAACAGAAAATATTCTTACGACAAGTTTTCCACCTCCCGGCATCGGCCAGATATAGCCAATGTCCTACAGCCTTTTAATCGTTTCAGTAATGAACCTTCAGCCAAGCCCGTTTCCGGCCCATTGAGTGTCCGGGTTTCAGGTGTCAGACAGCCCCATGCACCCATGCTCAAATCCGGCAATTTCGGCGTATTGGGCCACCTGCGCGGCCAGTGCCTGACCCCCATGAGAAGGATCTTATGACGCATCTCTGCAGCTCGACGGCCAGCTTTCCCCTCACCGCCGCCCAACAGGACATCTGGCTTGACCAGCTGCGCGCGGGCGATTCGCCGCTGTACAACATTGGCGGCTATGTCGAGTTTCCAGGCCCGGTAGAGCCCGAGTTGATCAGGCGCGCCGTCGAGCTGTTGGTGGCCCGGCACGATGCGTTGCGTACCCAACTGCACAGCGACGCGCAGGGTTTGCCTCGCCAAACCTTCGCGGCCACGCTGGCGGCCGACGTGGCGTTTCACGATTTTTCCAGCTTGCCCGACCCGCAACGCGCGACCCAGGCCCTGATGCAAGCGCAAATGGCTCGGCCCTATGCCATGACGGGCGAGCCGCTGTTTCGCTTTTTTCTGGTCAAGCTCGCCGACGACCATTACCGGCTCGGCACCCAGGCCCATCACCTGATCCTCGACGGCTGGGGTTTTGGCCAGATGCTGCAGTCCCTGGCTCAGCTGTACACCACCCTGCAACACGGGCGGCAACCGGAGCTGGTGGCGCCGTCTTATGTCGACTTTATCGACACCGATCAGCGCTACCAGCAATCTGCCCGCTACGCCCGCGACCGTGCCTATTGGCTGGATAAATACCGGGTGCTGCCCGAGCCGTTGCTCACGCCGAGGCTGAACGCCCAGGCGCCAAGCAATACCCTCGTGGCGCCGTTTCCGCTGGCGTTGCTCAACCGCATGGAGCAAGTCGCCCAGCGTTACCAGGCCTCGGCGTTCCATGTGTTATTGGCGGCAATGTATGTGTACTTCACCCGCACTCACCAGCGTGACGAGTGGGTGGTGGGGCTGCCGATTCTCAACCGCTCCAACGCGCGCTTTCGCTCCACCGTGGGGCTATTTGCCCAGGTGAGTGCGGTGCGGTTTCAGTTCGACGAGGCGTTAGCGTTCAGCGCCGTGGTGCGTGGCGTGCGCGACCAGCTCAAGCAGGATTTCCGTCACCAGCGTTTCCCCCTGAGCGAGATGAACCGCGAGCTGGGCCTGCGCCGTGCTGATCGCGGCCAGCTGTTCGACCTGTCGGTGTCCTTCGAGCAGGATGACCACGACCTGCGTTACGGCAGCGTCCAGGCGCGCGCGGTCAAAGTCTCCAACCACCATGAACCGTTGCCGATTGCCATCCACCTGCGCAGCAACCGTTTTCAGGACACCGCGTGCCTGCACTGCGTGTACAACGAGGCCTATTTCCGCCATGACGATGTGCAGGCGTTGGCGCAGCGCTTTACCTGGCTGCTGGAGCAGGGGTTGGAAAATACCGCGCTGCCCGTGGCTGAATTTTCACTGGTGACGCCTGCCGAGCAGGCGCAGTTGCAACGCTGGAATGCCACCGCACAGCCCACCTCTGAACCGCACACCCTGCACGAACGTATCGCCTTGCAAGCCGCGCGCACACCGGACGCGATTGCGGCGGTGTATCGGGGCCAGCAACTGACCTACGCGCAACTCGATCAGCAAGCCAACGCACTGGCTCATCAACTGTTGGCGCTGGGCGTAAAACCGGATGACCGCGTGGTGATCCTCGCCCGACGCGGCCTGGACACGTTGGCGGGGCTGCTCGCGATTCTCAAGTCTGGCGCCTGCTATGTGCCGGTGGACCCGGCCCATCCCGCCGAGCGCCTGAATTACTTGCTGCACGACAGCGCACCCGTGGCGGTGCTCACCCAGCACGACTTGCGGCATCGACTGCCCGCGTCCGAGGTGCCGGTGCTGTTGCTCGACCACCCCGGCGCCGACCTTGGCGACAACCCGCGCGTGGCGGTAAAACCGTCGAACCTGGCCTATGTCATCTACACCTCCGGCTCCACCGGGTTGCCCAAGGGCGTGATGGTTGAGCACCACACTGTGTCGAACCTGGTGGACTGGCACTGCCGGACGTTCAACCTGCATGCCGGCAGCCACACCGCCAGTGTCGCCGGGTTTGGTTTTGATGCGATGGCCTGGGAAGTCTGGCCGGCGCTGTGCGTAGGCGCAACGCTGCACCTGCCGCCGGCACACGACGGCGCCGAAGACATCGACGCGCTGCTGAGCTGGTGGCGCGCGCAGCCGCTGGACGTGTGTTTTTTGCCGACCCCGGTGGCCGAGTACGCTTTCAGCCAGCGCATGGACCATCCGACCCTGCGCACCTTGCTCATCGGCGGCGACCGCCTGCGCGCGTTCAACCGCGCGCAGACCTTTGATGTGATCAACAACTATGGCCCCACCGAAGCTACGGTGGTCGCCACCTCCGGGCGCGCGGAAGTCGGCCAGCCGTTGCACATCGGCGCGCCCATTGCCAATGCCAGCGTGTACCTGCTGGACGAACGACAACGCCCGGTGCCGATTGGCGCGGCGGGGGAGTTGTATGTCGGCGGCAAAGGCGTGGCGCGCGGTTATTTGAATCGCCCTGAACTGACGGCGGAGCGCTTTCTTGACGACCCCTTTAGCGGCGGCAGAATGTACCGCAGCGGCGACTTGGCGCGCTGGCTGCCCGACGGCAACCTGGAATACCTGGGCCGCAATGACGACCAGGTGAAAATCCGGGGTGTGCGCATTGAGCTGGGGGAAATCGAAACCGCGCTGGCCGCCCACCCGGCGATCAAGGAAGCCGTGGTGCAGTACCGCGAAGGGCAGTTGCTCGCTTGGTTTGTTGAACACTATGGCGTCGAAATCGAAGCGCTGCGTACCCATTTGCAAGGCACCCTGGCGGACTACATGCTGCCCGCTGCCTATGTGAAGCTTGAGGTTTTCCCGCTCACCGCCAATGGCAAACTCGACCGCAAGGCGCTGCCTTCACCGACCAAGGCGGCCTTTGTCACGCGGGTGTTCGAAGCCCCGCGTGACGGCGCAGAAAGTACCCTGGCGCAGATTTGGACCGAGCTGTTGCAGGTGCAGCAGGTCGGGCGTCACGATCATTTCTTCGAACTGGGCGGGCATTCGCTGCTAGCCGTGCAATTGGTGCAGCGCATGCGCCAGGCCGGTTTGCGCGCCGATGTGCAAGTGCTGTTCGGCCAGCCGACCCTTGCGGCGCTTGCGGCGGCCAGTTCCGGCAGCGACGTGGAGGTGCCCGCCAACCGGATTCCGCCAGGTTGCCGCGCTATCACCACCGACATGCTCACTCTCGCCGAGCTGGACTCACCCAGCCTTGAACGCATCCTCGCCGGCATCCCCGGTGGCGCGGCGAACGTGCAGGACATCTACCCGCTGGCGCCGTTGCAGGAAGGCTTGCTCTACCACCACATCACCGACGCGCGCGACCCGTACCAGCAACATGCGATGTTCAGCTTTGCGCGCCGCGAGCAATTCGATGCCTTTGCCCAGGCGCTGCAACAGGTGATTAACCGCCACGACATTCTGCGCACCAGCCTGGCGTGGGATGCCCTTGAGCAGCCGATGCAAGTGGTGTGGCGAAAGGCTCAATTGCGCGTTGAGCCACTGCGCGAGCCTTCACCGCCACTGGACTTGCGCCAGGCGCCGCTGATGGCCCTGGACTATGCCGAAGAGCCGCACAACCGGCGTTGGATCGCCCGATTGCGCTTCCACCATCTGGTCAACGACGCTACCTCGACCAGCGTTCTGGTGGATGAAATTCGCGCCCACTTGCTCAATGAACAGGCGCAACTGCCGGTGCCGGTGCCTTATCGCAATGTGGTCGCGCAAACTCGCTCGCCCGCGCGCCACGCGGCCCATGAAGCGTTCTTCCGCGAGCGCTTGGGCGATGTCGATGAGCCAACCCTGGCCTTCGGGTTGCAGGAGCGCCAGGCGGACCGCGCCGACATCGAGGCGTTTGAACAACCGCTGACCGACGCGCTCAACCTGCGCCTGCGCGCGCAGGCACGTGGCCTTGGGGTCAGCGCCGCGAGCTTGTTTCATCTGGCTTGGGCGCAGGTACTCAGCCGCGTCGCCGGCCGTGATGATGTGGTGTTCGGCACTGTGCTGCTCGGCCGTTTGCAGGCAGGCGAGGGCGCTGACCGCGCTTTGGGCATGTTCATCAATACCTTGCCGCTGCGCGTGCGTCTGGCCGGGCAAACGGTGGTCGGTGCGCTGAATGACACCCACGCCCAGTTGAGTGCCTTGCTTGTCCATGAACAGGCTTCGCTGGCGCTGGCCCAGCGTTGCAGCGGCGCGTCACCGTTGTTCAACAGCCTGCTCAATTACCGTCACACCAGCGCCGACCCAAACCTGAACCTGGTGCCGGGCATCGCGTTGCTCAGCAGTGAAGACATCCTCAGTTACCCGCTGATGCTCACGGTTGACGACACGGCCAGCGGCTTTCGCCTCAAGGCCAAAGCGCCGCGCACGGTTGGTGCAGAGCGCCTGTTGGGTTATCTCCACACCGCGTTGCATGGGGTGGTGTACGCACTGGAGCATGTCCCGAATATGCCACTGCGTGATGTGCAAGTGCTGCCTTCCAGTGAGCGGCACACGCTGTTGCTGGACTTCAACGCCACCGAAACCGATTACCCCGACACACTCACCGTACAGGCGCTGTTCGAAGCGCATGCGCGGCATATTCCCCACGCCATCGCGGTGCAGGCCGGTGAGCTGCAACTGAGCTACCGCGACCTTAACGAACGCGCCAACAGGCTCGCCTTCCACTTGCGTGAGCGCGGCGTGAGGCCGGATTCACGGGTGGCGCTGTGCGTCGAGCGCGGGCTGGATTTGGTGGTGGGCCTGCTGGCGATTCTCAAAGCCGGCGGCGCCTACGTGCCGTTGGACCCCGGCTACCCGCGCGAGCGCCTGGCCTACATGCTGAGCGACAGCCAGCCCGTGGCGCTGCTGGTGCACGCTGCCACCCGTGACCTGCCCGGCGACGTTGCCATGCCGGTGATCGACTTCGACCACTGCACCTGGCGCCATGCGCCTAGCGGCAACCCGTTGGTGCCGGGCTTGAACGTCGCCAACCTCGCCTACGTGATGTACACCTCGGGTTCTACCGGCACGCCCAAGGGCGTGATGATCGAACACCGCGGCCTCGGTAACCTGATGCACTGGGGCTCGCAACTGTGCCCGAATGCTGAAGGTGGCGCGCTGTTGCAACGTGCGCCGTTCAGCTTCGACGGCTCGGTGTGGGAGCTGTTCTGGCCGTTGACCAATGGCATGCGTCTGGTGCTGGCGCGGCCGGATGGGCATCGCGACCCGGCGTACCTGGCGCAGGTGATCCGCGAGCAGAAGATCACCGTGATCAAGTTTGTGCCGGCCATGTTGCAGCAGTTCCTTGAACTGGAAGAGTCGGCGCTGTGCACCAGCCTTACCGACGTACTGTGTGGCGGCGGTGAGCTGACCGAAGCGATTGCCCGTGGTGTGCAGGCGCGTCTGCCCGGGGTGCGCTTGCACAACGTCTATGGCCCTACCGAGGCCACGGTGGACAGCAGCGCATGGACGTTGGAGCCGGGCGCGCCGGTGCCTGCGCTGCAATTGCCGATTGGCCGGGCGATCAACAATACCCGCCTGTATGTGCTGGATGAACAGGATGCGCCGGTGCCGATGGGCGTCAGCGGGCAGTTGCATATTGGTGGGGTTGGGGTTGCGCGGGGCTATCTCGGGTTGGAGCAGATGACGGCTGAGCGGTTTATCGACAGCCCGTTTGTGGCGGGTGATCGTTTGTATCGCACCGGGGATCTGGTGCGTTACTTGCCGGATGGCAACCTGGAGTTTCTGGGGCGCAATGACTTCCAGGTCAAGCTGCGTGGCGTGCGTTTGGAGTTGGGCGAGATTGAATCGCGGCTGGCGTCGCACCCGGCGTTGCGTGAAGTGGCGGTACTGATTCGTGATGAGCGGTTGGTCGCTTACTTCACTCTGCGCGGGGAGGCGCCGGGGCTGGAGGCGTTGCGCACTTATGTGCTGGAGCAATTGCCGGAATACATGGTGCCTGCGGCCTTTGTGCAGCTGGAGGCGTTGCCGCTCAATCCTGCGGGGAAACTGGATCGCAAGGCGTTGCCGGAACCGGGGTTGGACGCGGTAGTGAGCCGGGCGTATGAGGCGCCGGTGGGGGAGGTGGAAACATTGATGGCGGGTATTTGGGCCGAGGTGTTGAAGGTTGAGCGGGTGGGGCGGCATGACCACTTTTTTGAGCTGGGTGGGCATTCGTTGCTGGCGGTGAGCCTGGTGGCGCGGATGCGCAAGGCGGGGCTGGATGTGGATGCGCGGACGTTGTTCAGCCAGCCGACGCTGGCGCAGTTGGCGGCCAGGACGGTGACGCAGGTGCAGCGTGTGGAGGTGCCGCAGGCGGCGATTCCTCAGCTTGACCGGCGTCGCAGGATTTGATCTTGAGAGGGATGGGGGGAATATCCGTTCCCTGTGGCGAGCGGGCTTGCCCGGCGTTGGGCTGCAGAGCAGCCCCAAAATCAGCAGCCGAAGAGTGCCTGACTCACCGCATTCCTCCTTTTAGGGTCGCTTCGCAACCCAACGCGGGCGGTGCGACGATTCGACAAGCCCGCTCGCCACAGGGATAGTGTTCGGCCTCATCGGGCTGGTATCAGCCATCGCATTCGCAGGCGAGCCAGCTCTCACAGAAATGCAGAGCCGAACTCGGTCCAACTGTGGGAGCGGGCTTGCTCGCGAAAGCGGTGGGTCAGTTGATGGATTTGGTGGCTGGTACACCGCATTCGCGAGCAAGCCCGCTCCCACATTTTTTACCGAGTACAGCTTCAATACCTGCACAAATCTGTTTCTCTGTGGAAGTCAGCGCGCCGCGGGGATGAACGCCACGCTGCCGGCCTCGCGCTTTTGAAATAACCGCTCGCCGTTATCCGGCTGGGTGGTGATTACTTGATGATCCGCGCCCAGGTAGGCGAATGGCGTTGGGTCTTCTTTGGACCACTGCGCGACGATTATTGTGTGGAGCGGGTCGAAGTGTTGGCCGCTGGTTTTGTCCAGCCAGGCCATCAGGGCGGCGCTGTTGCCCTGGCGGGGGAAGTCTTGGGTTTCGCTGACGTAATAGAACGCCTTGCCGCCATTTTGCAGGTACATCGGCAGTTTGTTGTCGACCTCCACCAGCACCATTTGCCAGTCTTGCCACGGCGCGGTTTTTTGCGCTTGGGCTTTCACGTCTTCGGCGAAGCGGGTCACACCGCCGTTGCCGGTGGTCCAGGGGTAGATCACTCCCAGCACCAGCAGCAACAACCCGGCGGTGAGGCCGAAGCCTTTTTGCCAGCGCGGCACGCTGGCCGGGTTTTTCTGCAGGCGCTCACTCAGCCACCAGGCTGCCAGCAGTTGGGCAAACGGCACCAGCGGCAGCACGTAGTAACTGCGACGGCTGCCGCTGGCGGTGAAGAAGACAAACAGCAGGCCCAGGCTCCACACCAGCCAGCGTACGTTGGGCGGGGTTTGGCGCCAGTTGCGCAGCGCCAGCCACACGCCGAGCATCCAGCACGGCGCCCATGGCAGGGTGTAGGCGGGCAGGTAGATCAGGTAGGTGTAGATCGGCCCCATGTGGTCGAAAGGGTCGAAAAAGCGCACGACGTTTTCCTTGAATACCAGTTCAAGGCCGCTCTCGCCGTAGGTCGGTGCGCCGTATAAATGCGACAGCACGAAGGGAATCGAATAGAACGCCGCAGCGATCACGATGGCCAGCAGCAGACGCAAGTTGAGGTGGCGTTTGTAGCGGTGCTCGCTGAGCAGGTGCGGCAGCAGCACCAGGCCCGGCAGCACAAAACCGATCAGGCCTTTGAACAGTGACGTTGCTGCCAACAGCAGGAAAAACACGCTGTAGCGTCCCAGACGCGTGTCGTCCGGCCCGCGCCAATACCACCAGACCGAGGCCAGTACACCGCACACGGTCAGCACATCGGCGGTGGACACTCGCGCCCAGAACAGAAAGTAGAAACTGGTGGCGAGCATCCAGCCGGCAATCAGCCCGGTGCCTTTGCGAAACAGGCGCTCGCCAATCAGGTACACCAGCCAGATGCTCAGCCAGGCCGCGATCACCGACGACAGGCGCAACGACCACGGGCCGAGCCCACCCATCAGGTTGGCGAAGCCGGTGATCAGCCAGTATGAGGGCAGGGGTTTGTCGTAGTACGGCGCGCCCTTGAGGTAGGGATCGAAGTAGTCACCGCTTTGCAGCATTTGCAGCGCGATGTTCGCCCAGCGGGTTTCCGGCCCCCACAAGTCGCGACTGCCCAGGCCCAGCAGCAGGAGCAGCGCCGAGACCCCCAGCAGTAACACCAACGCGCCACGTTCGGTTTTCCAGAAGCTCATCGGGGTTTTCCTGTGGCAGGCCTGACGTCAGGGAAGTTGCGGGTAAATGATCATGAGCATGGGGCCTTTGCGGTAGCGCGTGCCGCCAAGTGGCAATTGCCCTTCTTCACGGTGCTCGCTGGTGCTGCGCACGTGCATCAACACACCGACCGAGCCGTGTTTACGGGCTTCGCTCAACCACGGCTGGACGTTTTCCACGGTGACTGTGCGATGGGCCGCGTCCGGATAATTGAGGCCGTAGCGAAGCTCGCCTTTGGTGTCATAAAACGCCACGTCCGCACGCCGCAGGCGCCAGGACAAGGCCGATGCGCTGCCCAGCTCGTTGCTGATCAGAGCATGGGTTTGTTGCAGTTCATCCAGATGCGCCAGCACAAACTGGTCGGGCATTTCGGTGTCGGTGATTTCCTCCGGCATGCCCGCAGGCAGCAGGGCTATCAGCAAGCCGATGGCCAATGCGGGCATTGCCCATAGCGTCAGCGGGCGGAAGGCTTGCAGCAGGTTGGCGAGGATCCAGCCGAGCAGCACGATAAAGGTTATGGACAGGCTGAACATCTCGGCGTGGCTGTTGCTGTACACCGGCCGATCGATTTGCAGATACATCAAGCTCGCCATCGCGGCCACGCCGAGGACCAGGTTGAGCAGGCCGTTGGCGCGCAAGGTGGCGGTTTTGCCGCGGTTAATCAGGTCGGTCAGGGCATGCCCCATCAGCAGCGCCAGGGGCAGCAGGCACGGCATGATGTAGGTCGGCAACTTGCCTCGGCTCATGCTGAAAAAAACCAGTGGCAGCAGCAGCCACAGCGCTAGAAAAATCACCGCCGGTTGGCCTTTGTCTTTCCAGGCCTTGAGCAGTGTGGCCGGCAACAGCGCGGCCCACGGCAGGCAGGCCACTGCCATGATCGGCAGGAAGAACCACCAGGCCCGCGCATGTTGCGCGTTGTCGGAGGAGAAGCGGCGAATGTGCTCGTGCCAGAAGAAGAAGCGCCAGAAGTCCGGCTCCTGCAGATGCACCGCCCACGCCCAGGGCAGGCAGATCATGGCCGCCACCAGAATCGACAGCGGACCATAGCGCAGCAACTCGCCCAGACGCCGCTGCCACAGCACGTAGGGCAGGGCAATCAGCACCGGCAACAGCCACGCCAGAAAACCCTTGGTCAGAAAGCCCATGCCACAGGCCAACCCCAGCAATGCCCAGGCGCCCAGCCGGTGGCGAGACGTGCGGCTGTCGAGGGCGAACCACAGCGCGACCAGGCTGAGGTTGACCCAAAAGGTGAACTGCGGATCGAGATTGGAATACCCGGCTTGCCCCGCGACCAGCCCGAAACTCATGTAGAGCAGGGCGCTGGTGAAGCTCTTGCGCGGGTCGTTCCACAGGCGCCGGGCGATAACGTAGGCCAGCAACACGCTGAGGCCGCTGGTCAGCGCCGAGGCGATGCGCACGCCGAACAGGTTCTCACCAAACACGGCCTGGCCGAGAGCAATCAGCCAATAGCCAGCGGCCGGTTTTTCGAAGTAACGCACACCCATAAAGTGCGGGGCGACCCAGTTGCCACTCATCAGCATTTCCTGACTGACCTGGGCGTAGCGGGCCTCATCCGGAACCCATAAACCGTGCAGGCCCAGGGGCAGTAGATAAAACACGGCAAAGGCTAGCAACAATAGATGCAGGGGTTTTAAACGGGTCATGTAAACGTCGCTCCTTGACGTTCAATGGGAGGGCATTGGCGATGCGAAGTAATAATAGAAGAAAGAGTCACAAAAGTTCACTAAGTCGCTGAAAGTATTCATGACGCCGCTAAATAACGGGCGCAGTTAAACATGCCAGAAGAGGCCTGTCGTTTTGCTGAACATGAAAGAAAGTACAGGTAAAAAAGTGTCTAGAACTTCTTCAGAACATCCAGCCATGCCTGGCTTTTCATAATGCCCAACGTCTCGAACTTGCCGTTCGGGAGCACGCGCACAAACAAGGCACTGCCGTATTCGGAAAAGTGGGCGCGGGGGTAGCCGAGGGTGCTTTCGAAGTCGGCGATGCAGCCACTGTGGGTGACAAATATGAGGTTGCGCCCGGCCTGTTTTCGGTTGAGTAATTCCTCACCGATGGCCGCGCCGCAGATGGCTTGCTGGCTGGAGGTCAACTCGGTATTACCGAACATGGCGTGGGCGGTCTGGCTGGTGCGAACCACGGGGCTGGCGACTACGTCAGTGCTCTGCATGCCAAGTGCCTTGAAGGCTTTGCCCAATTCCCCGGCGCGTTGGTTGCCAATTACCGTGAGGCCTTCCAGTGGGCCGAGGCAGGGGTTGGGCGAACGGTCGCAGCGCTCTTCGTGCCGCACCAGGACGATCACATCGCCATCGTGCCAGGCGGGCAGCACCTTCGATGTCAGCAATCGGTCACCCACGCTCAGGTCACGCGGCGAGGAGGGCCACACCATGAAACCGGCCAGCAGCAGACCGACAACGACAAAGCCTGCGCCCCACTTTCGCCAGCGTTTGATAGTGGCGCGGCGCGAGCTCGGTTTAGTCAGGGTAAGGTCAACCACATCTTTCACCATGGGTACTGTCTGCATTTTTTATTAAGTAGGCGCAACGCGTTGACGGACGTTCGCAATTAAGAGAAAGGCTGTCACAGGGCTGCTGTCTTTTCGCTGAACATCCAGCGGGTAGAAGTTGTCGAGACCCGCAACTAACGAGTTGCCGATAACCGACGCTTGGCCGGCAATTTAGAGGGTGGTGGGTGGGCAAGCGGTGAAATCGATGTGAAAAATTTGCGTGGACGGCGCGGTCAGCCGTTATTCTCGTTTGCAGTCCTTCACGCGAGCGTTCTTATGTTGCAGGTGCACGGTGTCCTGAAAAACTACGCCACCCCCCAAGGCCCGCTGACGGTGTTGGCGGGTGTCGACTTGCAGCTGGGTGAGCGCAGCAGCCTGGCGCTGATGGGCGAGTCGGGCAGCGGCAAAAGCACCTTGCTGCACCTGGTGGCTGGACTTGACCGGGTAGACGGCGGCCGTATTCAAGTCGGTGAGCAGCGCCTGGATCAGTTGAACGAGGCGCAACTGGCGCACTGGCGCCGCACCGAAATCGGTTTGGTGTTCCAGCAGTTCAACCTGATCGGCAGTTTGCGCGTCGACGACAACCTCGCGTTCCAGGCGCGCCTGGCCGGGCGCTTCGATCCCCAGTGGCAGGCACAATTGGTTGAACGTCTGGGCCTGGGCGACTTGCTCAAGCGCTATCCTGAACAACTATCCGGTGGCCAACAGCAACGCGTCGCAGTAGGCCGCGCGCTGGCCTCGCGCCCCGGCTTGCTGCTGGCGGATGAGCCCACCGGCAACCTCGACGAAGCCACCAGCGATGAAGTGCTGCAACTGATGCTCGACCTGTTGCGCGACAGCGCCACCAGCCTGTTGATGGTCACGCACAGCCCACGCATTGCCGCGCGGCTGGACAGGCAGGTGGTGTTGCATCGCGGGCGTGTCGTGCCTGCGGACGCGCGCTGAGATGGCGGTGTTTTATTGGACCCTGCGCGCGCTGCTGAGCCACTGGCGGCGTCACCCTGTGCAGTTTTTCAGTGTGCTGACCGGGTTGTGGCTCGCCACTGCATTACTGACCGGTGTGCAGGCCCTCAACAGTCAGGCGCGCGACAGCTACGCGCGCGCCAGCCAGTTGATCGGCGGTGAACCCCAAGCCAGCCTGAGTGCGCCGGATGCGGCCAGCTTCCCGCAAGCGGTGTTCGCCGAATTGCGCCGCGCCGGCTGGCCGGTGTCGCCGGTGGTGCAGGGCCGCTTGGCACTCAAGGGGCATGAAGATCAACGCCTGCAACTGATGGGCATCGAGCCGCTGTCGCTGCCCGGCACCGGCGCCGTGGCGGGGCAGCGGTTGAGCCAGGCGCAGATGCTCGCGTTTTTCGAGCCGCCGGGGCGCACCTGGATCGCCCCGCAAACCTTGCAGGCGCTCGGGCTGCATGAGGGTGAGCGCCCGCTGACGGCAACTGGAGACGCCTTGCCGCCGTTGCAGGTTCAGCAAGACATGGCTCCCGGTCTGTTGCTCACGGACATCGGTTTTGCCCAACCCTTGCTGGCAATGCCCGAACAACTCTCGCGCCTGCTGCTGGATAAAGCCTTTGCGGCCACCCATCCGGTGCCACCGGCCGGGCTGCAGCTCAAGAGCGGCGAAGACAATAACCTGGCGCGCCTCACCGAAAGCTTTCACCTGAACCTTGATGCCCTGGGTTTTCTGTCGTTTGTGGTGGGGCTGTTTATCGTGCATGCCGCGATCGGCCTGGCCCTGGAACAGCGCCGTGGGTTGCTGCGCACCTTGCGCGCCTGTGGCGTCAGCGCGCGTTTGCTGATCCTCAGCCTGGGCGTTGAGCTGGGCGCATTGTCGTTGCTGGGCGGTGTGCTGGGCGTCGCCAGCGGTTACCTGCTCGCCAGCCTGTTGCTGCCGGATGTGGCCGCCAGCCTGCGTGGTTTATACGGCGCCGAAGTGCCCGGCCAACTGAGCCTCAGCCCGTGGTGGTGGTTCGCCGGTTTAGGCCTGAGCCTGCTGGGCGCGCTGCTCGCCGGCGCCAGCAGCTTGTGGCGGGCAGCGCGTTTGCCCTTGCTGGCACTGGCCAACGCGCAGGCCTGGCATGAGGCCCACGGGCGCTGGCTGCGACGCCAGGGTTGGGTCGCGGCGACGGCGCTGGTCATCGCGCTACTGGCGCTGTGGCTGGGCGACAGCCTGGCCGCCGGTTTTGTGTTGATGGCCGCGCTGCTGCTGGGCGCGGCATTGGGTTTGCCGGTGGTACTCGATGGCTTGCTCAAAGCGGTGCTGGGGCGCAGCCGTTCGGTGCTCGGCCAATGGTTTCTCGCGGATTGCCGCCAACAATTGCCTGCCTTGAGCCTGGCGCTCATGGCGTTGCTGCTGGCGCTGGCGGCGAATATCGGCGCGGGCTCAATGACCTCGGGCTTTCGCCAGACCTTTACCAACTGGCTTGAGCAACGCCTCACCGCCGAGCTGTACATAAACCCGCAAAACCCTGCGCAGGCAGAGCAACTGGGCACGTGGCTGGCGCAACAGCCACGGGTGCAAACCGTACTGCCCACCTGGCAGGTCGCGGTGCAATTACAGGGCTGGCCGGCGGACGTGTTTGGCGTGGTCGACGACCCGACGTATCGCCAGCACTGGCCGTTGCTTGAGGCTGCCAGTGCGCCGTGGGACAGAATGCTCAATGACGACAGCGTGATGCTCAGCGAACAGCTCGCCCGACGGCTGAAGGTGCAGTTGGGCGAGGCGGTCAACATCCCCACGCCTGAAGGTGTCTGGTCGCCGCGCGTGGTTGGCATCTACGCCGACTATGGCAACCCCAAGGGCCACGTGCTGGTTAATTCCCGGCACCTGCTGACGCATTGGCCGACGCTGTCACCGGCGCGCTTCAACCTGCGGGTATTGCCGCAAAACGTGCCAGCGCTGGTGCGCGAGGTGCAGCGTGCGTTTGCCCTGGAAGACAGCCGCATCGTGGATCAACAGCAACTCAAGGGCTGGTCGAGCCAAGTGTTCGAGCGCACGTTTGCCGCCACTGCCGCGCTGAACAGCCTGACCCTCGGCGTCGCCGGTGTGGCGCTGTTTATCAGCTTGCTGACCCAGAGCCAAAGCCGCCTCGGCCAACTCGCCCCGCTGTGGGCGTTGGGGGTGACGCGTCGGCAACTGATGCTGCTTAACCTCGGCCAGACCTGGTTGTTGGCCGTACTCACGTTGGTCCTCGCACTGCCGCTGGGCCTGTTATTGGCGTGGTGCCTGGACGCGGTCATCAATGTGCAGGCGTTTGGCTGGCGCCTGCCGTTGCAGGTGTTCCCGTGGCAGCTCGCACAATTGTTGGGGCTGGCGACGCTCGCCACGCTACTGGCTTCGGCCTGGCCGCTGTGGCAGTTGTACCGCAGCCGCCCGGCGGATCTGTTGAGGACGTTTGCCAATGAGGATTAAAGCGATGGTGTGGGCCGCCCTGTTGCTGCTCAGTGCCTGCGACAAAGCGCCCGCGCCTGAAGCGAGTTTCGCCGGGCTGGGCAGCGATGCGGCGGACTTTGCCCAAGTAGTGCCGGGCAGGGTCTTCAGCTTTCCCGAAGACCACGGCGCTCACGCGGGCTTTCGCATCGAGTGGTGGTACGTCACCGCCAACCTCAAGGATGCGCAAGGCAATGTGTTCGGCGTGCAATGGACGCTGTTTCGCAACGCCTTGAAGGCGGGCGCGACGCAGCCCGGCTGGCACGACTCGACCGTGTGGCTCGGGCACGCCGCCGTCACCTCGGCGACCCGGCACTACGCTGCTGAACGCTTTGCGCGTGGCGGCGTCGGCCAGGCGGGTGCGCAGGCGCAGCCTTTCAGTGCCTGGATCGACGACTGGAATTTCGCCACTCGGCCAGGCGCCGTAAGCCCCCTGGCAGACATGCAGCTCAAGGCCGGCGGGCCGCAATTCGCCTACGACCTGCACCTGACATCGACCCGGCCGCTGGTGCTGCAAGGCGACAAGGGTTACAGCCGCAAGTCCGATCAGGGGCAGGCGTCTTACTACTACAGCCAGCCGTTTTTCACGGCGGCCGGCAGTGTGAGTATTGATGGCAAAACCTATCAAGTCAGCGGCCCGGCGTGGCTTGACCGTGAATGGAGCAGCCAACCCCTGGCAGCCAGCCAGACCGGTTGGGACTGGTTTTCCCTGCACCTGGACCGGGGCGAACAGCTGATGCTGTTTCGTGTGCGGCAAAAGGATGGCGCGGGTTACCTGACCGGCACCTGGATCGATAAGGAAGGCCACACCGAGACCCTGCACAATGCCGATATTCAGCTGACACCGCTGGCGACTACCGACATTGACGGGCGCCACATTCCTACGCGGTGGTCACTGAAAATTCCCGGCAAACAGCTGGATATCACCACCGAAGCCGTCAACCCGAACGCGTGGATGAACCTCAGCATTCCCTACTGGGAAGGGCCGGTGAAGTTTGACGGTGGGGTGGGGTATTTGGAGATGACCGGGTATTAAGGCGCCTTTTTGTAGGCGCTTGTCTTCTGCCATGTAGGCAACTTCCTAAATGTGATTTCCGCCTCCCGGGCTTGTGTCCGGGGCGTGGTCGCTTGCCTATATTCCGACGCCATCTTCATTGCATTCGGGATGCAAGGCATGGCGCAGGGATTCGTAAATGACCGCACAACGGACTACCTCAGTTTAAAGTCCAGGCTGATCGACAGCGCCTCAAACCGGCAGCGGGCTGAGCACTTTGATGCATTGAACCGGCATCTGCGGCCAGGGTTGGTGACGCCGGGGCAGTTGGTGATTGTTCCGGATACCTACAGCGTGAGTTGTTCGCTGGAGGAAGCCTGGTTGATGCGGTATGCCCAAGAGGTTCGACGGGATCTGGATGCATCGGCGGGTTCGGCAGTCATCAATAACTATGACTTGTTACAGAGCTTTCTGACGTATGGCTCGATCGGTGTGGGCAGTGCGAGTTCTGCCTGGGGGCGGCACTTGAAGGACGTGGCGGCTACGTTGGAGGCGATCGAGCACCTGCACCAGCGCTTGAAAGGCGGTGGGTTGGACCGGGGCGAATTTGTTCGGCAGCGCCAGGTGTTGTTTGGGCAACTGGACACGCAGTTGCAAGGGGCTGCACGGTTTGGGAGTGGGCTGCGGGGGAATCAGTCGTTGAAGAAGGTGCTGGGGGTTTCGACCAAGAGTTACCTGCATAAGGGGGAGATTGTGGGGTATGCGCAGCGGATGAAAGGGATTGCGCAGGCGTCGAAATGGTTGGGAAGAGGAACGTACGTGGGGCTGGTGATGGATACGGCGGCGGCGGGGTTGGAGATCAAGGAAGCGTGTGTGACGGGCAGGGAGGCGCAGTGCAGGCGCGCAAAGTATGTGGAAACTGGGCGGTTGGCAGTTAGCGCGACAGGGGCGGCTTCCTTTGGAACATTGGGTGCTGCACTGGCTCGCAAGTTCTGTACGCTTGTTTTGGGGGTTGCGACTAAAGGGCGAGGAGAATTGGTTTGCGCAGTTATCGGTGGTGCTGGGGCAGGGTATACAGGCGGCGATATTGGTGGTTATGGCGGTGCGCTTCTAGGTGGAAAAATCCTCGAGGTCAACGGTGATGTGATATTCCAACCGGAAGGTGCTTAGCCATGGATTATTTCCTCGCTTATACCATTGTGTGGGTAGTTGGAATGTTTATCCTTTTGGGGCTGATGCTATTTGCTGAATATACAAAGCTTGATGAGGTGGAAAGCTACTTCAGCAAAAACGAAAAGGTTCTCGCCAATAAGCGATTTTGGGGAGGAGGGCAGCGGATCGACAGGCTGTTCCGAATGCTATTGATGGTTGAGATTCTGTGGATTCCAAAGCCTTATTTAAAAGCAGGTTTTGTGACTGAGGCCGAGCTCGCCTCTGTGCCTTTGGCGCTCAAACGCTGGGTATTGTGGCCCTACTATTTTGGGTTTATCTGGCTTATCGCAACGGTGGTGTGGTCCGTATGGCGTTGGTGGTGCGGCATCGTAATCTGACTCGGTCGGGTGGGGGATTTGGGGCGCACGGTGTTTTTTTTGTTGGGGTTTGAGCTTAGTTGGTGGGGGGGTGGGCGAGTACATATCCGTTATTGAGTGAAGGCTGATATGGGTTCCGCTCTTACAGCGGGTCACTTTTGGCAAACGCCCCAAAAGTAACCAAAAGGTCTTCGCCCCACCACTAGGTGCCTCGCTGTGGCTCGGCATGCCCGCACGCAGGCTTGAATCCGTGGGCCGCCGCGATGGGCCATCCTTGGCCCAGCGCGGCTAACCCGGCGTCCTGCCGGGTTACCCACGGATTCAAGCCTGCGTTCGGCCAGCGTGGTTAACGGGGCGCCTTAGATCAAAATCAAAAGCAAGATCAAAAGCACGGCGGCCTAGTAGCCGACCTGAGTGGTTGAATCAAAGGCGCTGGTTTTTCTAGAGCAGATTGCGGTTCTTCAGACAAATGGAGATCCAAATGTGGGAGCGGGCTTGCTCGCGAATGCGGTGAATCAGTCAATGCATGTGCTGACTGACACACCGTCTTCGCGAGCAAGCCCGCTCCCACATTTCTGACCGAGCAAGACTTCAATATCTGCACAAATCTGCTTCTCTGTGGGAGCTGGCTTGCCTGCGATGGCGGTGTATCCGCAGCAAATGGGCTGACTGAGCCACCGCTATCGCGGGCAAGCTCCCACAGTGGTCGGGTTTTCATATGGAGCTCAGTGGTTGTGATCGAGCAAAGGGGTCGTAAACGCGGTGATTATTCCCAACTGCCCACATCAAGACAGCGGGTGGAGACGGGCGGCTGTTTGCCGTAGATCAGGAAATCCCCCACCCATTGGTTGATGCATCCGGTGGCGACTGCGTTGGGCCGGGTCGACTCTTTGAGCAATAACAGCTCGACGCCGGAGGCGAGCGGTTCACCGTGCTCGGTGTTGACCAGCACCATGCGGGCCACGCGCTCGGGAAACAGTGCGGCATAACGGCCGCCGAGGCGTGTGGCGTCGGCGTTGCCGAGGTAGTGGAGTTGCGCCTCGCCCAACTGCCCGCGCACAAATTCCATGTCCTGCGCGGCCTGCTCTATGCCGTTGTCCTGATCGAGGTCGCGGGGGCTCAGCTCGATCACGTCATACCGGTTTGCCAGCGTGCGATACGCCGGGGTGGCGTAGGACTCCCAGCGGCTGACCAAGTGAAGGGCGAACGTGGCGACCTGGGTTTTGGGCTGCTCGCCGGACTGCACAAACACCACGCCCTCGCGGCTCAGCGGATCCCGCGCGCCGACGCGGGTTACGGCCAGGCGCACTTTGCCGCGCGCCGGCGCAGCATAGTCGCGGGGCACGCTCACGGTGCCGCATTGGGTGCGGTCGAGTACTTCGGGGTCTTGTCGGGCAGCCGCGGGAAACGGACAGTCCAGCAGCCAGTCAATCGCCGTGGGCGCGATCAGGGGCTTGGCATCGCTCAGCTGTGCGATCAGCCAAAGGCAACCGCACGCCAGGCGTTGCAAGAAAGCGCTGGTTTTCATCATGAGGGTCCGGGCAGCCGTATGAGGACGGCTTTTTACCAAGGACCCGGGGTCAAGGAATGTAGGACGAATAAACGTCCTGTGTAAGGAAATGGAGTTTTGTTATCGGATATCGACTTCCCAGCCGCCACCCAGGGCTTTGTACAGGGCAATACTGGCTTGCAAACGCAATAGCCGCAGTTGCACATTCGCGTCCTGGGCGGCGTACAGCGTGCGTTGGGTTTCCAGCACGCTCAGCAAGTCTTCGGCGCCTGCCTTGTAGCGGCTTTCGGCAATCTGGAACGCGCTCTGGGCCTGTTGCAATTCCTCGGTTTGCCAGTGGCGTTGCTCGTCCAGGCGCGTGATGCTGCTCAGGGATTTCTCCACATCGGCAAAGCCGTTGATGATCGCGCCGCGATAGGTGTGCAGCAACTCGTCCTGGCGGGCGCGGGCCTTGTCGCGTTCGGCGCTTAAACGGCCACTGTTGAAGATGGGCGCCACCAGCCCCGAGGTCAGGGTGTAGAACGGGCTGCGCAGAATCTCTTCGGCTTTGTACGCGCCCGAGCCGAATGTAGCGCCCAGGGTGACGGTGGGCAGCATCGCCGCACGGGCCACGGTGACGTCGGCACTGGCCGCAGAGAGCTGCGCTTCAGCCTTGGCGAGGTCGGGGCGTCGGCTCAACAGCTGGCTCGGTACACCGGGGCCAATGGTAGGCCAGGACAGCGTCTGGAAAGGTTCGTTGCCCAGGTCGAGTGCCTGCACCGGCTGGCCGAGGAGGGCGGCGAGGGTGATTTGGGATTCTTCGGCCAGTTGCTGGATCAGCGGTAACTGCCGTTGCTGGCCTGCCACCAGGCTTTTCTGTTGGGCCAGCTCCAACGCCGTGGCTGAGCCGGCGTCGTAGCGGGTCTGTACCAGGTTGAGCACGTCTTGCGCATTGGCAAGGTTCAGTTCGGCGATCTGCTGGCGTTGGCGGGCGGCAAGGGTTTGTGCGTAGCGGTCCGCCACGTTGCCAAGCAGGGTCAGCTCCACGGTGGCCTGGTCGAACTCACTGGCGCGCAGGCTGTGCAGCGCGCTGTCCCGGGAGGCGGCCCGACCGCCCCAAAAGTCCAGCTCGTAGCTGGCGCTGAGGGTGGCGCCAAAACTGTCGACAGTCTTGTTGCTGTCGGTGGCGTCCAGGTCCGAATTACCGCTGCCGCGCAGCAGCTTTTCACGGCTGGCGGTGAGGTTGAAATTCACCTCGGGCCTTAACCGCGCACCGGCGATCACGGCGCTTGCCTGGGCCTGGCGCACCCGCGCCATGGCGGCGGCCACGTCTTGACTGTCACGGCGTGCCTGATCGATCAGGCGGTTCAGTTGCGGGCTGCCAAAGTGCGTCCACCAACGCTTGTTGATGGCCTGGGTGGCGTCCCGCTCGGCGTATTGCCAGGCCGCAGGCGGCGCAACGCCGCTGTCGAGGGCGGGCGGGTTGCCGGCGCAGGCGTTGAGCAGCAGGCACAGGCTGAGCAAAGTCAGTCGTTTATTCACTGGTGAGGGCCTTAACCGGGTCGAGCCGGGCAGCTTTGCGGGCCGGCATAAAGCCGAATACGACACCGGTGACCAACGCACAGCCAAATGCGCCAAGCACCGCCACCAGCGAGAACTGCACAGCGATGTCTGCCAGCACCAGCACGCCGCCCACCAGCAGGGCGAGGGCGATGCCACACAGGCCACCGACCACCGAGAGCATCACCGCCTCGGTGAGAAACTGGCGCAGGATGTCGCGCTGGCGCGCGCCCGTGGCCATGCGGATCCCGATTTCGCGGGTGCGTTCGCGCACGGTCATCAGCATGATGTTCATCACGCCGATGCCGCCCACCAGCAGGGAAATCGCGGCAATCGAACCGAGCATCAACGACAGCGTGTTCTGCGTGCGCGCTTCGGCCTGGATCATGGCTGCGCTGTTGGTCAGCTTGTAGTCGCGCTTGCCGTTGTGCAGGTTGAGCATGAGCTGATCAATCGCCTGTTCGGTTTCATGCACCTTGCGTGCATCTGCAGCGGCAATCACCACGTATTCGGGGTTATAGGTGCCGAACAGGCGCACGCTGGCGGCGGTGTAGGGGATGGCGACACGGTCGTCGCTGTCTTCACTGCCGGAGCTGGAGCCTTTTTCCGCCAGCACGCCGATGACCTGGAACGGCACATTCTCGATCAGGATGTATTCGCCGATCGGGCTGGCCACGTCCTTGAACAGTTTTTCGCGGATGCGATGGCCGATTACGGCGACCGTGGCCCCGGCGCGCTCGTCCGCCTCGGTGAAATAGCTGCCCTGGACCACCGGCCAGTTGAAAATCGCCGGGAAGTTAGTGTCATTGCCGCCCACGTAGGCCATGTGGTCGACATTGCCGAAGCGCACGCCGGCGTCTGCACCGTTGACCGGCATGATGCGCTTGACCTGAGGCAGGCCCGCGAGCGCTGCGACGTCGTTGAGCGTGATGATGCCCGGCGGCGTGCGCGGGTTGGGTGAGGAGCCGCTCAGGTAGATGATGTTGGAGCCGAACGCGCCCATCTGCGCCATCACCTGGCGCTTGCTGCCTTCGCCCACTGCGAGCATCACCACCACCGACGCCACGCCAATGATGATCCCCAGCAGCGTCAGCGCCGTGCGGAAGCGGTTGATCCACATCACGCGCCAGGCGGCGTGCACGGCGTCCACCAGCTCGGCCTTCCACGCGCCGTTGTGCTCGGCGCCGTCGGCCAGGCGCTGGCGCAAGTCGACGGCTTGCAAGGCCGTGCTGCCGGCAACTGCTGGCACATGGGCGTCACCCTCTGCCGAATCGCTGACGATGGCACCGTCGCGAATTTCGATGATGCGGTTGGCCCGCGCCGCCACGTCGCGGTCGTGGGTGATCAGGATCACCACATGGCCCCGGCTTGCCAACTCGTCCAGCAACGTCATGACTTCGGCGCCGCTGCTGCTGTCGAGGGCGCCGGTGGGTTCATCGGCGAGAATGATATGGCCGCCGTTCATCAGCGCCCGGGCAATCGAGACGCGCTGTTGTTGGCCGCCGGAGAGTTGGTGCGGACGGTTGCCGGTGCGCTCGGCCAGGCCCAGGCGGGTCAACAAGGCGTTGGCGCGGGCGTGGCGCTCGGCGGCGCTGATACCGGCATAAATCGCCGGCATTTCGACGTTTTCCTGGGCCGAGCCGGAGGGGATCAGGTGGTAGCCCTGAAACACAAACCCAAAGGCTTCACGGCGCAGCCATGCCAGCTCGTCGCTGCCCAGGTGCGCGACGTTTTCACCGGCGAACAGGTAGTCGCCCTCGGTGGGGCGGTCCAGGCAACCCAGAATGTTCATCAGCGTGGACTTGCCGGAGCCGGAAGCGCCGACGATGGCGACGAATTCCCCGGCATGGATCGACAGGTCGATGCCGCGCAGTACATCGACCTGCGGGCTGTCGCCGCCGCCGTAGGATTTGCGGATGTGCTTGAGTTCGATCAGCGGCGTGGTCAACTCAACCTCCACTGCCATCGACCGGGCCGATCAGCAGGTGATCGCCTTCGTTGAGGCCGCCGAGCACTTCGACGCGCAGGCGGTCGCTGATGCCCAGGCGCACTTCGCGCTCCTCAATGGCACCGTTTTTGGCTACTACGCGCGCGATTGGCTTATCCGCGCCATGGCTGTTCAACAGCGCGGCGACGGGGGCGGTGAGGGCGTCCTTGACCTGGCTGGCGACGAAAAATACCTGAGTGGTCATTTCGGCCATCAGCGCATGGTCGGCGTTGTCCACGTCCAGCAGCACGGTGTACAGCACCACGCGGCCGCTGCCGCTTTTACTGGAGCTGTTGGGGCTGCCGCCGCCCTGGGCGGTTTCGTTCAGCGGCTTGGGCGGGATGGGCAGAATCTGCCGCACAGTGCTGGTCCAGCGCCGGCTGCCGCCGCTGAGGGTGGTGAAATACGCGTTCATGCCGGGTTTGACGTGGCCGATGTCGGCTTCAGAGACTTCGGCCCACACGGTCATCGGCGACAACTTGGCGATACGCAGAATCAACGGCGTTTGTTGCTGGGCGTTGAGGGTCTGGCCGACCCGTGCGTCCACCGCGACCACCGTGCCGTCCATCGGCGCGAAGATGCGCGTGTAGCCCAATTCGGCTTCGTCGCTGCGCAGGCTGGCCTGGGCCTGGCGGATCTGCGCCTGGAACATATCAACCCGCGCCTGGGTGGCGCTCAGCTGCGCCTTGGCGGTTTGCACGTCTTCTTCGCGGGTCGCATTGCCGGCCACCAGGCGTTGCTGGCGCGTGTATTTCTGGCGGGCCAATTCGTGTTGGGCCTTTTGCTCCTGCAACTGGGCCTGAAGGTTTTCGATGGCGTAGCGGCTGGCGTCGAGCTTGGCCTTTTGCGTGGACGGGTCGATCTCCACCAGTAATTGGCCTGCCTTGACCTGGTCGCCGGCCTCGACGTGAATCTTCTGGATTTGCCCCGACGCTTGCGCGCCCACGTCTACATAGCGCCGTGGTTGCAGGGTGCCGAGTGCGGTGACGCTGCTTTCAATGTTGCCGCGCGTGACAGTGACGGTCGCCAGGGTGTCGCGGCCCTGTGGCAGAACTTGCCAAGCGGCGATGGCTATCACAGGCATCAGGCACGCCGCCACAAGCAGGGCACGTCGGGCAGGTCGAGAGCGTTTCATGCTTAGGTTCCAGCGGAAAAAGTTCGGAGCGCAGTTGCGCAGAGCTGACAGGTAAACGAGGAAATCGCCGGGGGATTTAGGCCGTTACACAATCGGTAACAGCTACGCGGGATAAAAAAATCGACAGTTGATGCGAGACTTCTTAAAACTAGATGAGAATTACTATAAATTGCACGCACTCAAACTGCCATCATCGATGGGCTGTCTTCTTTAGCACTCAGGGATTGGATACCGTCTCTCCAGACGGTCGGGAGTCATGTTGGAAAACTACTATCGCGAGCTGGTGTGTTTCATCAACGCCAAGCTGGGTAACCGCCAGGTTGCCGAGGATGTGGTGCATGACGCCTATGTGCGGGTGCTGGAGCGTTCCAGCGATACGCCGATCGAACAACCCCGCGCATTTTTGTACCGCACTGCGCTCAACCTGGTGATCGACGGCCATCGGCGCAACGCCTTGCGCCAGTTCGAGCCACTGGAAGTGCTCGACAGCGAAGGGCGCTTCTCCAACGGTTCGCCCCACGCCAGCCACGATCAGGTGCAGCGCCTGGAAATGCTCGAGCGCGCGTTGGCAGAATTGCCGGCGGCGTGCCGCGACAGTTTTCTGCTGCGCAAACTCGACGGCTTGAGCCACCTGCAAATCGCCGAGCGCTTGAGCATTTCCCGCAGCCTGGTGGAGAAACACATCGTCAACGCCATGAAGCATTGCCGGGTGCGCCTGCGCGAGTGGGATGCGCACTGAGCGTGCGCCGTTTTTCAAGGTCTTTGTGCCAAGCCCTCGAGCTGACCCAGGTAACACACAGCCTGTGGCGAGCGGGCTTGCCCCGCGTTGGGTTGCGAAGCAGCCCCAAAAGAGATGTGCGCGGGGTGTCAGAAATTCCGTGGCGAATGGTTTTAGGGCTGCTCCGCAACCCAACGCGGGGCAAGCCCGCTCGCCACGATGAGCGCTCATTGATTAAATTTTATTTCATTGTCCTCGTTTCCTATCAACACATGACCTGTTGATCAGCCTTCAGGTCTCGAAGGCATTCCCGCCCCACCGCCACGGGGCTTATCCAGAGGACACTGGAATGACACAGGCAATTGCTTCGCCCGCCGTTCATGACCTGATCGGCATCGGTTTCGGCCCGTCGAACCTGGCGCTGGCCATCGCGCTGCAAGAGCGCGAGAAGGCCCAGGGCAAACTGGACGTGCTGTTTCTCGACAAGCAGGCCGACTACCGCTGGCACGGCAATACCCTGGTGACCCAGAGCGAACTGCAGATTTCCTTCCTCAAGGACCTGGTGACCCTGCGCAACCCCACCAGCCCGTACTCCTTCGTCAATTACCTGAAAGCCCACGACCGACTGGTGGATTTCATCAACCTGGGCACCTTCTACCCGTGCCGCATGGAGTACAACGACTACCTGCGCTGGGTCGCCGGCCAGTTCCAGGCCCAGGGCCGCTATGGCGAGGAAGTGCTGGCCATCGAGCCGATCCTGCATCAGCAACAGGTCGAGGCGCTGCGGGTGATTTCCCGTGACGCGCAGGGCGAGCAGCATGTGCGCACCACCCGCTCGGTGGTGGTCAGCGCCGGCGGCACGCCGCGTGTGCCGCTGGCGTTCAAGGGCCTCAAGGATGACGCGCGGGTGTTCCACCATTCCCAGTACCTGGCGCGCATGGCTCAGCAGCCTTGTGTTGACGGCAAGCCGATGCGCATCGCGATCATCGGCGGTGGCCAGAGCGCGGCCGAAGCCTTTATCGACCTGAACGACAGCTTCCCGTCGGTGCAGGTCGACATGATCCTGCGCGGTTCGGCACTAAAGCCCGCCGATGACAGCCCGTTCGTCAATGAAGTGTTTTCGCCGGCGTTTACCGACCTGGTCTTCCAGCAAGTCGGTGCCGAGCGTGAGCGCCTGGTCGCCGAGTACCAGAACACCAATTATTCGGTGGTGGACCTGGACTTGATCGAGCGCATCTACGGGATTTTCTATCGCCAGAAAGTTTCCGGCATCGCCCGTCACGGGTTCCGCACCATGACCGTGGTGGAAAAAGCCGCCGCGGGCTCGCTGGGCATCGAACTGACCCTGCGCAACAACGCAACCGGCGAAACCACGCTGGGGCATTACGACGCCGTGGTGCTGGCCACCGGTTACGAGCGCCAGATGCACCGCGAGCTGCTCGCGCCGCTGGACGCCTACATGGGCGACTTCGAGGTCAGCCGTGACTACCGCATCGTCACCGACGAGCGCTGCAAGGCCGGTATCTACATTCAGGGTTTCAGCCAGGCCAGCCATGGTTTGAGCGATACCTTGCTGTCGATTCTGCCGATTCGCGCCGATGAGATTGCCGCGTCACTCTATGAACACGACCGCCATCGTGGCCAGGGACGTTCGGTGCAGGACCTGCTGCTGGCCACGGCCAGCTGACAGGCTGCACTTGTGACCAGAGGGTTCGACTGATACTGTACAAAAAACCAGTATCGGTAGAACCTCATGCAGTTGATCGAAAAACTCAGCATCCTCGCCGACGCCGCCAAGTACGACGCCTCCTGCGCCAGCAGTGGTGCGCCCAAGCGCAGCTCCGAGGGCAAGGCCGGGCTGGGTTCGACCGACGGCATGGGCATCTGCCACAGCTACACGCCTGACGGGCGTTGCGTGTCGTTGCTCAAGGTGTTGCTCACCAACTTCTGCCTGTACGACTGCCAATATTGCGTCAACCGCCGCTCCAGCGACGTGCCCCGCGCACGGTTCAGCCCGGAGGAGGTGGTCACCCTGACCCTGGATTTCTACCGGCGCAATTGCGTCAGCGGGCTGTTTCTCAGTTCCGGCATCATTCGTTCGTCCGACTACACCATGGAGCAGTTGGTTCGTGTGGCCAAGCTGCTGCGCGAAGAGCACGATTTTCGCGGCTATATCCACCTCAAGACCATTCCCGATGCCGACCCGGCGCTGATCGCCGAGGCAGGGCGTTATGCCGACCGGTTGAGCGTGAACATCGAACTGCCCACCGAGACCAGCCTGCAAACGTTGGCCCCGGAAAAAACCATCGTGTCCATCAAGCAGGCCATGCAAACCATCTACACCGGCGAGCAGACGGTGCTTAATGAACCGCGCGCGCCGCGTTTCGCCCCGGCCGGGCAGAGCACCCAACTGATCGTCGGCGCCGACGACACCGATGACAGCACCATTCTTCACGGTGCCGAAGCGTTGTATGGCAATTTCAAGCTGCGTCGGGTGTATTACTCCGCGTTCAGCCCCATTCCCAACAGCCCTAAAAGCGTGCCCCTGGCCGCGCCGCCGCTGATGCGCGAGCACCGCCTGTATCAAGCGGACTTTCTGCTACGCAGCTACGGCTTCAGTGCCAACGAGCTGTTTGAAGGCCCAGGCCATCTTGCGTTGGATATCGACCCCAAGCTTGCCTGGGCGCTGGAACATCGCGAGGTGTTCCCGCTCGACCTGAACCGCGCCGAACCCACGCTGATCGCGCGTATTCCCGGCATTGGCCTGCGCACCACCCAGCGCCTGGTCGACCTGCGCCGTGAGCGCAAGATCCGCTTCGAAGACCTGGCGCGCATGCGGTGCGTACTGGCCAAGGCCAAACCATTTTTCATCACCAGCGACTACCACCCGCAACAGGCGGAAAGCACCAGCGTGTTGCTGCGTGAGCAACTGCGCGATCGCCCGGCGCCGCAGCAAATGGGCCTTTGGGGATGATCAGTCTTGAATGCGACAACCTGTTCAGTACCTGGCGCGAACAAGCGCGCTGGCTGCTCAGCCATCAGGTCGACCCCAGCCAGGTGAGCTGGGGCGAGGCCGAAGTGGCCGACCTGTTCGCTACCGACGAGTCTGTTCCCGAGGGGCTTGGCCCGTTCCAGGCACGGATTCCCAAAGCGCTGCTGGAGTTGCTGGAGTCGGCCGCGTGTTATCACGGCCATCAGCGCTGGAGCCTGCTGTACGAGGTGTTGTGGCGGGTCAGCCACGGCGACCGCACCGCGATGCTGGCCGGCGACAAGTTGGGCAGCGAGTTGCAGCGGCGGATCAAGCAGGTGAGCCGTGAAGCTCACCATTTGCATGCGTTCGTGCGGTTTATCGCCTTGCCGGCTGGGGCGGGCCCGGAGTTGCCGGAGTACGTGGCCTGGCACGAGCCGGCCCACGATATTTTAAAGTCGGCCAGCCAGCATTTTGTAGGGCGCATGGGGCGTCATCGCTGGATGATCGCCACGCCGCTGGACGGGGTGTATTACGACGGCGAGCAATTGATTCATCAGCGTGAGTGCCCCGAGGCGTGGCGGCAACTGGCGCAGAATGTTGAAGACCCGCACAGTGCCATGTGGTTGACCTACTACAGCCACATCTTCAACCCGGCGCGGTTGAACCCCAAGGTGATGGAAGGGCACTTGCCGAGCCGATTCTGGAAGAATTTGCCCGAGGGCAAGTTGATCCCTGGGTTGATCAGCGAGGCGCGCACGGGGAAACAGAAGGATGGGCAGGCGAAGCTGGTGGGCGCCCGGCCTGGGAAGAGAATCTTGAGCGGGCATGGTTAACAATGTGGGAGCGGGCTTGCTCGCGAATGCGGTGAATCAGTATTGAACCTGCTGACTGACTCACCGCATTCGCGAGCAAGCCCGCTCCCACATTGGTATGGTTGGGGCTGTTATTGCGCCGTCAGCCTGGAGGATTCATGTCTACCGCCATTCGTCTCGCTCAAACCGCCGATGCCGAGGGCATCAGTCAGGTCATCCTCGCGGCGTTGCACAGCAGCAATGCGCGGGATTACCCGGCGGATGTGATTGCCCGGGTGGCGAGCAATTTCACCCCGCAGGCGGTGCTGGCCTTGATGACGCGCCGTGTGGTGCTGGTGGCGGTTCAGGATCAGCGGGTGGTTGCCACGGCGGCGCTGGATGGCAATGTGGTGCGTTCGGTGTTCGTCAACCCGGCGTTGCAAGGGCAGGGGATTGGGCGGCTGTTGATGATCGAAATCGAACTGCGTGCCCGTGAGGCGGGCGTCACGGTGTTGAGTGTGCCGTCTTCGCTGACCGCCGAGCCGTTCTACACGAAGCTGGGGTTTAACACCGTGCGCGATGTGTATCACGGCAACGAGCGTACTTTAGTGATGGAGAAACCTTTGTCATCCCGGCACCCCATTGGGCCGTACCGCGACCGACAGCACCGGGCGCAGGTGGTTGCCTTGTGGCAGGAGGCTTTTGGCTACGAGACTGCGCACAATGTGCCGACCCTGGCGATTGACAAGAAGTTGGCGGTCAACGACGGGCTGTTCTTTGTGGCGACGGACAAGAAAACCGTGATCGGCACCATCCTCGCCGGGTACGACGGGCATCGTGGCTGGCTGTATTCGGTGGCGGTGCAGGCTGATTATCGACGCAGGGGATTGGGCGCGTCATTGGTGCGGCATGCGGAGGGAGCGTTGAGTGCGCTGGGCTGCATGAAGATTAACCTGCAGATCACCGGCGGCAATGATGCGGTGGTGGGGTTTTATGAAGCGTTGGGGTATGGGGTGGAGCCGAGGATCAGTATGGGGAAGAAGGTTGCGGTGAATATCCCTACTGGTTCGTGAGACCACTAGAGAACAAATGTGGGAGCGGGCTTGCTCGCGAAAGCGCTGGGTCAGTCAATAAACCTTGTGACTGACCCACCGTTTTCGCGAGCAAGCCCGCTCCCACACAAGCCCATTCCCAAGACGGGTTGGGCGCTGTTGTTTAGACCTTGACGATCCAGCCTTCCGGCGCTTCAACTTCACCGGTCTGCACGCCGGTCAGCTCTTTGTAGAGCCGCTGGGTGATCGGGCCGACTTCGGTCTCGCTGTGGAACACGTGCAGTTTGCCGTTGTACTGAATGCCGCCAATTGGCGAGATCACGGCAGCAGTGCCGCAGGCACCGGCTTCCTTGAACTGGTCCAGTTTGTCGATGAACACTTCGCCTTCGACAACGGTCAGGCCCAGGCGGGACTGAGCCAGTTCGATCAGCGACAGGCGAGTGATGCCGGGCAGCACCGAAGGCGATTTCGGCGTGATGAACTGGTTGTCGTGGGTGATCCCGAAGAAGTTGGCCGAGCCGACTTCTTCGATTTTCGAATGGGTCATCGGGTCCAGGTAGATCGCGTCGGCGAAACCGGCTTTCTTCGCTTCCGAACCCGGCATCAGGCTGGCGGCGTAGTTGCCACCGACCTTGGCGGCGCCGGTGCCTTGTGGCGCGGCGCGGTCGAAGGTGGAGATCTGGAAGTTGTGGGGCACCAGGCCGCCCTTGAAGTAGGCGCCGACCGGGATGGCGAATACCGAGAAGATGAATTCCGGCGCAGTGCGCACGCCGATGTTGTCACCGGTGCCGATCACGAACGGGCGCAGGTACAGCGCGCCGCCGCTGCCGTAGGGCGGAATGAACCGCTCGTTGGCCGCGACCACTTGTTTGCAGGCGTCGATGAACACGTCGGTCGGCACATGCGGCATCAGCAGGCGCGCGCAGCTGCGTTGCATGCGGGCGGCGTTCTGGTCCGGGCGGAACAGGTTGATCGAGCCGTCCTTGCAGCGGTAGGCCTTGAGGCCTTCGAAGCATTGCTGACCATAATGCAGGGCGGTGGAGCCCTCGCTGATGTGCAGCACGTTGTCGTCGGTCAGGGTGCCTTCTTGCCACTCGCCGTTTTTCCAGACCTGGAGAAACCGCTTGTCGGTCTTGATGTAGTCAAAACCCAGCTTGTCCCAATTGATGCTTTCGTTACCCATGACACCCTCTATCTCTGGTCAACCGCCTGGTCGAAGGCAGGCTTGTCGGTTTTTTACTGGATGGGCGCAACAATACTTCATTCTTGCTTTATGTGGGAGCGCGGTTTTACAGGTGCAACGCATGGCCCAATGCCCGTAACGCTGCTTCCTGCACGGCCTCGCCGAGGGTCGGGTGGGCGTGGATGGTGCCGGCCACGTCTTCCAGGCGTGCGCCCATTTCCAGGCTTAGGCCGAACGCGGTGGAGAGTTCCGAGACGCCAACGCCCACGGCTTGCCAGCCGACGATCAGGTGGTTGTCACGCCGCGCGACAACGCGCACGAAGCCGGTTTTCGACTCCAGGGTCATCGCCCGGCCATTCGCCGCAAACGGAAAACTGGAGACGATGCAATCCAGGCCTGCCGCCTTGGCGTCGTCCGGCGTCTTGCCGACCACCACCAGTTCCGGGTCGGTGAAACACACCGCCGGGATGGCGGCCGGGTTGAATTCACGGGCTTCACCGCTGATCAGTTCGGCCACCATTTCACCTTGGGCCATGGCCCGGTGCGCCAGCATCGGTTCGCCGCTCAGGTCACCAATCGCGTACACGTTGCGCATGCTGGTCTGGCAGCGGCTGTCGATCTTGATGGCCGCACCGTTCATGTCCAGGTTCAGCGCTTCGAGGTTCCAGCCCTGGGTGTTGGGTGTGCGGCCGACGGCTACCAGTACCTGATCGGTTTCCAGGGTCAGGGTGTCGCCATTCGGGTCACGCACCTGCAGGCAGTTGTTCTCGAAGCCCGTCACGCTGTGCTTGAGGTACAGTTTCACGCCCAAGTGCTTGAGGGATTCGTTGACCGGTTGAGTCAGCTCGGCGTCGTAGGCGGGCAGAACGCGATCCTGCGCCTCGACCACACTGACCTCGGCGCCCAGCTTGCGGTAGGCGATGCCCAGCTCCAGGCCGATGTAACCGCCGCCCACTACAATCAGGTGCTTGGGCACGCTTTTCGGCGCCAAGGCCTCAGTGGAGGAGATGATCGGCCCGCCAATCGGCAGCATCGGCAGGTTGACGCTTTTCGAGCCGGTGGCGAGCAACAGGTGTTCGCACTGAATGCGCTGGTCGCCGACGTCAACAGTCTTGCCGTCCACGACCTTGGCCCACCCGTGGATCACCTGGACTTTGTGTTTTTTCAGCAATGCCGCAACGCCGGTAGTCAGCCGATCGACGATGCCGTCTTTCCATTCCACGCTTTTGCCGATGTCCAGCGTCGGTACATCCACCTTGATGCCCAGTTGAGAGTTCTGGCTGTGGTGGAGGGTTTGCTGGAACTGCTCGGCCACGTGGATCAAGGCTTTGGAGGGAATGCAGCCGATATTCAGGCAGGTGCCACCCAGCGACTGACCTTCGACCAAAATGGTCGGAATGCCCAGCTGGCCGGCACGAATCGCTGCCACATAGCCGCCAGGGCCGCCGCCGATAATCAGCAGTTTGGTATTCAAGGTGTGCATGACTTACTCCAGGAACAGGCTGGCGGGTTGTTCGAGCAGGCCGCGAATGGCCTGGATGAATTGCGCCGCGTCCATGCCATCGACCACGCGGTGATCGAAGGAGCTGGAGAGGTTCATCATCTTGCGGATCACGATCTGGCCCTTGATCACCATCGGCCGTTCCACAATGCGGTTGACCCCGACGATGGCCACTTCCGGCAGGTTCAGCACCGGCGTGCTGACGATACCGCCCAAGGCGCCCAGGCTGGTCAGGGTGATTGTGGAGCCCGACAACTCGTCACGGCTGGCCTTGCCCGTGCGCGCGGCAGTCGCCAAACGCGCGATTTCCTCGGCATTGCCCCACAGGCTGCGGGCTTCGGCGTGACGCACCACCGGTACCATCAAACCGATATCGCTTTGGGTGGCGACGCCCACATGCACGGCGCCAAGGCGAGTGATGACCTGAGCTTCGTCGTCGTAACGCGCGTTGATCTGCGGGAAGTCGCGCAACGCCACAACCATGGCGCGCACGATAAATGGCAACAGGGTCAGCTTGCCGCGTGTGGCGCCGTGTTTCTCGTTGAGGTGCACGCGCAGCTCGTCGAGGGCGGTGACGTCGATCTCTTCCACGTAGCTGAAATGCGCGGCGCGGCGGGTCGCGTCCTGCATGCGCTGGGCAATCTTGCGGCGCATGCCGATCACCGGGATTTGTTCCTCGGTGTTGCGTTCGGCGTAGGGGTTGGTAGTCGCGGAATTTTTCGCCGGACCCTGGAGCAAGAAAGCGTCCAAATCTTCGTGCAGAATCCGGCCCGCTGGACCAGAGCCCTGGACCAGGCGCAGTTGAATGCCGGCATCCAATGCGTGTTTGCGCACGGCAGGCGAGGCCAGTGGGCGTTCGTCGGCTTCACGGGCCACTGGAGCAGCAGCAGGTTTGGCCACGGGTTGAGCCGCAACCACCGGAGCGGGTTTGGCCTCAACCACGGGAGCCGGCGCTGCCTTCACAGGTTCAGCCACCGCCGGCGCATCCTTGGCGTTGCCCGCGCCTTCCACTTCAATACTGATCAAAATACTGCCCACGGCCATGAGTTCACCCGGCTCGCCGCCTAGGGAAATCACTTTGCCGTGCACCGGCGAGGGAATGTCCACCATCGCCTTGTCGGTCATCACATCCGCCAGCACCTGGTCTTCAACCACCAGGTCGCCCACTTTTACGTGCCATACCGACAGCTCAACTTCTGCGATGCCTTCGCCAATGTCCGGCATCTTGATAACGTGCGTGCCCATTCAGACCTCCATAACCCGTTTCAACGCCGCGCCCACTCGGGTCGGCCCTGGGAAATACGCCCATTCCTGCGCGTGCGGGTAGGGGGTGTCCCAACCGGTGACGCGTTCGATCGGCGCTTCCAGGTGATGGAAGCAATGCTCTTGCACCAGCGCCACCAGCTCGGCACCGAAGCCGCAGGTACGCGTGGCTTCGTGCACCACCACGCAACGGCCGGTCTTTTTGACTGACTTGACGATGGTTTCCAGGTCCAGCGGCCACAGGCTGCGCAGGTCGATGACCTCGGCGTCGATGCCGGTTTCTTCAGCGGCGACTTGTGACACGTACACGGTGGTGCCGTAGGTCAGCACGGTCACGGCCGAGCCCGGACGCACGATGGCGGCCACGTCCAGCGGCACGGTGTAATAGCCGTCCGGCACTTGCGCTTGCGGGTGTTTTGCCCACGACGTAACGGGGCGGTCGTGATGGCCGTCGAACGGGCCGTTGTACAGGCGTTTTGGCTCAAGGAAGATCACCGGGTCATCGTTTTCGATGGAGGCGATCAGTAAACCTTTGGCGTCGTAAGGGTTGGACGGCATCACCGTGCGCAGGCCGCAGACCTGAGTAAACACCGCTTCGATGCTCTGGCTGTGGGTCTGGCCGCCATAGATGCCGCCGCCGCACGGCATGCGCATGGTCAAGGGCGCCGTGAACTGGCCCGCCGAGCGGTAACGCAGGCGAGCGGCTTCGGAGATGATCTGGTCGGTGGCGGGGTACACGTAGTCGGCGAACTGAATCTCGGCGACCGGGCGCAAACCGTAGGCACCCATGCCTACCGCGACGCCGACGATGCCACTTTCGGAGATCGGCGCGTCGAAGACCCGCGAGCTGCCGTATTTGGTCTGCAAGCCTTCGGTGCAACGGAACACGCCGCCGAAGTAACCCACGTCCTGGCCGAACACCACCACGTTGTCATCGCGGTCGAGCATCACATCCATGGCCGAGCGCAGCGCCTGGATCATGGTCATGGTCGTGGTGGTCATGGCGGTTTCCACTTCAATGCTGTTGTTGTGATCGTTCATGTCAGATCCCCAACTCTTGACGCTGGCGCTTCAAGTGCTCCGGCATCTCTTTATAGACGTCTTCGAACATGGTGGCGGCGCTTGGAATCTGCCCGCCAGCGAGGGTGCCGTAGGTTTCGGCTTCTTTTTGCGCCTTGACCACTTCGGCTTCAAGTTCGGCACTGACCGCCACGTGTTCTTCTTCGGACCACTGGCCAATCTGGATCAAGTGCTGTTTGAGACGGGCAATCGGGTCGCCGAGGGGGAAGTGGCTCCAGTCATCGGCAGGGCGGTACTTGGAAGGATCATCCGAGGTGGAATGCGGGCCGGCGCGGTAGGTAACCCACTCAATCAAGGTTGGCCCCAGGTTGCGGCGCGCGCGCTCGGCAGCCCAGGCGGAAGCGGCGTACACCGCGATAAAGTCGTTGCCGTCCACCCGCAAGGAAGCAATGCCGCACCCGACGCCGCGTCCGGCGAAGGTGGTGGCTTCACCACCGGCGATGGCCTGGAACGTCGAAATCGCCCACTGGTTGTTCACCACGTTGAGGATGACCGGCGCGCGGTAGACGTGGGCGAAGGTGAGGGCGGTGTGGAAGTCGGATTCAGCCGTGGCACCGTCGCCGATCCAGGCCGAGGCAATTTTGGTATCGCCCTTGATTGCCGAGGCCATGCCCCAGCCCACGCCTTGTACGAATTGGGTGGCAAGGTTGCCGGAAATGGTGAAGAAGCCGGCGTCCTTGACCGAATACATGATCGGCAACTGGCGGCCCTTGAGCGGGTCGCGCTCGTTGGACAGCAGTTGGCAGATCAGGTCCACCAACGGCACTTCGCGTGCCATCAGGATGCTTTGCTGGCGGTAGGTAGGGAAGCACATGTCGTCAATGTTCAAGGCCAACGCCTGGGCGCTGCCGATGGCTTCTTCGCCAAGGCTTTGCATGTAGAACGACATTTTCTTCTGACGCTGGGCGACCACCATGCGGTTGTCGAAGATCCGCGTCTTGAGCATGGCGCGCATGCCACGGCGCATGATGTCGACGTTGACGCCTTCAGCCCACGGGCCGAGGGCCTGGCCCTTGTCGTCGAGCACGCGAATCAGGCCCTTGGCCAGGTCGGCGGTGTCGGCGGGTTCTACGTCGATGGCGGGTTTGCGCACCGTACCTGCGTCAGTCAGGCGCAGGTAGGTAAAGTCGGTTTTGCAGCCTGGGCGGCCCGAGGGTTCGGGGACGTGCAGGCGCAGTGGTTCGTACTGCTGAGTCATGGCTTTCTACGCTCTATCTTGTGAATTTCTTGTAGTGGGCGCGCTAGCTGACAGTCCGTCTTCGGGTAGAAGAAATCTTGTCCTACAACAATCATAGGCGTGGCGTAGAAGAATATTTATCTCTGTTTCATTGCGCTGTGGATCATTTGCGGATAAAAAAACTGCATAAACATAATAAACAGGTGATTTTGTCTCATGCGCAAACTGGACCGTACCGATATCGGCATTCTCAACGCCTTGCAGGAGAACGCGCGCATCACCAACGCCGACCTGGCCCGCTCGGTCAACCTGTCGCCCACGCCGTGTTTCAACCGGGTGAAGGCGATGGAGGAATTGGGCCTGATCCGCGAACAGGTCACGCTGCTCGACGCCGATTTGCTGGGGCTGCACGTTAACGTGTTCATCCATGTGAGCCTGGAAAAGCAGAACGAGCTGGCGCTGCAGCAGTTCGAAGGCGCGATCTCGGACCGGCCGGAAGTGATGGAGTGCTACCTGATGGCGGGCGACCCGGATTATTTGATCCGGGTACTGGTGCCGACGATCCAGTCGCTGGAACGCTTCATGATGGATTTTTTAACCAAGGTGCCCGGCGTGGCCAACATCCGCTCCAGCTTCGCGCTCAAGCAAGTGCGCTACAAAACCGCGCTGCCACTGCCGGCGAATGGCATCAACCTGGGCACCTGAAACCCAACAGGTTCACACAATCCAAACTGTGGGAGCGGGCTTGCTCGCGAATGCGGTGTGTCAGTCGATTCATGTGGGTCTGACAAACCGCATTCGCGAGCAAGCCCGCTCCCACAGTTAAATCACATTTTCACAGTTGGTTGAGTGGGATCTTGAGGTAAACAACACCGTTGTCTTCTGCTGGCGGCATATGTCCCGCCCGCACATTCACCTGAATCGCCGGCAACAACAATGTCGGCATTCCCAGCCCGGCATCACGGTTGGTGCGCATCTCGACAAACGCCGCCTCATCCACCCCGTCATGCACATGAATATTCCCCGCCCGCTGCTCGGCCACCGTCGTCAGGCACTTGGCCTCACGGCCCTCGGGGGGATAGTCATGGCACACGTACAGCTCGGTTTCCAAAGGGAACGCCAGCAACTTGCGCATCGACGCATACAACTGCCGCGCATCGCCGCCGGGGAAATCGCAACGCGCCGTTCCCACATCGGGCATAAACAGCGTGTCGCCCACCAGAATCAACCGATCCTCAATCAGATAGGCCATGTCCGCCGGCGTATGCCCCGGCACATGCAGCGCCTGAGCCTTCAAATTTCCGATGTGAAAGACCTCATCCGGCGCAAACAGGTGATCAAACTGTGAGCCGTCCACGCAAAACTCCGGCTCCAGATTGAACAACCTCTTGAACACACCCTGCACCTTGCTGATCGACTGACCAATCGCAATCTTGCCGCCCAACGCGCGGCGCAAATACGGCGCCGCCGACAGGTGATCGGCGTGGGCGTGGGTTTCCAGCAGCCACTGCACCTGCAAACCGTGCTCATGCACAAACGCGATGACTTTATCTGCGCCGGTCGTCTCGGTGCGCCCGGAAGCCGGGTCGTAATTGAGCACTGAATCGACAATGGCGCACGGGCCGCTGTCGTGTTCATAAATGACATAGGTATAGGTCGACGATGCCTCGTCCAGAAAAGCTTGAATCAACGCTGGCATGGCGGCTGTCCCCGATAGCGAAAAAAGTGGTTACAATCAGTTTACGTTTACACATAATGTTTTGAGCTTAAGTGACACAAAGGACCCGAAGCAAATGGAATCTACTCTGAGTGAAGGCGAAGTCGCCCAGTTGCGGGCGTCGGCGTCCAAGGCCTGTTCCCTGCTCAAGGCGCTGGCCAATGAAGACCGTTTGCTGATCCTCTGCCAGTTGACGCAGGGCGAGCGCAACGTTGGCGAGCTCGAAGCGCTCACCGGCGTACGTCAGCCCACGCTGTCTCAACAGTTGGGCATCTTGCGGGATGAAGGGTTGGTCGCCACCCGTCGGGAAGGCAAATACATTTTCTACGGGCTGGCCAGCCACGAAGTGATTCAAGTAATGAAAACCCTGTCCGGGCTTTACTGCGGCGCGGTTATTAAAAGTTGGGCGTGACGCCATCCGGCAGCGACCCTTGTGTGCACGATAAGAAAGGCGACTGACCATGAATGAGCAACACGGTGGACCGACCATCAGTGGCGATATCGTAGTCATCGGCGGCGGCTCGGCGGGCATCGGCCTGCTGGCCAGCCTGCTCAAGCGCGACGCTCACCTCAACATCATCCTGATCGAACCCAACGAATTTCATTATTACCAGCCGGCCTGGACGCTGGTGGGTGGCGGCGCCTACGACCTGAAAAAGACCCGACGCGCCCTGGCGGATGTGCTGCCCAATGGCGTGACCTGGGTGCAGGCCGCTGTCAGCGAGTTGTTGCCCGACGAACAGAGCCTGGTGCTCGACAGCGGCCAGCGGGTCAGCTGGAAAAACCTGATCGTGTGCCCCGGTCTGCGCCTGGCCTGGGAGAAGGTCGTAGGCCTGGAAAACACCCTCGGCCAAAACGGCGTCACGTCCAACTACAGCTACCAGCATGCGGCGTACACCTGGCAGTTGGTGCAGCAACTCAAGGGCGGCAAGGCGATCTTCACCCAGCCAGCCATGCCGATCAAATGCGCGGGCGCACCGCAAAAAGCGATGTACCTCTCCTGCGATCACTGGCTCAAAGGGGGCGTTCTGAAAGACATCAATGTGGAATTCAACCTTGCCGGCGCCGCACTGTTCGGCGTGCCGACCTTTGTGCCGCCCTTGATGAAGTACGTCGAGAAATACAACGCGCACCTGGCGTTCAATTCCAACCTGGTCAAGGTTGACGGCCCGGCGCGCAAGGCGTGGTTCGAGGTGAAGGATGCCGAGGGCAACGTTGCCGTCGAAGAAAAATCCTTCGACCTGCTGCACGTGGTCCCGCCGCAAGTCTCCCCGGATTTCATCCGCCAGAGCCCGCTGGCCGATGCTGCCGGCTGGTGTGAAGTGAACCCGCAAAGCCTGCAACACCTGCGCTACCCGCACATTTTTGGCCTGGGTGATGTGTGCGGCACCGCCAACGCGAAAACCGCTGCGGCGGTGCGCAAGCAAATTGTGGTGGTTGCCGAAAACCTGCTGGCCCTGCGTAAACAGGCGCCGCTGCCGCTCAAATACGACGGCTACGGTTCCTGCCCGCTGACGGTAGAGAAGGGCAAGGTGGTACTGGCCGAGTTCGGCTACGGCGGCAAGCTGCTGCCGACTTTTCCCCTTGACCCGACCATAGCGCGACGCTCGATGTGGTTCCTCAAGGCCACGCTGCTGCCGTGGTTCTACTGGAACGGCATGCTCAAGGGCCGCGAATGGCTGACGCGCCTGAGCAAGGTGGATTAAATGCTGCTGGCAGGTGTGTTGGGATTATTGATGGGGCTGGTCATGGGCCTGACCGGCGCGGGCGGTGGCATCCTCGGGGTGCCGGCGCTGGTGCTGGGGTTGGGCTTGAGCATGACCCAGGCCGCGCCGGTGTCATTGCTCGCGGTGGGCGCGGCGGCGGCGGTCGGAGCGATCGACGGCTTGCGCCATGGCCTGGTGCGTTATCGCGCGGCGTTGTTGATCGCGCTGCTGGGCGCGTTGTTTTCCCCGCTGGGAGTGTATGTCGCCCATCAGTTGCCGGAAAAACTGCTGATGGGCCTGTTCAGCGCGCTGATGGTGCTGGTGGCCTGGCGCATGTTGCAGCGCGAAAAGGTTGAAGCCGGTCCGAGTGATCATGGCACTGCGTCCTGGGGCCAGAAGAACTGCATGCTGGATCAGCAGACCGGTCGCTTCGACTGGACCGCCAAATGCAGCGCCACCCTGGCGGCGTTGGGCGCGGTGACCGGCGCGGTGTCGGGCCTGCTCGGCGTGGGCGGCGGCTTTTTGATCGTGCCGGCGTTCAAGCAACTCACCGACGTGCAGATGCGCGGCATCGTCGCCACCTCACTGATGGTGATCAGCCTGATCTCGTTGGTGGGCGTGGTCGGCGCGTTTCGTGCCGGTATCAGCATCGAGCCCATGGGCTGGGTGTTTATCGGCGCGAGCATCCTCGGCATGTTGCTTGGGCGTCGCCTGTGTACCGTGATCAAGGCGCGCGTCCTGCAAGTTGGTTTCGCCAGCCTGTGCGTGCTGGTGGCCGCCGGCATGCTGTTCAAGGCTGCCCTCTGATTCCGGTTGGAATACAGCTCAAATGTGGGAGCGGGCTTGCTCGCGAAGGCAGCGTGCCAGGCACCGAATTAGTCGCCTGACCCACCGCTTTCGCGAGCAAGCCCGCTCCCACAGTTTTCACCGTGGCCGCCTTAGGCTTGGCAAGTTGAACGCCGCTCAGGTCTACTACTCCCAAATGGATAAATACAGCCCCCACACCTGGCAGCCCCACGAGCGACCGAGCCTGCCCGGCTCGCCGTCGACGCCGCTGCATTCCACGCCCAAGCGCTGGCTGTTTGCGCTGGTGGGCGTGTTGGTGGCGATTACCGGGGGCCTGGGCAACGCGCTGGTTATCGCCAACCTGCAATACCTGCAAGGCGCACTCGGTGCGACCACCGCCGAAATGGCCTGGCTGCCCGCCTCCTACGTGATGACCAACGTGTGCATGAACCTGCTGCTGGTGAAGTTTCGCCAGCAGTTCGGTTTGCGCGCGTTTACCGAGGTATTTTTGGTGCTGTATGCACTGGTGACCTTCGGCCATTTGTTCGTCAACGACCTCAGCTCAGCGATTGCGGTGCGCGCGGCCCACGGCATGGTCGGCGCGGCGCTGAGTTCGCTGGGCCTGTATTACATGATCCAGGCGTTCCCGGCGAAGTGGCGGTTGAAGGCGTTGGTGTTGGGCCTGGGCACAGCGCAACTCGCGTTGCCGCTGGCGCGGCTGTTCTCCGAGGACTTGCTGCAAATCGCCGAATGGCGCGGCCTCTACCTGTTCGAATTGGGCATGGCGCTGATCTGCCTGGGCTGCGTGTTCCTGCTCAAGCTGCCGCCCGGCGACCGCTTCAAAACCTTCGAGAAGCTCGACTTCCTGACCTTCGCCATCCTCGCCAGCGGGGTCGCGCTGTTGTGCGCGGTGCTGTCTTTGGGGCGTATCGACTGGTGGCTGGAGGCGCCGTGGATCGGCGTGGCGTCGGCGCTCTCGCTGGTGTTGATCATGGCCGGCCTGGCCATCGAGCATAACCGCGCCAACCCGTTGTTGATGACGCGCTGGCTCGGCAGCGGCGTGATGATTCGCCTGGCACTGGCGGTGGTGCTGATTCGCATGGTGCTGTCGGAGCAATCCACTGGCGCCGTGGGGTTCATGCAAATGCTCAACATGAGTTACCAGCAAATGCACACCCTGTACGTGGTGATGCTGGCCGGGGCGATTGCCGGGCTGGTGGTCAGTGCGCTGACGATCAACCCGGCGCACTTGCTGATGCCGTTGATCATCTCCCTGGCGCTGATGGCGACGGGTTCGGTGATGGACAGTTTCTCCAGCAACCTGACCCGACCGCAGAACCTCTACATCAGCCAGTTTCTGCTGGGCTTTGGCGGCACCTTTTTCCTCGGGCCGACCATGGTGCTGGGCACGCGAAACGTGCTGACCAACCCGCGCAACCTGGTGAGTTTTTCGGTGATGTTCGGGATTTGCCAGAACCTCGGCGGCCTGATCGGCGCAGCATTGCTGGGCACGTTCCAGATCGTGCGCGAGAAGTACCATTCGAGCATGATCGTCGAACACCTGACCCTGCTCGACCCGCGTGTGGCCGCGCGCGTGCAGAGCGGCGGCTCGGCCTACGGCGGCATCATTGCCGACCCGGAGTTGCGCAACCTGATGGGCATCCGCAGCCTGGCCACGGCGGCGACCCGTGAGGCGAACGTGATGGCCTACAACGATGTTTTCATGCTGATCGCGATCATCGCGATCCTGACCATGATCTGGATCTTTATCCGCAGCCTGTGGCTGATGAGTACCACCAAAGCAGCCACTCCCGTTCAACCCAGCGGCGTAACTCAATGACTGAAACGACCACGACCACTAATGCCGTCGCGTCCACCCCTGAAGGCACGACACCTGCAGGGTCAACCGTGACTGAACCGCGCTCACTGCGGGTGCGCGTTATTTCTTCGATGGGCTTTGCCGCGATTGCGATCGTCGGCGTGCTGATCGTGCTGTATGCCTGGCAATTGCCGCCGTTCAGCAGTGCGGTTGAAACCACAGAAAACGCCCTGGTGCGCGGCCAGGTGACGATCATCGGCCCGCAACTCAGCGGCTATGTGTTTGAGGTGCCGGTGCAGGACTTCCAGTACGTGAAGGCCGGCGACTTGCTGGTGCGTCTGGATGACCGCATTTACAAGCAACGCCTTGATCAGGCGCTGGCGCAATTGGCCGTGCAGAAGGCCGGGTTGGCCAATGTGGTGCAGCAGCGCAACAGTGCCGAAGCCACCATCAAGTTGCGTCAGGCGGCGTTGGCGGACAGCGAAGCGCAGTCGCGCAAGAGCACCGCAGATTTGCGTCGCAATGAAGAGCTGATCAGCGACGGTTCGGTATCCAGGCGCGAGCTGGACGTGACCCGTGCCGCCAACGCGCAGACGATCGCCGCGGTTGCCCAGGCTCAAGCCAATCTGGACATCGCACGGCAGGACCTGCAAACGGTGATCGTCAATCGCGGTTCACTGGAAGCCTCCGTCGCGAGCGCCGATGCGGCCGTTGAGTTGGCGCGCATTGACCTCTCCAACACCCGCATCACCGCGCCACGTGACGGCCAGTTGGGCCAGATTGGCGTGCGCCTGGGCGCTTACGTCAATTCCGGCGCGCAGTTGATGGCGCTGGTGCCGCATCAGCTGTGGGTGATCGCGAACATGAAAGAAACCCAGATGGACAATGTGCAGGTCGGCCAGCCGGTGACCTTCACCGTGGATGCGCTGAACCACCGCAAGTTTCACGGCACGGTGCAGCATATCTCCCCGGCGACCGGGTCGGAGTTCAGCCTGTTGCAGGCAGACAATGCCACCGGCAACTTCGTGAAGATCGCCCAGCGTGTGCCGGTGAGGATCACGGTGGACCCGGACCAGGCCGAGAGCGAGCGGCTGCGGCCGGGGTTGTCGGTGGTGGTGAGCATCGACACCGCCGGGCGCCTCAAAAATTCACCACCCTGACACTGACACAATGCAGATCAACATGTGGGAGGGGGCTTGCTCCCGATGGCGGTGTGTCAGACAGGAGATGTGTTACTGACCCACCGCCATCGGGAGCAAGCCCCCTCCCACAGTTGGAATGTATTTCAGGCTGAACTCCAGCTGAGTCGACTGGCCTTGCTTCAACAGCTTCAGCCCGGGCCTTCCCGGCAAATGGTGGGCATTCACCGGATGACTCACCGGTTCAATACAAAAGAACCCCAACCCTGGCGGGCAGTACAACAGAAAGTAATCGGCACCGCTGGCCTGACACTCCAGCGCATACCCCAGCTCCGGCTGTTCAATCCGGCAATGCCCGTCCCACTGGCAAAACCCGTTGTCCACCAACCCCTCCGGCAGGCCTTTGAGTTGCTGGAAGTCCCATTCCATCGGCAGCGGCGCCAGGCCCGTGGGCAGCTTCGACGCGTCACTCATCCACACCTGCGAGGCTTTCGCCTGCAGCCGTGTACCGGGCCGACGCGGCAGATACGGATGCAATCCCACTCCATGCCACGCCGGGTGTTCAGCCAGATGAGTCACGCTCAAGGCAATACTCAACTGGCCATTGCTCAACCGAAACCGCTGTTCGGCGCGATAGGCAAACGGCGTCTCACACTCCACCGCCAGTACCACTTCGTCCGCCGCCTGGCTGAGCACCTGCCACGCCTGTTGCCACGCCGAACCATGAATCGGCAGCGGGTCGGTAAGGCTGTTCGGCGCCAGTGGCAGCCAACCGTCAGAATTGTTGAAACCGCCTTCGGCAATCCGGTTGGACCAGGGCGCCAGCGGATAACAGCCGAGTTTGCCCGGCAAACCGGTGTTCACGGCCTGCTCGTCGCTGTGGCGTAACAGCGGCTGGCCCGTGGCGATGACCGTCCAGTTGACGATGCTGCCGCCCACGGCTGGAGCCAGGGTGAGGCGGGTGAGTTGATCGTTGAGTTCGATGAATTCAGAAGGCATGGTGTCCCGCCGTGTGCAATAGAACAAACGCCAGGGATCAAAATGTGGGAGCGGGCTTGCTCGCGAAAGCGGTGTACCTGTTAAGTAAGTATTTACTGACACACCGCATTCGCGAGCAAGCCCGCTCCCACATTAGATCTCCATTGCGCGATAAATAGTGTTTACAAGACCACGCCCGGCAGCCACAGCGACAGCGCGGGAATGTAGGTCACCGCCATCAGCACCAGAAACAACACCGCGTAAAACGGCAGCAATGCCTTCACGGTTTTCTCGATGCTGACCTTGCCCACCGCCGCGCCCACAAACAACACGGCGCCCACCGGCGGGGTAATCAGGCCAATCCCCAGGTTCACCAGCATGATCATGCCAAAATGCACCGGGTCCACGCCGATGCCCAGCACCACGGGCAGCAAAATCGGCGTGAGGATCAAAATCAGCGGCGCCATGTCCATCACCGTGCCGAGCAACAGCAGCATGGCGTTGATGCACATCAGAATCACGTAACGGTTGTCCGACAGGGTCAGGAACATCGTGGTGATCTTCGCCGGGATCTGCATCAGCGTCATGATGTAGCCGAAGCTGGCGGCGAAGGCGATCAGGATCATCACGATGGAAATGGTGCGCACCGTGCGGTGCATCAGCTTGGGCAGCTCGCTCCATTTGTAGTCGCGGTAGATGAACATGGTCACGAAAAACGCCCACAGCACGGCAATCGCGGCGGATTCGGTGGCGGTGAAAATGCCCGAGAGAATGCCGCCGAGGATGATCACCATGGCCATCAGGCCCCACAACGCGTCGGCACAGATTTTCAGCGCTTGCTTGAGCGGGATGACTTCGCCTTTGGGGTAGTCGCGCTTCTTGGCGAAGATCAGGCACAGCACCATCAGGCACGCGCTCATCAGCAAGCCCGGCACCACACCGGCCATGAACAGCGAGGCGATGGACACCGTGCCGCCGGCCGCCAGCGAGTAAAGCACCGAGTTATGGCTGGGCGGGGTCAGCAGCGCCTGCACCGAGCCGCTGATGGTCACAGCCGTGGCGAATTCGCGGGGATAGCCGCGGCGTTCCATTTCCGGGATCAGCACCGAGCCCACCGAAGCGGTGTCGGCCACCGACGAGCCGGAAATCGCCCCGAAAAACGTGGATGCCATGATGTTGACCAACGACAAGCCGCCGCGCACAAAGCCCACCAGCACACCGGCAAACGCCACCAGCCGCCGCGACATGCCGCCTTCGGCCATGATCGCCCCGGCCAGTACGAAGAACGGAATCGCCATCAACGAAAACTTGTTCACGCCGCCCGCGACCTGAATCATCAAGGCCTGGAACGGAATGTCTATCCACCACGCGCCAATCAGCGCCGACAACCCGAGGGCGTAGGCCACCGGCATGCCGATCAGGATCAAAGCGATAAAGCTGCCCAACAGAATCAATGCGTCCATATCAGGCAGCCCCTTCGCTTTCTTCTACCAGGTCGAAGCGCACCACGCGCCGGTTGCTCTGGTCGCCCAGCAAGAGTTTTTCCACCACGAAGATCAGCGTCAGAAAGCCGCCAACCGGGATCGGCATATAGGTGATGCCCACGCGCAGGGTGGGAATGGCGCTCATGAACTGGTTCCAGGTCGACAGGCACAGCTTGCTGCCCCAAATCGTCATGAACAGGCAGATGGTTGCCATCAGCAATTGGGAAAAAATCCCGACGATGCGCCGCTGTTGGTCGGGCAGGCGGTCGGTGATCATCGCCACCGACATGTGCGCCCCGGCACGGTAACTGGCTGCTGCGCCGATAAAGGTGAACACCAGCATCAACAGGATGGCAGTGGGCTCCGGCCAGCTGGAGCCGGTGCCGAGGATGTAGCGGGCGAAGATGCCCCAGGGGATGATCAGCGCGACCCCCAACACTGAAAGGCCAGCGACCCAGATGCAGGTCATGTAGATGCGGTCGTTGATGCGCAACACTAAATTCTTCATGGCGTTCACCGTAACCCGGCGCGTCGATGCCGACCGCGCCGGGCCTTACTGGAGGGAAGGGTGATTACTCGACGGCGTCGATGCGCTTGATGATGTCGGCGTAGGCCGCACCGTATTTCGCGCGAACGGGAGCCGTCGCGTCATAGAAGGGTTTTTTGTCGACGGTGATGAACTCGACGCCCGCCGCCTTCAGCTTGGTTTCACTGCTGGCGGACTTGGCGTCCCACAGCACGCGCTGTTCAGCCTGAGCCACCTTGGCGGCGTTTTTCACCATCACTTTCTGCTCAGGGGTGAGCTTGTCCCAGGCGAATCTCGACATCACGATGGGCTCGGGCAGAATCAGGTGCTCGGTGAGGGTGTAGAACTTGGCGTTCTGGAAGTGGTTGTGTTCAAGCAGGGTGGGCGGGTTGTTTTCCGCACCGTCGATCACGCCGGTTTGCAGGGCGCTGAAGATCTCGCCGGTGTCCATCGCGATGCCGTTGGCGCCCATTTCATTGAAGGCTTCAATGAACAGCGGGTTGCCTTGCACGCGAATCTTCATGCCCTTGAGGTCTTCGATTTTGCGTACCGGTTTTTTGGTGTAGAGGTTGCGCGTGCCGCCGTCCATCCAGGCCAGCGCTACCAGGCCGAATTCGGAGTTGGTGATTTTGGCGAGGATCTCATCGCCAATCTCGCCGTCGATGACTTTGCGCATGTGCGCCTGGTCACGGAACACGAACGGCAAATTGAACACGTTTACTTCCGGCACCACCGGGCCGACGATGCCGAGGCTGACGCGGGTCATCTGGATCGCGCCGACCTGAGCCTGCTCAACGACTTCTTTCTCTGACCCGAGTACACCGCCCGGGAAATACTTGAAGGTCAGCTCGCCATTGCTTTCCTTGGTCAGGGCCTTGCCCATGTTTTCTTCGGCGACGACGGTGGGGTAGCCGGCGGGGTGGATGTCGGCGAATTTGATTACCTGCGCGTGAGCGGCGCCGGAGAGGGTGAAGAATGCAGCGGCCAGCAAGGTGCGTTTGAAGTCCATGGGGTGTCTCTCCTGTGTTTTTATTGTTGTATTCAAGGCACAGCGATGCAGTTAAAGGGTGAAGCGGGGTTCGGCCATTCCTTGTACGCCGGGGTTGAGGGCGAATACGCCGCCGGACAGCGACTGGTCGCTGTTGTCATCGCGAATCGAGGTGACAAACAGAGTGTCCATGCGATCGCCGCCAAAGGCGCACATGGTGGGTTTTTTTACCGGGACGGTGAGGGAGCGGTCGAGGCGCCCGTTGGGGGTGAAGCGGTGGATCAAGCCGGCGTCGTTGGCGCAGATCCAGTAGCAGCCGTCGGCGTCCACCGCCGCGCCGTCGGGGCGGCCGAGGAAGTTGTGCATGTCTACAAACACGCGGCGATTGGTCGGTGTGCCGGTGTCGATGTCGTAATCAAAGGCCCAGATCTGCTGCACCAGCGGGTGCGAATCCGAGGCGTACATTGTGCGGCCGTCAGGGCTGAAGGCCAGGCCGTTGAGGGTGATGAAACCGCTCAGTGCTGCGTGAGGCGCCGACCCTGAGGCGTAGCGGTAAAGCGTGCCGTCGGCCGCGTTCAGGCCCATGTTCAAAACCATGCTGCCGGCCCAGAAACGGCCCTGGCGATCGCAGCGACCATCGTTCAAGCGCATGTCCGCACGGGGGTGCTCGATACCGGCCAGCAGCGTGGTGTCGAGGCTGCCGTCGTTGTGCGGGGTAAGCTGGAAAAACCCGCTTTCCATGCCTGCGACCCAATTGCCTGCGTCGGTGCGGGCAATGCAGGCGAGCATCTGCGGGGCTTTCCAGGCGGCGATATGCCCGGTGGCGGCGCTCCAGCGTTGCAGGCCGCCGTTAGGAATGTCCACCCAGTACAGCGCGTTTTCCTCGGGCACCCACACCGGGCATTCGCCCACGGCATTGCGGGCGTCAACGATCAATTCTGCGGTCATGGCAACTCATTCCCTTGGGTTGGTGGGCGCTCAGTCACCGAACGGGCCCGCTGCGCAGAACGCGCCGCCCTGGTAGACCTTGGCCGGGTCATCGGCGGCCACGGGTGGCTGGGTTTCAACTTGGGCGCGGAACACTTCGGAGCTGTCTTTGGGCACGAAGCCCAGGTGCGCGGCGTAGCGGTTGTCCCACCAGGTGTCGAGGTTATCCGACATGCCGTAGACCACGGTGTGGCCGACGTTCGGGGTGTACAGCGCGCATTCGAGCAGTTGGGTCAGGTCATCGAAGCTCAGCCAGGTGTGCATCATCCGGCGGTTCTGTGGTTCCGGGAACGAGGAGCCGATGCGGATACTCACGGTCTCGATGCCGTAGCGATCGAAGTAGAAACTGGCCATGTCTTCGCCGTAGGATTTGGACAGGCCGTAGTAGCTGTCCGGGCGGCGCGGGGAGTGGGCGTCGATGGTTTCGCCCTGCTTGTAGAAGCCGATGACATGGTTGGAACTGGCGAAGATCACGCGCTTCACGCCATGACGGCGCGCGGCTTCGTAGATATGGAAGGTGCCACTGATGTTGGCACCGAGGACTTCTTCGAAGGAGCGCTCAACCGACACGCCGCCGAAATGCAGGATGGCGTCGACGCCTTCTACCAGGTGGTGCACGGCTTGCTTATCGGCGAGGTCGCAGACCTGCACTTCTTCGGACTCATCGGCAGCAGGCGCCATGTCGGCGATATCCGACAGGCGCAACACCTGGGCGTAAGGGCGCAGGCGTTCACGCAAGACTTTGCCCAGGCCACCAGCGGCACCGGTGAGCAGCAGGCGAGTGAATGGAACAGGCGTGGCGGTGGTGGTGGTCATGAGGGTTCCATTATTGTTGTAAGTTGTCGTATGACTTGTTCGAAGTATCGTTATTGATTCCCCAGGTTGTCAACGCTACTTAAGACGAATGAGTTCATTGTGGGAGCGGGCTTGCTCGCGAATGCGGTGGGTCAATCACCCGATGTCTTACCGACCCACCGCATTCGCGAGCAAGCCCGCTCCCACAGGGGATTTGCGTCTGCTGCGAGTCCCCTGTTTGGCGCGAAACCTTACAACAACGAAATCGGGTAGCTGACAAAGATCCGGTTTTCGTCAAATTCGTTATTGCTGAAATCTCGACGGATGGTCGCGTTGCGCCACCGCACGTTCAAATCCTTCAGCGCGCCGCTCTGCACGGTGTAGGCCAATTCCGACTCGCGGCCCCATTCCTTGCCGTCGGTAATCGCGCCGGTGTGCACGTTATTGCCGCTGATATAGCGGTTCATCATGGTCAGCCCCGGAATGCCCAGCACCACGAAGTTGAAGTCATGCCGCACCTGCCAGGATTTTTCTTTGGCGTTGTCGTAGCTGGCGTTGTAACTGTCGTTGGCCAGGGTGCCGCCGCTGGTGCCGTTGACCCTCATCCAGACGCTGTCGCCGGTGAGCTTTTGCAGGCCCACGTAGAAAGCATTGCCCTTGTATTTGGCCGAGAGCAGGGCGAAGGCGGTCTTGTTGTCGAGGTCGCCGGCCAGTGCGCTGCCGTCTTCCTTGCCGGTGAAGTAGCCGAGATTGGCGCCCAGGGTCCAGTCACCGACGGGTTGGCTGTGGGTCAGGTTGAAATACTGTTGCTGGTAGATGTCGCTCAACTCGGCGTACCACACGCCCACTTGAGTGCGTTTGTCATTGAAGGTGTATTCGCCGCCGCCGAAATTGAAACGGTTGGAGGTGAACGCGGCTTTGCCGTTCATGAACATGTCTTCCATGCTCGCGTCGTTGCGTGGGCTGTTGCCACGGAACTGGCCGCCGTAGAGGGTTAAGCCGTCGAGTTCCTTCGAGGTCACCTGGCCGCCACGGAAGGTCTGTGGCAGCGAGCGACCGTCGTCGGAGCGCAGGATCGGCAGCACCGGCATCCACTCGCCGACCTTCAACTCGGTCTTCGACAACTTGGTTTTCAGCGCCACGCCCAACCGGCCAAAATTGTCGGCAGGGCGGCCGTCGCTGTGGATCGGCAGTAACTGCGTGCCACCGGTGCCTTTGCCGCCATCCAGCTTTTGCGAATATAGCCCCAGCACATCCAGCCCGAAACCCACGGTGCCCTGAGTGAAACCGGACTTGGCATCAAGGATGAAGTTTTGTGTCCACTCTTCAGCCTTGCCCTGGGCAAAGGTCGGGTTGGTGAAGTTGCGGTTGAAGTAGGCGTTGCGCAGGTTGAGCGTGGCGGTGGCGTCTTCGACAAAACCGTCGGCCTGGGCACTGAGGGGCAGGGTGAACGCCAGGCTGCTGAGGCCGATAAGGCCGAGACGCGAGGAGGAATTGCGGGCGAATTGACTCACAGTGAAGCTCCCTTTCGTTTGTTGTTTTTATTATTTGTCGTACGTCGTCGTACAACATTGAGCGGATATTTGCGGGGTTTTGGCGGGGTGTCAAGTAGAAGTTATACGATGACTTGTTCGTCATCATTCAGAAGCGGGCACGCTTAATGGGGAAGCCAGCTCCCATAGTTGAGCGTGTTTAGGCCGGGGGAATTTTAGTTAGCCACGAGCATCGGTGGCAGGGTGCCAAGCAGGGAAACAGCCGCCACTGCGGAAATACCCAGTAACCATTCCAGCATCACGCTGGCCTTCAAACTGCCCCGGCGCTCTTCGCAGTGATCAATCCGCAAGCGGTTCAACAGCGCCAACGCCAACATGCCCAGCACCAGCATCACCTTGATCAGCAGGATCAACGCAAAACCTTCAAACAACGGCGTGGGCCATATCTGCCCGGTGAGTACGCGCACGTTGATCAACCCGGTCACCAATAACCCAACCACCAGCCCATAACCGACGCCACTGAAACGCCGCAACACCGGCTCCAGCGCATACCTTGCGGGCTCGCGCAGGATCAACACCAGCAACAACAACCCGCCCAGCCAGGCGCCGACGCAGACCAGATGCACCACTTGATTGAGGATCAGCAGTTGCCCGCTCAACCCGTTGAGCATGGCGCCATGCCCCACCGGCGCGAGTGTGGCCAGCAACATTGCGATCAACGGCAGACGCAGGGCCGGCCAGGGTTTGATCAGTGTGATCACCAGCAACAGGTTCAGCACCAAGTGCCAGACCCACACTTGCCCAAAAAAGGTTTTGCCCAGTACCAACTGCACCGTGGGCGGTTGCAGCGCCGCGTCCCAACTGCCTGCCATGCTGGCGGTGATCAACAGCAACCACGCCACGCCGGAACCCAGCCCAATCCAGGCCAGGCCGCGAGTGACGCGCAACAGCAGCCGGTCCAGCGCCGGCTGCACTTCAGCGCCGAGCAGCAGGGGCCTGAACACACAGGCCCCGAACATCAGCAGCACGACGATGAAATGCAGGAAGCGGCACAGCACCAGCAGGGTCGCCATGGGTTATTGGCCGACCTTGAAGCTGTATTCACCGTTGCTCTTGTGGGTGTCGACCGACACCGCGTTCCACACCACTTTGTAGTTACCGGCGGCCAGTGGCGCGGCAGGGGTGACGACTAGCACCTTTTTGTCGGCGTCCGGGGTTTCCAGGCCCTTGATTGCGATTTCGGTGCCGTCCTTGCTCAGGGAGACCTTGGTGAAAGTGGCCTCGACGCCTTCGCTGAAGGTCAGGCGCAAGTCGGCGGGCGCAGCCACGGTGCTGTCAGCCGCAGGCGTCGAACTTTTGAGGTGAGCGTGGGCAAACGCCGCCGAAGCGCCGAACAGGGACGCGAGCAGGGCGACGGTGGTCAGGGTGTTCTTGATCCGCATGGTTCAATACCTTCAGGTTAAGGAGTCGGTAGCGCCGCGATGCTAACCAATCCGATTTGCGTGGGGAAGGTTCGCGCAGGAAGTTTCATTATGGCCTGTCGCCGCGATCTGGAGCCGATGGTAGTCTCTTACCCAAGTTGTTGTCAGGGAGCCCTCATGGGCAATCACAAGATCGGAATTCGTCGCACCAACGTCGAGAAAATCCTGCTGGCGGCGGAGAAAGTCTTCGCTGAAAAAGGCTATGGCAGCACTGCCATGGCCGACATCGCTGAAGAAGTGCAACTGCCGCGCTCCAACCTGCATTACTACTTCACCACCAAAAGCGAGCTATACAGCGCGGTGCTGTTCGACCTGCTGGAGGTGTGGAAGCAGGATGCCCTGAGCTTCGAAACCTTCGATGACCCGCGTGTGGTGCTCAGCAGCTACATCCGCGCCAAGATGCAGCGCTCGCGCACGCGGCCGTATGGGTCCAAGGTGTGGGCGAATGAAATCATCCACGGCGCGCCGACGCTCGGTGAGGCGCTGGATGCAAGCCTGTACGACTGGGCCAAGATGAAGGAAGCGAAAATTCGCCAGTGGGTGGAGGACAAACGCATCCTGCCGGTGGAACCGTCGAGCCTGCTGTATATGATTTGGGCGTCGACCCAGCACTATGCGGACTTTGATCACCAGGTGAAGATTTTGAATGATCACCAGCCGTTGTCGGACATGCAGTTCGAGAAGGCGATTCAAACGGTGACGGGGGTGATTTTGCGCGGGATTGGGTTGGAGCCCTGATTTTTTGGTGGGGCTGAGGGCCTCTTCGCGAGCAAGCCCGCTCCCACAGTTGACCGCGCTTTGTCTGAAGGAATGCAGTCGAATGTGGGAGCGGGCTTGCTCGCGAAAGCGGTCTAAAGGATTACACAGCCTCCCGATAAGGATTCCTCGGATCCTGCGTCCAGTTCAAAAACGGCTTGCCCGTGTCCACCGGCACCATCTCAATGCAATCCGCCACCGGGCAGGTGATCTGGCATAAGTTGCACCCCACACATTCATCATCAATCACTTCGTAAACGTGCGTCCCGTCTGGCTGTTTCACACTCGCAATCGCCTGGTGCGACGTGTCCTCACAGGCAATATGGCAACGCCCACAGCCAATACACGCCGCCTGATCAATCTTCGCAATCACCTGATAGTTGATGTCCAGGTACTTCCAGTCCGTGGTATTGCCCACCGCCCGCCCGGAAAATTCCTGCAGGCTTGTGTAGCCCTGGCTGTCCATCCAGCGCGACAGCCCGTCCTTCATCTCTTCCACAATCCGAAACCCGTGCAACATGGCCGCTGTGCACACTTGCACCGCGCCGCAGCCCAACGCGACGAACTCCGCCGCATCGCGCCAGTTGCCGATGCCGCCAATCCCGCAGATCGGCAGCCCTTGAGTCTGTGGGTCGCGGGCGATTTCGGCGACCATGTTCAGCGCAATCGGTTTGACCGCCGAGCCACAATAGCCGCCGTGGGTGCTTTGCGTGCCGACCACCGGCAGGGCGACCATGCGCTCCAGGTCCACGCTGGTGATGGAGTTAATCGTGTTGATCAGCGACACCGCATCCGCGCCACCGCGATAGGCCGCGCGCGCGGCCACGCGGATGTCGGTGATGTTGGGCGTGAGCTTGACGATCACCGGCAGCGAGCTGTACGTCTTGCACCAGCGCGTCACCTGTTCCACGTATTCCGGCACCTGGCCGACCGCCGCGCCCATGCCACGCTCGGGCATGCCGTGGGGGCAGCCGAAGTTCAGCTCGATGCCATCGCAGCCCGTGGCTTCCACCAGCGGCAGGATGTTTTTCCAGGATTCTTCAACGCACGGCACCATCAGCGACACGATCAGTGCGCGGTCCGGCCAATCCTTTTTGACCTGAGTGATTTCCCGCAGGTTGATCTCCAGGGAACGGTCGGTGATCAACTCGATATTGTTGATACCCAGCACTTCGCGGTTGGCGCCGTAGTGGGCCGAGTAGCGCGATGACACATTCACCGCCGCCGGGTCTTCTCCAAGGGTTTTCCACACTACGCCGCCCCAGCCTGCTTCAAAGGCGCGGACCACGTTGTAAGCCTTGTCGGTGGGCGGCGCGGACGCCAGCCAGAACGGGTTGGGGGCTTTGATACCGGCAAATACAATCGAGAGATCGGCCATTACGCAGCCTCCACATTCAGCATGAGTTGGGCGTGCATGGCCTCAGCGGCGAGCTTGCCGTGTTGCACCGCTTGCACGGTGAGGTCCTGGCCGAGGCTGACGCAATCGCCGCCGGCATACACGCCGGGAATGCTGGTGCGCAGTTGCTCATCGACGAAAATCCGTTCGCCCACGCGGTGCAGTTGCTGGGCCAACGGGTCGTGTAACGCCTCGTTATCGAAGCCTTGCCCGATGGCCTTGAAAATGGCATCGGCGGCGAGTTCGAAGGTTTCACCGGTGGGGTGCAGAAGGCCGTTTTCCATGCGCGTGCGCAAGAAGCGCATGCCGCGTACGTGGCCTTTGTCGTCGAGCAAGACCTCTTCGGGCTGGGCCCAGGTCAGCAGGCGCACCTGATTGGCCTTGGCAATGTCCTGCTCATGGTGAGTGGCGCCCATGTCCGCCAAGCCACGGCGGTAGACGAGGTTCACGTCGCGCGCGCCGAGGCGAGCCATTTGCACGGCCATGTCGATGGCGGTATTGCCCGCACCGAGCACGATGCAGCGGTCGGCCAGAGGCAGTTGGGTCAGGTCATCGGCCTGGCGCAGTTCGCGAATGTAGTCGGTGGCGGCGAGCAAACCGGGGGCGTCTTCGTGGGGCAGGCCGAGCTGTTTGCTGGCGGCAAGGCCCAGGCCGAGGAACACGGCATCGAATTGCTGGTGCAGTTCGCTCAGGGTCAGGTTGTCGCCCAGGCGTTGGCCGTGACGGATGTCGATGCCGCCGATTTGCAGGAGGAAATCCAGTTCCTTCTGGGCAAAATCGTCGACCAGTTTGTATTTGGCGATCCCGTATTCATTCAGGCCGCCGGCTTTTTCCCGCGCTTCAAAAATCACCACGTCGTGGCCATGCAGCGCGCTGCGGTGGGCGCAGGCCAACCCGGCTGGGCCAGCGCCGACCACGGCGATGCGCTTGCCGGTAGGCGCGGCGCGTTGGAAAGGGTGTTCGCTGAAGTGGGCGTTGTCGATGGCGTAGCGTTGCAACAGGCCGATCAGCACCGGGGCGCATTCTTCGCTGTTATTACGCACGCACGCTTGCTGGCACAGGATCTCGGTGGGGCAGACCCGGGCGCAACTGCCGCCGAGGATGTTGGCCGAGAGGATTTTCTGCGCGGCGCCTTGTACGTTGTCGGTGTGAATGTTGCGAATAAACGAGGGGATGTCGATTTCGCTGGGGCAAGCATTCACGCACGGCGCGTCGTAGCAATACAGGCAGCGCGAGGCTTCCAGTTGGGCCTGGCGAGCGTTGAGGGGCGGCGCCAGGTCGGTGAAATGGCTGGCGAGCGTGGCCCCGTCCTCGGTGGGATGGGGGAGATGGGTCAGGGTCTGGATCACGGTGTTGGCCTCACGGTGGTTGAGGTGTTGCCTCTGATGGGCACTGGTTTTTGTGTGGTCTGTTCGGGCCTCATCGCAGGCAAGCCAGCTCCCACATTTGAGCGTGTTCACAGATCAAAACTGTGGGAGCCGGGCTTGCCCGCGATAGCGGTTTCAGCGTTTCACAGCAGCAGGCCTGGAATGCTCCGCCCGCTTGCTCAACTGCTCAAACACCGCCGGATACGCCGGCCGCTCCACGTACCGCCCGGCACCGCGCTCGGCGCGCAGGTCGCCGTCCGCCCAAACCAGTTTGCCCTGGCTGATGGTGTGGCTCGGCACGCCGCGTACGGTCTTGCCTTCGAAGATGTTGAAGTCGACGTTTTGATGATGGGTTTTGGCGGAAATAGTCCGTGTACCCTCGGGGTCCCACAGCACCAGGTCGGCATCCGCGCCCACGCGAATCGCGCCTTTGCGTGGGTAAATATTGAAGATCTTCGCGGTGTTGGTGGAGGTCAGCGCGACGAATTCCTGCATCGACAGGCGCCCGGTATTCACGCCTTCATCCCACAGCAGCGCCATGCGGTCCTCGATACCAGCGGTGCCATTGGGGATCTTGCTGAAGTCGTCACGCCCAGCAGCCTTTTGTTCGGCGCAGAAGCAGCAGTGATCCGTGGCGGTGGTGTGCAGGTTGCCCGATTGCAGGCCGTGCCACAGCGCTTCCTGGTGCCCGCGCGGGCGGAAGGGCGGGCTCATGACGTAGCCGGCGGCGGTTTGCCAGTCGGGGTGTCGGTATACGCTGTCATCCAGCAACAGGTGGCCGGCAAGCACTTCGCCGTATACCGGCTGGCCCTTGGACCGGGCGTAGGTGATTTCGTCGAGGGCTTCCTTGGTCGACACGTGGACCAGGTACAGCGGCGTGCCAATGGTCTCGGCGATCCGAATCGCGCGGCTGGCGGCTTCGCCTTCCACTTGGGACGGGCGAGACAGCGGGTGCGCTTCCGGCCCGGTAATGCCTTGGGCCATCAACTTGCGCTGCAGGTGATACACCAACTCGCCGTTCTCCGCATGCACCGTGGGCACCGCGCCCAACTCGAGGCAGCGTTCAAAACTGGCGACCAGCGTGTCATCCGCCGCCATGATCGCGTTCTTGTAGGCCATGAAATGCTTGAAGCTGTTGATGCCGTGATGGCTGACCAGCTCGGCCATTTCCTCGCGTACCTGCTCGCTCCACCAGGTGATCGCCACGTGAAAACCGTAGTCGGATGCGGATTTTTCAGCCCAGCCGCGCCACTGATGAAACGCTTCCATCAAGGATTGCTGCGGGTTGGGAATCACAAAGTCGATTATCGATGTGGTGCCTCCCGCCAAACCTGCCGCCGTGCCGCTGAAAAAGTCCTCACTGGCCACGGTGCCCATGAAGGGCAGTTGCATGTGGGTGTGGGGATCGATGCCGCCGGGCATCAAGTATTGGCCACTGCCGTCGAGTAGTTGTGTGCCGGCGGGAACATCCAGCTCCGTACCAATAGCGCGAATCAGACCGCCTGCGCATAAAACATCGGCGCGGTAACTTTCATCATGGGTAATAACGGTGGCGCCACGGATCAACAGCGACATGTCGAATTCCTCACAGGCTTGACCGGCTTGTGCCAGTTCTAAGTGTTGTAATGCCTCTTGCCGATGATGGATTAAAACCTGTCATCGGTGACAGGAATAGAAGCTAGCCCGAGTTTTTAGATTGAGCAAGCAGATTTTTTATAAGCTTATAGCGTGATCAAATTACTGATAAATATGGATAATTATTATAAATCCCCAAAATGTAGCGGCGCCTCACCATTTTGACGCACTTGACAGGTTCTTAAACTGAGCAACATTTCTTATTGCAAATCAGATGCTTGAGACGTGCCTCTTGACGGGGGCGGGAAATAAAAATAATTGTGTTGCACCAGATTGAGTCCTGACGGTTCGGATAACTTCCACGTTAATTAGCCTGATTAACGTGGCAAGTACCGCAGGCGCAATCGGAAAGCTGATTAACATCAGCACCTTAGTTAAGCGGTGAGGGTTCAAGCCAGTTTGTCGGCACGGTTATTGAGTGCAGTGGCGGCTGGCCGGGCCCGTAATGTCATGTTGTTTACGAGGTACTCCGGCCATCCAGCGCATCGCGTTGGATGAGCAACAATAATTCGAAAAAACCGTGGAGCGGCCATGCAACAGAACAGATCGCAAGTCATTGAGCGCAACGGCCTGTACGAACTCGACGCCGGCCCCGACGTCCTCGACAGCCCTCGCTACAACCACGACATGGCACCGACCAGGGTGCACGAACGAACCTGGAACAAATGGCACATCACCGCGTTGTGGATCGGCATGTCGATCTGCGTGCCCACCTACACCCTGGGCGGCGTGCTTACTGCGTACTTCGGGCTGTCGGTGGGCGAGGCGCTGATGGCGATCCTGCTCGCCAACATCGTCGTGCTGATTCCGCTGACCCTCAACGCGTTCCCCGGCACCAAGTACGGCATACCGTTTCCGGTGTTGCTGCGCTCCTCGTTCGGCATTCTCGGTTCAAATGTGCCGTGCTTGATTCGGGCGCTGGTGGCCTGCGGCTGGTTCGGTATCCAAACAATGTTTGGCGGGCTGGCGATTCACCTGTTCCTCGGTTCGATTTTCGACGGGTGGAAATCCCTCGGCGGCACCGGTGAAGTGATCGGTTTCATGATTTTCTGGTGCCTGAATTTGTGGGTGGTACTGCGTGGCGCCGAGTCGATCAAGCGCCTGGAAACCCTTTCGGCGCCGTTGCTGGTGGCCGTCGGCATCGGCCTGCTGGTGTGGGCGATGCCCAACGTGTCGATCAGCGAGTTGATGGCGATCCCGCCCAAACGCCCCGAAGGCGCAAGCCTGACCGGTTATTTCATGGCAGGCCTGACCGCGATGGTGGGTTTCTGGGCCACCTTGTCGCTGAATATTCCGGACTTCAGCCGCTACGCCAAAAGCCAGAAAGACCAGATACTCGGGCAGATTTTCGGCCTGCCGCTGACCATGTTCCTGTTCGCTGCACTCGGCGTGATCATGACCGCCGCGTCGGTGAAACTGGTGGGCGTCAGCGTGTCCGACCCGGTCACCCTGATCGGGCATATCCAGAGCCCGGTATGGGTGGCCATCGCCATGGCGCTGATCATCATCGCCACCTTGTCCACCAACACCGCGGCGAACATTGTTTCGCCGACCAACGACTTCCAGAACATCGCGCCCAAGCTGATCAACCGCACCACCGCGGTGATTCTCACCGGCGTGGTGGGGTTGGTACTGATGGGCCATGAACTGCTGAAAAAACTGGGGCTGATCGTTTCCGATGTGAGCCTGGAAACCGTCTATTCCAACTGGTTGCTGGGCTACTCAAGCCTGCTGGGGCCGATCGCCGGGATCATGGTGGTGGACTACTTCATCACCCGCAAACAGCAACTCGACCTGGCCGGTTTGTACCGCGACGACGTGTACCCGGCGTGGAACTGGAGCGGCTTTATCGCCTTCGGCGTACCGGTGGTGCTGACCTTGCTGTCCCTGGGCAGTGATGCGTTCAGCTGGTTCTACAGCTACGGCTGGTTTACCGGTTCGGCGTTGGGCGGGTTGTTGTACTACGGCCTGAATGCCAAGCGCCGCATCAGCCCCGTCGCCGCCAAATCACCGTTGTGACGCAAGTGGAATGCAATCCAAATGCGGGAGCGGGCGTGCTCGCGAAAGCGGTCTTTCAGGCAACATTTTTGGTGACTGATACACCGCCTTCGCGAGCAAGCCCGCTCCCACATTTGGACCGAGTTGCGCCAGTTTCAACATAAGAAACTCAGCCTGAGGAGATCCCCATGAACGCTGCCCTTGACGTTCTGCAATCCACCGATCAGCACATCAACCGCGACCGCCTCTGGCAGTCACTCATGGACCTGGCCAAACTCGGCGCCACGCCCAAGGGTGGCGTGTGTCGCCTGGCCCTCACTGACCTAGACCGCAAGGCGCGTGACCTGTTTGTGAAGTGGTGCGAAGAAGCCGGTTGCACGGTTACCATTGACGGCATCGGCAACATCTTCGCCCGCCGCCCTGGGCGCAATCCCGACCTGCCACCGGTGATGACCGGCAGCCACATCGACACCCAGCCCACCGGCGGCAAATTTGACGGTTGCTTTGGCGTGTTGGCCGGTGTGGAAGTGCTGCGCACCCTCAATGACCTCAACCTCCAGACCGAGGCGCCGCTGGAAGTGGTGGTGTGGACCAACGAAGAAGGCTCGCGCTTTCCACCGTGCATGATGGGCTCGGGGGTGTTTGCCGAGAAATTCACACTGGCGGAGACACTCGCCAAGGTGGACGCCGACGGTGTCTCGGTGGGCGATGCGCTGAATGCCATTGGCTACGCGGGCACGCGGGCCGAGAGTGGGCACAAGGTGGGCGCCTACTTTGAAGCGCATATCGAACAAGGCCCGATTCTTGAGGACGAGAAAAAAACCATCGGCGTGGTGTTGGGCGCCCTTGGGCAAAAGTGGTTTGACTTGAAATTACGCGGTGTCGAGGCGCATGCGGGGCCGACGCCCATGCATCTGCGCAAGGACGCCCTGGTGGGTGCGGCAGCGGTTGTGGCAGCCGTGAATGCGGCGGCGCTCGGTCATCAGCCCCATGCGTGTGGCACCGTTGGTTGCCTGCAAGCCTATCCCGGCTCACGCAATGTCATTCCTGGCGAAGTGCGCATGACCCTGGATTTCCGCCATCTGGAACCGGCGCGGCTGGACTCGATGATTGCCCAGGTGCGCAAGGTCATCGACGACACCTGTGCCAAACACAGGTTGAGTTTTGAGATGGAACCGACGGCAGACTTCCCGCCGCTGTATTTCGACAAAGGCTGCGTGGACGCCGTGCGCGATGCGGCAAATGGGCTGGGCCTGTCGAACATGGACATCGTCAGCGGGGCAGGGCACGACGCAATCTTCGTCGCGGAGCTGGGCCCGGCGGGGATGATCTTCGTACCCTGTGAAGGCGGCATCAGCCATAACGAAATCGAGAATGCCGCGCCGGATGACCTGGCCGCCGGGTGTGCGGTGTTGTTGCGGGCGATGGTGGCGGCTTCGGCCGCAATCGCCAGCGGCAAACTCGCTGCCTGAAATGCGCTTAAAAATGTGGGAGGGGGCTTGCTCCCGATAGCGGTGGGTCAGCGACACAAGGATCTACTGACCCACCGCTATCGGGAGCAAGCCCTCCCCCATTTGACTGAGTTGTTCCAGCCTGAAATCTACACCCAAATCGCATCCCACAACGGATAGTCACCAATCCGCTCCACCAGCCCTGCCCGCAATGGATTGGCCACCACATACCGGGCCATTTTTACCAGATCATCTTCCTTACGCAGTGCCCGGTCATGGAAGCTTTCCTGCCAAAGCCGTCCCCGGCGGCCGCATGCGCCGTTAACAGTCCGCGTGCTCTTGGATTTTACTTGGCACATCAGGTCCGCGAGCGAGCCTTTCTGTAGTTCGCCAATCCAATGAAAGTGGTCGGGCATGATCACCCATGCCAGGGAGTTCGCCAGCCCTTGGTATTGGGCCAATCGAAGCTGCCAGACAACCAGGCGACCGAGGTGGAAGTCGCTGAATATCGGTAGGCGTTCGTGAGTATTGGTGGTGATGAGGTAGATGCGATTCGGTTCGCTGTATCGACCGATGCGCAGACGGTGTGACGCGGGTAGATCAGGCATTCCCTGGCCTCTCTCCTGTGGGGGTATTGAGAGGCTAGGTCGGGATTCCTTGAGTGGGTCCGCTGACTTTTGGCAGGATGTGTCTGGAAGGGCGCTATCGGGAGCAAGCCCCCTCCCACAGGGGTTCTCCGGTGTTCATACAATGTGTGTCTTGCGCAGGGTCAGTGTGGGAGGGGGCAAGCCCCTCCCACATTTAGACTTGGGCTGTGTTTGAGACGGATGTCAGGCGCCGGGTTGCCAGCCGCCGCCGAGGGCGGTGACCAATCCCACACTCGCCTGCAACTGCCGCGTCTGCACCGCCTGCAATGTCCTCTGCGCCTGTAACGCCGCTGTCTGCGCGGTCACCACATCCAGATAGCTCACTGCCCCCGCCTGATAGCTGTTCATCGCCAGCGACTGCGTGTGCTGCGCCGCATCCGCCGCCGCTTGTTCGTCCTGTGCTTCCTGCTGCAAGTCGCGCAGTTGCGCCAGGTTGTCTTCGACTTCGCGGATGGCTTTGAGCACATGGCTGCGGTATTGCGCCGACGCTTCTTCAAACTCGGCTTTGGCCTGGCGCTCATTGGCGCTCAAGCGGCCGCCATCGAAGATCGGCAGATTGACTAAAGGCCCCAGCGCCCAATAGCGATTGCCCGCTGAAAGCAGATTGCCGACGCCCTGCGTTTGCCCGCCAATCAAGCCGGTCAGACTGAAGTCCGGGTACCACGCCGCCTTGGCCACGCCGATGTTTGCGTTGGCCGCAAACACCCGCCGTTCTGCCGCCGCGATGTCGGGTCGACGTTGCAGCAGGTGGCTTGGCAACTGCGAAGGAATGCCGGGCAGCGCGATCAAATGCTGGCTTGGCGGCACGGAGAAATCGCTCGCCGATACACCCACCAACTCGCCAATTGCGTGCTCGGTCAGGTTGCGTTGCGCGCGCACTTCATCCAGTTGGGCCTTGGCTTCGGCGACTTGATTTTGCGCGCGGGTCAGGTCCAGCTCCGAAGCAATCTGGCCTTCATAGCGGCTGCGCGTGAGTTGCAGGGCCTGGCTGAAGTCATCCAGCGAGCTGTTGAGAATGCGGCTCTGCGCATCCAGCCCGTTGAGCTGCACATACAGCGTTGCCAACTGGTGCTGCAGACTCAAGCGCGCCACCGCCAGATCATCCCCGGACGCTTGCGCCTGGGCATCTCCGGCCGCCACCTGATTGCGGATTTTGCCCCACAGGTCCAGGTCGTAGCTCAACGAAAACTGAGCCGTGTTGCTGTTGTACACCGAGGGCTGCGTATTACCGCGCAACGGCCGTGAATCCGATTGCCGCTGGCGTAACGGCTGTACGCCGGCGGTAATCTGCGGGAACAACCCGGCGTGCAGTTGGCTGGCATACGCCTGGGACGCATCGAAGTGCGCCAGCGCCGCCGCCAAATCCGGGTTGGCCTTGAGCAGTTGCTGTTGCAGGTCATTCAGGCGCGAGTCGTTGTAGAGCTTCCACCAGTCGGGCGCCAGCTGGTCGGACGGTTGCGCGCTGTGCCACGGGCCATCGCTGGTCTGTTCGCGATAGCCCGCCGTCAGGTTGACCGTCGGCACCTTGTAGGTGGGCGCCATCGAGCAGCCTTGCAACGCGAGCAGCATCAACGCCGCGAGGGGTTTAAGCCTTGGGCGCATGCGCACCTCCGGCGTCAGCCAGTTGCACGGGGTCACCTTCGCGCAGCGCATCCGGCGGGTTATCGACCACGCGGTCGGCGGGTTTCAGGCCTTGGTCGATCACCAGGCGTTCGCCCAGGTCGAGGCCGATGTGAATGTCTTGCAGGTGCACGTGGTTCTGCGCGTCCAGCACCGCAACTTGAGTGCCTTGGGCGCGGAAGATCAGCGCGCTGGCGGGGATGCTCACGCCGTGGGTGTCCGCCGGAATCGGCAGGGTGGCTTCGGCGTAATCGCCGGGCAGCAATTCGCCGTTGGGGTTGTCGGCGACGAACTGCGCAAGCAAGGTGCCGGAGCGCCGGTCGATGGCGGTGGAATCGCCAATCAAGCGCGCTTTGAAGTGCTCGCCGGGGTGCTCGGGCACGGTCAGCTCGGCCTCCAGGCCTGGGTGGATAACGGCCGCGTAGTTCTGCGGCACCGGTACGTAGAGGCGCAGTTGGTGGGTGTCGGCGATGTTGAACAGCTCCGGGTCGCTGTCGGTATCGGCCTTGATCAACTGGCCGATGTCGGTGTTGCGCGCGGTGATGGTGCCGGCGAACGGCGCGCGAATCGTCTTGTAGCTTTCCAGCGCCGACAGCCGCGCGTAGTCGGCAGCGGCGGCTTCGGCGTTAGCCTTGGCAGCGGCGGCGTTGGAGGTTTTTTCATCGGCTTCCTGACGCGACACCGAATGGCTTGCCAGCAGGTTTTGCCAGCGCGTGGCGGTGGTTTGCGCCAGGCGCGCGTTAGCCTGTTCCTGGATCAGGCGGGCGTGAGTTTGCGCCATTTGCTGATCGAGGTCCGGACTGTCGATTTCGGCGAGAATTTGCCCGGCTTTGACCTGGGTGCCGATGTCGGCTTTCCAGTCCTTCAAGTAGCCGCTGACCCGCGCGTGAATCGGTGCCTTACTCCAGGCTTCCAGGTGTGCAGGGAGGCGCAGGGTGTCGCCGGCCACGTTCTGTTTGGGCTGGAACACCATCACTTGCGGGATGGCGGCTGTTTCCGTCCAGGCGGTAACCGATTGTTCGTGCATCGTGCGGGCGTGCAGGCCGTTGGCGACCAACAGGGCGGCCAGTGTCAGGCCGCCGACACCCATGAGCATCAGACGCTTGCGCGAGGGTTTGTGATCAGACGACATGTGGCGTTTCTCCAGCAGTTGCGCGAGTAGGGTGGCGACCGTGGACCAGGCTGAAGACCACGGGAACAAACAACAAGGTAGCGACGGTGGCGAATATCAAGCCGCCGATGACGGCGCGGCCGAGCGGGGCGTTTTGCTCCTCGGACATTGCCAGCGGCAACATGCCGATGATCATCGCCAGCGCGGTCATGCACACCGGGCGAAAGCGTGTGTAGCCGGCTTCCATCGCCGCCTTCAACGCGTCGCCATGTTCGGCGAGGCGCTCACGGCAGAAGCTCACCACCAGGATCGAGTTGGCGGTGGCCACACCCATGCAGAGGATGGCCCCCGTCAGTGCCGGCACCGACAGCGAGGTGCCACTCAGGAACAGCATCCAGACGATGCCCGCGAGCGCTGCCGGCAACGCGGTGATGATCACGAACGGGTCGGCCCACGATTGAAAGTTGACCACGATCAGCAGGTAGATCAGCACCACGGCGCCGAGCAAGCCGAAGCTCAAACCGCTGAAGGCTTCGTGCAGCGCATCGATCTGCCCGTGCAGGCTGATCACCGCGCCCTTGGGGCGCATGGAGGCGGTGTCATCCAGCACTTTCTGCACGTCCCGCGCTACACCGCCGAGGTCGCGGCCTTGCACGTTGGCGTAGAGGTCCAGAGTCGGTTCGATGTTGTAGTGGGTCACCACCGCCGGGCTCTGCACCCGCGAAATGGTCGCCAAACCGCCGAGGATCTGCGACTGGCCGTCGGCACCGGTGACCGGCAAGGCTTCCAGTGACGGCAGGCTGTCGAGGCGGTATTGCGGGGTGGCCGCAACGATCGAATACGACACGCCGTTGGCCGGGTTGAGCCAGAAGGTCGGCGCCACCTGGGAGCTGCCGGCGAGGGAGGCGACCATGCTGTTGGTCACGTCGCGCTCGGTAATGCCCAGGCCATTGGCGCGCATGCGGTCAACGTTGACTTGCAGCGACGGGTAACCGGTGGACTGCTGGATACGCAGGTCGGCGATGCCCGGCACGTGTTGCAGGCGACGTTCCAGCTCCACGGCGTAGGCGCGGTTTTCTGCGTCATTGCGCCCGGAGATTTTCACGTCCAGCGGCGCCGGTGCGCCGAAGTTGAGGATCTGGCTGCTGATGTCGGCGGGCAGGAAGGCGAAGTGGCTGCCGGGGAAGCTTTCCGGCAGGGCTTCACGCAGTTTTTTCACGTAATCGGCGGTCGGCGCGTGGTCCTTTTTCAGGGTGACCTGAATGTCGCCATCCTGCGGGCCAATGGTGCCGCTGCTGCTGTAGGCCATGTCGATACCGCTGAGCGGGATGCCGATGTTGTCGACGATGGTGTCCAGCTCTGCCGCCGGAATCACTTCGCGAATCCGCGCTTCAATGCGGTCAAACGCTGCGGCGCTTTCTTCAATGCGCGTGCCCAGTGGCAAGCGCACGTGAAGAGCGAGGGCGCCGGCGTCGGTGGCCGGGAAGAAGTCCTGGCCCAGGCTTGGCAACAGCAGGAACGACAAGAGCACGCAGCCCAGGAAACCGACGATAAAACGCTTGCGCGCGCCCAGCGCGACGACCAGCAGGCCGTGGTAGGTGTCGCGGATATTCGAGAAGTGACGCTCGAAACCCTGCTGGAAATTCAGCACCGATTGCAGCACGCGGTTGCGTGGTTTCTTGTGCTGCTCACCTTCGTGGTGGTTGATGAATTCATCTTCCGGGTGATGCCCCGCGCCTTGCTCCGGCGTATGTGGTTTGAGCAAGAACATCGCCAGGGTCGGCACCAGGGTGCGCGAGAGGATGAACGAGCTGGCCATGGCAAAGATCACCGCCAGGGCCATCGGCCGGAACAGGTAACCGGCAATGCCTTGCAGCAGGAACATCGGCACGAACACGATGCAGATGCACAGCAGCGACACGAAGGCCGGGCCGACGATTTGCGCGGCGCCGTCGAGGATCGCGGTCTTCACCGCCTTGCCTTGTTCCAGGTGCCAGTTGATGTTTTCGATGGTCACCGTGGCGTCGTCCACCAGAATCCCCACCGCCAACGCCAGCCCGCCGAGGGTCATCACGTTGAGGGTTTGCCCGGTGGCGGCCAACAGCGCGATGGCCGAGAGCACGGCCAGGGGAATCGAGGCGGCGATGATCAGGGTCGAACGCCAGCTGCCGAGGAACAGCAGGATCATCGCACTGGTCAGCAGGGCGGCGATGATGCCTTCCTGGGCCACGCTGCCCACCGACTGTTTAACGAACACCGACGCGTCACCCAGCAGCGAGGTTTTCAGCGACGGCGGCAGGGTTTCGTTGATGCGCGGCAGCATCTGGCGAATGCCGTCGATGATCGACAGGGTAGAAATGCTGCCGTTTTTCAGCGCCGGCATCAGCACGGCGCGGTGGCCGTCGACGCGCACGATGTTGGTCTGCGGTGGTGAACCGTCACGCACGTGGGCCACTTGGCCGATGGTGATAATCGCACCGTCGACGGTCTTGATCGGCAGGTCGTTCAGCTCATCAATCGCCTTGGGGCTGTTGTTGAGCAGAATCGTGTATTCGTTGGGGCCGAGTTTGGCGGTGCCTACCGGGATGATCTGGTTCTGCAACGCCAGGGCATTGCCCACGTCTTGCGCCGACAAACCTTTAGCGGCCAGCGCCTGCGGGTCGAGGTCGAGGGTGATCTGGCGTTGTTTGCCGCCCATCGGCGTGGGCATGGCCAGGCCGGGCAGCGCGCTCAGGGGCAGCCGGATATTGTTCTGCACCAGGTCGCGGATTTTCGCTTCCGAGAGGCTGGGGCTGGAAAACGCCATTTGCAGGATCGGCACCGTCGATGCGCTGTAGTTGAGGATCAGCGGCGGCGTGATGCCCGGCGGCATCTGCTTGAGCACGGTTTGTGAAACGGCCGTCACTTGGGCGTTGGCGGTGCGGATGTCCACACCGGGTTGAAAGAAGATTTTCACGATGCCCATGCCGGGCAGCGATTGCGATTCGATATGTTCGATGTCGTTGACCGTGGTGCTCAGGGAGCGTTCATAGGTGTAGATCACCCGACCGGCCATGGCGTCCGGCGACAGGCCGTTGTATTGCCACACCACCGCGACGACGGGGATGCCAATATCGGGGAAAACATCCGTGGGGGTTCGCAGGGCCGCCATCGGCCCGATGATGCAGATAAATATGGCCAACACGATAAACGTGTACGGCTTTTGCAGTGCGGTCTTTACCAGCCCGAGCATGCGTGAACCTCCGAGGGGAGCAAAATTGCAAACCCCGGCAGTCTTGCCCGACCCACCTAACACGCACCTTTCAGCCAGGTGAAGGAACATTTAGGTAACGGCTGAAGATCGTTTCATCTGTATTCATTTGTTCTGCACAGGGTGGCTCTCCAAGCTTGTAGCCCATCGGACACGACACATTTACATCGAGTCCAACGCTTTTACTGATGCCCTTTGGAGCCCTGCCATGTCACTGAAAAACCTGTCACTTAAACCACTTTTGTTGATTCCTGCACTTGGCGCCGTGCTGCTGTTGTCGGCCTGTGCCGGGCCAATCCCGAAAGCCGACCCCAGCGAAGCCTGGATCGGCCTGAAGGAAGAAGCGCCGAATGACTTGATGGCCGAGCGGGTAGATGGCAAGCGCGTGGACGACGGCCGCTTCTTTGAAGTGAGCCCAGGCGACCATCAACTGGATGTGACCTTGTTTGAGGAAGAGCCAGGCGATGACAACCAACAGGACTGTCAGGGCCGGGTGGAGTACAAGAACTTTAAGGCGGGTGAGCACTACACGCTGGTGGAATCCAGCCTGGGCACAACCGTGCGCGCATCCCTCAAGGATGGTCACGGCAAGGAAGTCGCAGCGACTCAGGACTTCAGCTGCATGCCTGGCTAGGCGTGATGCGCCGCCGCCCTGCGGGGCTTGGCGGGTGCAACGGGTTTAACGTGGGGGTGGTGATGCCGACGCGTCACGCGCATCACCCCCCACAACATGGCGGCGGCAACCGCCAGCCAACCGCAGACCAACATGAAAATCGTTGTTGCAAGGCTCATCTGGGCCTCCTTTCGCCCCGCTCGGGGCACACACAGTCTTCTCAATGGACAGTCTAGCTACCTGCCGGTTGCCTGGTATTGACCAATGGTCGTGTCCGTCCAACTCGTTTGCTCTATCCCGGGCCTTTTACTAACGTTCAAGGCTATACCCGCGTGGCCGGGCGCCCTATGATCAGGGCCCTTACCGGCAGTTGATCAAGAGAGTAAAAAATTGCGGTTACGGTCGAACGTTAAAACCTCGTTGCTGTTGGCGTGCGCCCTGGGGCTTGCGGCCTGTTCCGGCCACCCGTCGAAGCTTGCCGGTCTGCCGGAGCGTGTCGAACTCACTGGCGTGCCGACGTTTCGCAGCGAGGCTTATCTGAGCGGTCCCAGTGCTTTAGCCAGCATGCTGTCGCAACAAGGCATTGTCATGACACCCGGCTTGCTCGATAAGCCGCTGCACTTGCCGGGTGGCGAGGCGGACCTGGAGCGCAACATGCAGGCGCTGGCGCGTGAGTACGGGCTGATGGTGTACCCGCTGGATGCTGAGCTGACGGCGGTGCTGGCGCAGGTGGCCGCGGGTTACCCGGTGATGGCGCGGATCAACCCGAGCCTGTGGTCGGGGACGCGGTATGTCGTGGTGGTCGGGTTTAACCAGCAAAAGAGTACGGTGCTGCTGCGTTCGGGGTTGGATCGCCGGTTGCTGATGAGCTTCAGTGACTTTGCGTCGGCGTGGAAGAGTGCCGGCAGCTGGGCGATTCTGACCCAACGCCCAAGCCAGTTGCCGGCGAAGGTGGATGCGCAGCGCTGGCGTGATTCGGCGAATGCCACGGCGCGGGCCGGGCAGGAGCAGGCGGCGGCGCAGGCACTTAAGGTGTTGGCGGAAAGAAAGTGACAGTATTGAAGATCATGAATCTGTGAGGGGCGGGCTTGTGTGGGAGCCGGGCTTGCCCGCGATGCAGGCAACTCGGTTTTTCAGTGGGACCGAGTGGATGCTATCGCAGGCAAGCCAGCTCCCACACAAGCCAGCTCCCACATTGGAACTGGGTTTAGCGACGGACTTCGGCAGCGTTCGGGCGGTTTTTCAGGTTTTTGTCAGCCTTGTAGCGCAACGCCACGTCCGGCACCGAGCCGCTGCGGCCCGTTTCGACCCAGTTACGAATGCGTGTGGCATCGGCAAAGTGGGTGAATTTGCCGAAGGCATCAAGAATCACCAGTGACACCGGACGGTTACCCATGCTGGTCACCAATACCAGGCAGTGGCCGGCCTGGTTGGTAAAGCCGGTCTTGGTCAGTTTGATATCCCAGTTGGAGCGATTGATCAGGTGGTCGGTGTTGGAGAAACCCAAGGTGTAGTTGGGCTTGCGGAACGCCACAGTCTTCTCCTTGGTTGTGCTCAATTGGCTGAGCATCGGGTATTTGCGCGCCGCAGCCAGCAGCTTGCTCAGGTCGCGGGCTGTCGACACGTTGTGAATCGACAGGCCGGTGGGTTCCACATAATGGGTGCTGGTCATCCCGAGTGCCCTGGCCTTGGCGTTCATGGCCGCGATAAAGGCCGGGTAGCCGCCCGGGTAGTGATGGGCCAGGCTGGCAGCGGCGCGGTTTTCCGACGACATCAGCGCGATCAGCAGCATTTCTTTACGCGGCATTTCGCTGCCGATCTTCACGCGGGAGAACACGCCCTTCATCTCTGGCGTGTCCTTGATGTTGATGTCGATGTACTCGTCCATGTTCTGCTTGGCTTCGAGCACGATCAAACCGGTCATCAACTTGCTCACCGACGCGATGGGTACCACCACGTCAGGGTTACTGGAATAAATGACTTTGTTGGTCTGCAGGTCTACCAGGATGGCGCTGCCGGAGGCAATTTGCAGTTTGGAAGTGTCACGCGGTGCCTGGATGGATTCGGCGGCGTGCGCGAGGGTGCCTGTAAATGCAAAAAACAGGCTGATAATAGAGAGACGAATTTTCACGCGGATGAACTCGCTAAAATAGTAAGGAAATACCGTTCTGGAAACGGGTGATTTGAAAAAATACGTTACATTCTAGAAGTATGGATCAGAAACTGTCGAATGTTCTTCTAGAACCCGATGAAAGTTATTAAAAACTAAGAAAAAACAGGTTTTTCTTCCGGCAATAAAAAGCCCTGCGATAAGGCAGGGCTTTTTCATTACAGCTGGTTATTAGCTGTGCAGCGTCTCGGCTGCATACAGCGTATTTTCCAGCAGGCACGCGCGGGTCATCGGGCCAACGCCACCCGGTACTGGCGTAATCCAGCCGGCGCGGGGCAGGGCGGTTTCGTACACCACGTCGCCAACCAGTTTGCCGTCATCCTGACGGTTGATGCCCACATCGATAACGATGGCGCCTTCCTTGATCCACTCGCCTTTGACCAGGCCCGGCTTGCCGGCGGCAACGACGACCAGGTCAGCGCGGCCGACGTGGCCGGCGAGGTCCTTGGTGAAACGGTGGGTGACGGTCACGGTGCAGCCAGCCAGCAGCAGTTCCATGGCCATCGGGCGGCCCACGATGTTGGAGGCGCCAACGACCACGGCGTCTAGGCCGTACAGGTCGACACCGGTGCTTTCCAGCAGGGTCATGATGCCTTTCGGCGTGCACGGGCGCAGCAGCGGAATACGCTGGGCCAGGCGACCGACGTTATAAGGGTGGAAACCGTCGACGTCTTTGTCCGGGCGGATGCGCTCCAGCAACAAGGATGCGTCCAGGTGTTCAGGCAGCGGCAATTGCAGCAGGATGCCATCGATGTTCGGGTCGTCGTTGAGGCCGTCAATCAGGTCGGTCAGTGCCTGTTGGGTGGTCTCGGAAGGCAAGTCGTAGGCCTTGGAAACAAAGCCGACCTCTTCACAGTCTTTACGCTTGTGCGAGACATAAACCTGAGAGGCAGGATCGCTGCCGACCAGGATCACCGCGAGGCCCGGCGTACGCAGGCCTTGCAGGCGGCGCTCGGTGACGCGTTTGGCGATCTGCTGGCGCAGGCTGGCGGCGATTGATTTGCCGTCGATAAGTTGTGCAGTCATTACGCGTGATTAACCATCGAGAGGGGGAAGAAAAGTGCGCGCATTCTCGCACGCCAAGGCGTGAGGGCAAAGGCGCTCTGTCCGCAAATTGCCCTAACCCCTTAAATAAAATGAATTTTTTTCAAAAAAGATTTGACGGGTTTCGGGGGCCTCTATACTATTCGTCGCACTTGTCGGGCACAGCCTAGCACTGGTTAAGAAGGTCGAGCAGAATAGATGGTTGTTCTGCAAGGCTGGAAGCACTTAGTTTGTAATCCTCCAAGAGTACAGATTAATAAGGCGCCCGTAGCTCAGCTGGATAGAGCATCCGCCTTCTAAGCGGATGGTCGCAGGTTCGAGTCCTGCCGGGTGCGCCATTAGGCAGCTTTGGCACAAGTAGCGTTAGATGGTGGGCGTAGCTCAGTTGGTAGAGCACGGGATTGTGACTCCCGTTGTCGAGGGTTCGATCCCCTTCGTCCACCC
>NZ_JAUTYR010000088.1:0-1261 GCF_041946035.1 Pseudomonas sp. AMR01
CTGTACGGACCGGACACATGGTGGACACATGTGCGGAGACATGGTTGACACATTATTAACCATATTCAGGTTTATTCACGTCGATCGTTCGAAGGAAGTGATGGCAGAAGTAGACATCAAAAAAGCCATCAGTTTCAGGGTTAGGCCGTATTGCGATGTGAAGCCCATTCAACCCCTTGGCAATGCTGAAATAGCGTTTCTGAAAGCGAAATCGACTGTGATAAGCCTTAGCCAGCACATCATCTGGACCATATTCAAACTCCGATAACTGCTGCGGATAAGCCCAGGGGCTGGAGCGATACCGGTCCATAGGTACCTTGTAGTCCAACGCTTGATGAGGGCGTTGCAAGTTATAAATCTCACGCCATTGATCAAATGCTTTTTGAGCCTGCTGGGTAGTGGAGAAATGACGCCCATCAAGCACTTCGGCCTTGAGTGAACGGTGGAAGCGCTCGATCTTTCCATTCGTTTGAGGATGGTAAGGACGGCTGAAACTGATTCGAATTCCTAGACGAATCAACCAGATACTCAGCTCTGTGATTTCCCCTGGATTGCGTGGCGAGCCCCATGGCGGGCCGTTGTCAACGTTGATGCGAGCCGGTAATCCGAAGCGCTGGAATACCTCGATCATCTTCTCCTTCACCGTGGCCCCACGCTCGTTGTCGCAGGCCTGAATCGCCAAATTGAATCGCGAGTGGTCGTCCAGCATGGTCAGGGGATGGCATCGGCCTTCTTGCGTAGGGAAATGCGCTTTGAAATCCATCTGCCAAAGATCGTTAGGCGCATCGTGTTCAAATCTCAGCTTTGCCTCTTGCTCCTTCTGAGAAGGCTGAATCAGGCCGTGCCGGTGCAGGACATTGGTAACGGTGCTGGGAGCGATCTGCTTTTTTAAGAGGCTGCTGATTGTCCGTCCACCCCATGCTGGATGGTCTTGCCTTAGTGCTATGACCTGCGCTTCCAGAGCTGCGGTGGTCAGTTTGGGGCTGGTAGCCGGTTTGCGAGACTTCTCTTGCAGCCCCGGCTGACCGTGCGCTTCGTAGCGTTTGAGCCATTTATAGGCCGTTTGCGGACTGATGCCGAATCGCCGGCATAGCTCTCGCTTATTACTGCCGGGCTGCCGTGCTAAGGAAATGAACTCTTCTTTCAGGCTCATGGCGTCTCTCGTGTTCCAGGGCATGATGGCTTTCCGGCGAAGTTTGCTCGCCGGAAAGTGTCCACCATGTCCCCGCACACCCGTCAACCATGTGTCCGGTCCGTACAG
>NZ_JAUTYR010000011.1:0-164389 GCF_041946035.1 Pseudomonas sp. AMR01
TTCAAGCCTGCGTGCGGGCATGCCGAGCCTAAGCGAGGCACCGAGTGGTGGGGCGAAGACCTTTTGGTTACTTTTGGCTGGGCCGGCATTCCGGGCGTTTGCCAAAAGTGACCCGCTGTAAGAGCGGAACCCATCTCAGCCCTCACCACAAAAACGGATATGTACCCAAAACCCCAGGGTCAACCCTAGCTAGCCTCAGGCTCCACAACCCGCACCGCCCCCCGCGCTACCAGCGGAATCTCCTTATCCTGCGCATCAAACAACTTCCCGCCCCGGAAATAATCCCCATCACGCAACGCCGCCACATCCTGGAAGCACAAACTGCGCTCCGTCCCCGCCACAAACACCGACTGCTGGTCCGAATTACCCGCTGTAAAGTGGTTAAACGCCAGGTTCAGCGCAATCGCCATGATCGCCGACGAACTAATCCCCGAGTGAAAAATAGTCGCAAACCAACTCGGAAAATGATCATAAAAATTCGGCGCCGCGATAGGAATCATGCCAAAACCGATCGAAGTCGCCACGATGATCAAGTTCATGTTGTTCCGGTAATCCACCTTCGACAACGTACGAATCCCACTCGCCGCCACCGTCCCGAACAACACAATCCCCGCCCCGCCCAACACCGAAGTCGGCACCGCCGCAATCACCCGGCCCATAAACGGCAGCAGCCCAAGCACCACCAGGAACACCCCGCCGGTCGCCACCACAAACCGACTCTTCACCCCCGTCACCGCCACCAGGCCAACGTTCTGTGCAAACGCACTTTGAGTAAACGAGCCAAAAATCGGCGCAAACATGCTCGACAGCATATCGGCACGCAACCCGTTACCCAGGCGTTTGGAGTCGACCTTGGTGTCGATAATCTCACCCACCGCCAGAATGTCCGCCGAGGTTTCCACCAGCGTCACCATCACCACAATGCACATGGAAATGATCGCGGCCAGGTGAAAGGTCGGCATGCCGAAATGGAATGGCGTGGGAAACCCAAACATCGGCCCCTGAGTGACGTTCGAGAAATCAGCCATCCCCAAAAACACCGCGATCACCGTACCAATCACCATCGCCAGCAGGATCGACAACCGCGAAATCGTCGCGCTACCGATCTTGCTCAGCAGCAACACCAGCACCAGCGTCAGCGCCGCCAGCCCGACGTTCGACATGCTGCCGAAATCCGCCGCGCGGCTGTTGCCGCCCATCGCCCAGCGCGCTGCCACCGGCATCAACGTCAAGCCGATGGTGGTGATCACAATGCCTGTCACCAACGGCGGGAAAAATTTTGTGATCCGCGAAAACACCGGCGTGATCAACAGCCCGATAAACGACGCGGCCATCACCGCGCCGAGTATCGCCGGCACGCCACCGGCGCCGTCACTGCCAACAATCGCCACCATGGTTGCCACACCTGCAAACGATACGCCCTGCACCAGCGGCAACTGGCAGCCAAAAAATGGCAGGCCAAGGGTTTGCAACAGGGTCGCCAGGCCGCCGGCAAACAGCGACGCTGCGATCAGCAAGCCGATATCCGCCGGCGACAAACCGGCCGCCTGGCCGACGATCAGGGGCACCGCAACGATGCCGCCGTACATGGTGAGTACATGCTGCAGGCCGTAAGCCATATTGGCTGCGACGCCGAGATTTTCATCTTCTGGGCGCTGCGGTGACGCCTTCGGGATTGTCATGGTGAGGGGGTTCTCTGTTTTTGTTGTGCACTCACTGTATGCAAAGGAAAGCGAGGATGTCCATAGAGTTGTATACAATAATTTTTACAATAAACTCTACAGCTGCGTTACAAAAACCATTCAGCCGCCCTGCCCTTCGGCTTGAAGCCGTGTGCAAAAGGACCTGAAAAAAAGCTCAACCGGAGCTGCGAATTCACGCCCCGGCTATCTATTACTTCGACACGGTGCTGCGTCGCCACTCGATCCGCGAAGCGCGCCGCGGCTTACGGGTAACGGCGGCGGGTGAGGTCCTACGTGCCACATCACGTTGTTGCTAAAGGATGTGGAACGGGTCTCCCACATTTTGAATGGATTGTCAGGTCAGGCGCGTGCCAGTTCGGAAGGGTCGGCTTTCGGCCGCGCCAGCCAATAACCCAACACCGCCAGCGGCGCCGTCGCCAACATCACAATCACGGTGATCGACAGCGGCTGCTCAATCATCGACGACACCAGCAAGCTGGCGAGAAAGCACAGACCCAATTGCAGGGTGTTCTGCAACGCCGCCGCCTTGCCGGAATTTTCCGCAAAAGGCATCAGCGCATTCGCCACCACAATGGGGTAACTCGCACCGTTGACCAGCGCCATCAGGCAGAACGGAATCAGCAAGGTTGTCAGGGTCGGCACCGTCAACGTGGCGACCAGGTACAACGCCACCATGCTGACGCAGTAAGCCACCAGCAACCACGGCAGCAGGGTTTTGCCCCGACAGTGCTGCAGCGCGCTGCGGCAGCTGTAACCGCCGACCAAAAAGGCCAACGTCGGCAGCACGTAGCTCAGGCCGATGTCATTCGGGCTGTAACCCATGGCCCCCAGGATGAACGGCGAAGCGGTCAGCCAGGCGAAGAAACTTGCCGAGCACGCCGCAAAGATCATCACGTTGCCGGTGAACACGCGGGAGGTCAGCAACTGGCCGTAACCGAGGCGCGCCGGTTCGCCTTCTGTTGTCAGGCGTTTCGGCACAGGCCGCAGGAACAACGTCGGCAGTAACAACAGCAACGACACGCCCAGCAACACCCCAAAGATCGCCTGCCAGCCAAAGTGATTCAACACCATCGCGCCCAACAGCGGCGCCAGCGCGGGCGACAAAGACATCAGCGGCATGATGCTGGCAAACACGCGGTGTGCCTTGTCGGTCGGGTAGCGATCAATCACCAACGCTTGCCAACTCACGGCGGCGGAACACACGCCAATCGCCTGCATAAAGCGCAACGCCAGCAGTTGCGGCGCGGTCTCGACCCAAAACATACCCAGGCAACCCAACACAAACAGGCTCAAGCCCGTGAGCAAGATCGGTTTGCGCCCCAAACGGTCGGACAAAGGCCCCCACAGCAACTGCCCCACCGCAAAACCGGCGAGAAAAATACTCAAGCTGGCACCCACCGCGCCCGCGCCAATCTGCAACTGCTCGCCCATGGCGCCGAACGCCGGCAAGTACATGTCCATGGCCAGATAACCGAGCATGCTCAGCCCCGCCAGATACCAAGTGAAACCAAAAGAATTTTTCATTGAAGCCTTGTAGAAATTGCCATCAAACTATTTGCTGACTGCCGCCCATTATGAAGGCGACAGAACAGGTGTGAAGCGATAATAATTGGACACTCTTATCAAATATTTTGAAGGCAACTTCCATGTGGTCCGAATACTCCCTGGACGTGGTCGATGCGGTGGCCCGCCATGGCAGCTTCAGCGCCGCTGCGCAGGAATTGCACCGGGTGCCGTCGGCCATCAGCTACACGGTTCGTCAGATTGAGGAATGGTTGGCCGTCCCTTTATTCGTACGCCGGCATCGCGATGTCGAGCTCACGCCCGCTGGCCGTCTGTTTATAGACGAAGCCCGAGGCGTGATGAAAAAGATGCTCGGCACGCGGCGCCTGTGCCAGCAAGTGGCGAATGGCTGGAGCGGTCAGCTCAAGGTGGCGGTGGACTCCATCGTCAAACCACAGCGCTGCCGGCAGTTGGTGCTGGATTTCTATCGGCAGTTTCCCGAGGTGGAATTGTTGCTGGAATACGAGGTGTACAACGGCGTGTGGGATGCGCTGGCTGACGAGCGCACCGACATCGTGATCGGCGCGACCAGCGCGGTGCCGGTGGCGAGCCATTTCACCTTTCGTGACATGGGCTTGCTGAACTGGCTGTGTGTGGTCAGCGCGGAGCATCCGCTGGCGACGGTGGAGGGTTTGCTCAATGACGATCAACTGCGGCCGTTCGCCTCGCTGTGCATGACCGACACTTCGCGCAACCTGCCCAAGCGTGACACGTGGACGCTGGATAACCAGCGCCGGCTCGTCGTACCGCACTGGGCCTCGGCGATTGATTGTTTGCTCGATGGTCTGTGCGTGGGCATGGCGCCGGCGCATCAGGTGTTGCCCTGGATTGAGCGCGGGGAGTTGGTGGCGTTGCAGTTGAGCCGGCCATTTCCGGCGAGCCCATCGTGCGTGGCATGGGCGCAGGATAGGCTGTCTCCGGCCATGACGTGGTTGCTGGAGTATCTGGGGGATACGCAAACCATGAACCAGGAATGGTTGAATGGCCATGACATTTAAGCTATGGAGATCCCATGTGGGAGCGGGCTTGCTCGCGAAGGCGGAGTGTCAGGTAACTAATTAAGTGCCTGACACTCCGCCTTCGCGAGCAAGCCCGCTCCCACATTTTGATTGCATTTCAATCCAGCAGGCGGGTGATGGCGCGCACAATCATTTCGACCTCCCTGGCATCCAGCGTCAGCGGCGGTAGCAAACGGATGATCTTGCCCCGGGTCACGTTGATCAACAGCCCATGTTCCTGCGCCGCCCTCTGAGCCAGGTCGCGATACGGGCTGGCCAGTTCGATGCCGATCATCAAGCCCTGCCCGCGAATTGCCCGCACCTGCGGGTGCTCATCCAGCTCCATGCGCAGCCGTGCCAGCAACTGCGCACCCTGTTGCGCAGCGTTTTGCAGCAAACCTTGCTCTTCAATAATCTCCAGCACCGTGCAGCCCACGCGGCAGGCCAGCGGGTTGCCACCAAAGGTGCTGCCGTGGCTGCCCGGCGTGAACAACTGCGCCACGCCGTCATGCGCCAGGCACGCGCCAATGGGCACGCCGTTGCCGAGGCCTTTGGCCAGGGTCATCACGTCCGGCACGATGCCTTCATGCTGAAAGGCAAACCAGGCGCCGGTGCGGCCGATGCCGGTCTGGATTTCGTCGAGCATCATCAACCAGCCGTGGCGCGTGCAATGGTCGCGCAGGGCTTTCAAGTAGCCGGGCGGTGCGGGTAATACGCCACTTTCGCCCTGGATCGGTTCCAGCAACACCGCCGCAATGCGCGCGCCGTACGCTTGAGTGATGGCCTCCAGCGCCGCCAGGTCGCCGAAGCGCACCTTGACGAAATCCCCCGGCAAACGCTGGAAACCCAAGCGCACCGAAGGCCCGTCACTGGCCGCCATGGTGCCGAGGGTGCGGCCGTGAAAGGCGTTTTCCATCACCACCACCAAAGGCGCTTCAATGCCCTTTTTCCAGCCGTGCAACCGGGCGAGTTTCAGCGCGGTTTCGTTGGCTTCCGCGCCGGAGTTGTTGAAAAACGCGCGGTCCAGGCCCGACAGCTGCGTCAGGCGTTGAGCCAGCCGCAATTGCCAGTCGATGTTGTAGAGGTTGGACGTGTGCAGCAGCAACCCCGCCTGCTCGCTGATGGCGGCCACCAGTTTGGGGTGGGAATGGCCGACATTGGTCACCGCCACACCGGCTACCGCGTCAAGGTATTCGCGGCCCTGCTGGTCCCACAGGCGCGTGCCCAGGCCGCGCGTAAAACTCAGGGCCGAGGGTTGATAAGTGGTCATCAGGCAGGCGGCGGTCATGGTGGCGGGCTCCAGTGCATCGTTGTGATGGGAGCAGTATCGTTAGCCACTTCAGCTGGATAAACTGTGCTTTCCTGCAATGACTTTAAACCAAGGCTTGATAATGGATCTGTTCCAGGCGATGTCGGTGTACGTGAAAGTAGTCGAGGCCGGCAGCATGACCGCCGCCGCGCACGAGTGCGGGATGTCCACCACCATGGTCGGCAACCATCTGCGTGCGCTGGAACAACGGCTGGGGGTGAGCTTGCTCAAGCGCACCACCCGCAAGCAGAACCTCACCGAGTTCGGCGCGCAGTACTATCAGCGCTGCCTGGAAGTACTGGGGCTGGTGGCCGACTCCGAGCTACTGGCGGAGCAAGCGCACAGTGAAACCCCAAGAGGCAGCCTGCGTATCACCGCGCCACCGGTGTTCAGCACCGAACGTCTGGTGCCGGCCTTGAGCGAGTTCTCCCTGCGCTACCCGCTGATCGACCTGTACGTGGTGATAAGCAATGAGCGGATGGACTTGGTCGACAGTGGCTTCGACGTGGCGATCCGTCTCGGTGAACTGGAAACCTCCAGCCTGATCGCCAGGCCAATGCAGGACTATATCCTCACCCTCTGCGCGTCGCCTGCGTACCTGGCGCGACGAGGCACGCCGCAAACACCGGATGACCTGCGCCAGCACGACTGCCTGGCCTTCGCCTACCCGGCCAATGACAACTGGCGTGACACCGACAAACTCTGGCGCATGACCGGCGATGAAGGCGAGGTAGAGGTGCCAGTGTCCGGCTCATTGACCATCAACAGCTCGCAAGGCTTGCGCCAGGCGGCCGTCAACGGCATGGGCATCATCATGCTCGCCGATGCGCTGGTGCAACCCGACCTCGAGAGCGGCAAGCTGGTGGCCTTGTTGACCCAGTATCGACTGCCCAGCCGCCCCATGCACCTGATGTATCGCAAGGACCGTTACCGCCTGCCCAAGCTGCGCGCCTTCGTGGACTTCGCGATGGAGAAGTGGGCGCGCTAGAAGCCCACCCCCAACTCACGCAGACGCGCGGCGGTACGCTCAGCCGACACATGGTGAATGCCCTGCCAACCCAGGGCCACGGCCGCGTCGATATTGCCGGCCACATCGTCGATAAATACCACTTCCCCCGCTTGGATATCCGGCAGATGCGCCCGTACTTGGGCGAGGCTGGCGTGATAGATCGCAGGGTCGGGCTTGATCAGCTTCACCTCGCCGGACACCACGATGTCGCGAAAATGCTGCAGGAAGGGATAGTGGGCGCGGGCGTAGGGGAAAGTTTCGGCTGACCAGTTAGTGAGCCCGAACAGCGGCATGTTGGCTGCGTGCAATGCCTTGAGAATCGCCACGCCATCCGGCAGCGGGCCACGCAGCATTTCGTGCCAACGGTCGTAGTAGGCCTGAATAAGTCGTTCGTGATGGGGGAATTGCTCGATCAGGCTGAGGGTGCCCTCGGCCAAGGTGCGGCCGGCATCCTGCTCGGTGTTCCAGGCCTGGGTGCAGATGTTGTCGAGAAACCATTGCCGCTCGTGGTCGTCGGCAATCAGCTTGCGGTAGAGGTGTTGCGGGTTCCAGTCGAACAGGACACCGCCGAAATCAAAAACTACTGCACGAATCGTCATCAGATCCTCCGTAAGCGTGAGTGATAGCGCTGGGAGTCTGGCAGATTTTGCAGGGAATGAGGCGCTCGCTGGAGCGTAGGACGGTTCTGAAAAAAAGACTTCACACAAAACAAATGTGGGAGCGGGCTTGCTCGCGAATGCTGAGTGTCAGTCGCCAGAAATGTTGACTGATACACCGCATTCGCGAGCAAGCCCGCTCCCACATTTTTTAACCGTGTTTAGGCCTGGACCAAGCCATTGATTTTCACAGTCGGGTTCACATCAGCTTCGTAGTCCACGCCGTCGATTTCAAAGCCGAACAAGCGCAGGAACTCCGCCTTGTAGCCGGCAAAATCGCTGATCTCGTTGACGTTGTCGTCGGTCACCTGGTTCCACAATGCAGCCACGGCGTCCTGGACTTTCGGTTCCAGTTCGGCCAGGTCGGCACGCAGGCGGCCGTCGGCGTCAAGCTTGGGCTCCTGGCCATACAGGCTGTCCTTGAACAGGCCGTAGACCTGCTCGATGCAGCCTTCATGCGTGCCCTGCTCTTTCATCACTTTGAACAGCAGCGACAGGTACAGCGGCATGATCGGGATTGCCGAGCTGGCCTGGGTTACCACGGCCTTTAGCACCGACACACGGGCGTCGCCTTTGAGTGCGGCGAGGTTGTCGCGCAGGGTCAGGACTTTTTTGTCCAGATCCTTTTTGGCTTCGCCGATGGAGCCGTTCCAGTAAATGTCCTGGGTCAGCTTCTCGCCGAGGTAGGTGAACGCGGTGGTCTTGGCGCCTTCGGCCAGAACGTCGGCGTCACGCAGGGCGTCGATCCACAGCTGCCAGTCTTCGCCGCCCATGACTTTCACGGTGCCGTCGATTTCTTCCTGGGTAGCTGGCTCAAGGGTGGTGTCGACCACAACGCCTTTGTCGGTGTTGATACCGCGCAGGGTTACGGCCTTGCCGATCGGCTTGAGGGTGGAGGTGTGCACCACGCCTTGCGGGTCGGTACGGCGTGGCGCGGCCAGGCTGTAGACAACCAGGTCGATCTTGCCCAGGTCTTTCTTGATGGTTTCGATGGTCAGGCGCTTGATCTCGTCGGAGAACGCGTCGCCATTGATGCTCTTGGCGTACAGGCCTTTTTCGACGGCAAACTTCTCGAACGCCGCGCTGTTGTACCAGCCGGCGGAGCTCAGCTTGCCTTCTTCGCCTTCTTTCTCAAAAAACACGCCCAGGGTGTCAGCGCCGCAGCCAAACGCTGCACTGATGCGCGCGGCCAGGCCGTAACCGGTGGAAGCGCCGAGGACCAGCACCTTCTTTGGGCCGCCTGCGATGGCGCCGTGTTGAGTCACGTAGTCGATCTGTTGCTTGACGTTCGCTTCACAGCCAACAGGGTGAGCGGTCACACAGATAAAGCCACGAACCCGCGGTTTGATGATCATAAAATTTGTGCCTCTTCCAAGGGGTCGACGGCCAGTGGTGGCCATTCAACTTCATTCGTACCGGTCTATGACGCATGAAAAACCGAAGCGTCACGATAGTCGCAAATCTTCTGTTTACAAAATCCAATCCTCAAAACGCTCAAGTGGCCACCGGCACGGGTTAAAAACCTGGCCGCGCCTTCACAATTTCGCACTATTTAAAACGCCCTGGCGCCTCGACAACCTACTATCATGGCAACATGTTTCACTATGTTTCAGGTTCGGAGCCTCGCTTCATGAGTAATGGTGCTGTACGCAAAAAGCTGATCTCGGCCGCCTGGGTGATCGGGGTGTTGCTGTTAATTTACTGTTTCCCGCGCACGACCCTGGTGTTCCTGCTGCTGGTGCTGGTGTGTGGCGCTTACGACTTCCTGCGTAACGGCCTGTATGACAGCGACACGATCAAAAAGTACTTCATCGGCAACGGTCGCAACACCTGGATTCTGGCGCCGTTCAACACCCTGTTCGACCTGCTGAGCAGCCGCAACCGCCATGTCTACACGATGCGCGACCTGCCTCCCGCCTGGCGTGAAGACCTGCAACAAGTGATCGACGACGCCATGGCCCGAAAGGACGAAATCATCAGCTACCTGGACGAGCGCATGGCCGAGAAGAAACGCGGCATGCTGTTTTTCCAGTGGTACGGTCGCCCGATCGAAACCACGCTGGATATCCCGCAACTGCGCAGGAAACTGCCGTTTGTGAAGACCATCGGCGTGTCCGTGTTCAACGAAAACCGCTCCACGTCCTTCCACTTCGGCCCGCTGCGCATGATGTTCCGCGTGCTCTACAACATGGCGCCGGCGCCGCATCACGAGGGCGTTTATATCCAGGTGGGGAAACACAAGCATTACTGGCACGACGACCCGCTGTTCATCTTCGATGACACGCTGATGCACGCGTCCTTCAACAAAAACGACGCAAAACGTTACTGCCTGTTTATCGACATCGTGCGGCCAACCCCGCTGCCGTCGGTGCTCAACGCCGTGATCTCGGGGTTTGCCGGGCTGGTGTTTACCCTGCGTCGGGTTTTCTACAAAAACTGGAAGCTGATTCAGTAAGTTCTGCGGCATGATGGTGCCTGACGGTGTTTGCGCCCTGCCCGCTTGGCGGCCAGACTAACCGTCTCGCGCGACCGAATTCGGCGCTCACCATTTTCAAGCCATCGCCGCCCCGGCGGGTGCGATGGCCATGCTTTCAAGGAATCAGAATGCCCCAACGTCATGTCATCAATGCCTCCGTCAGCCCCAAGGGCAGCCTCGAAACCCTGTCCCAGCGTGAAGTGCAGCAACTGAGTGAAGCCGGCAGCGGCAGCATCTACGCCTTGTTCCGCCAGTGCGCCCTGGCCATCCTCAACACCGGCGCGCACATCGACAATGCCAAGACCATCCTCGACGCCTACCAGGACTTCGAAGTGCGCATTCACCAGCAGGATCGCGGCGTGCGCCTCGAACTGCTGAATGCCCCCGCCGACGCCTTCGTCGATGGCGAAATGATCGCCAGCACCCGAGAAATGCTGTTCAGCGCCCTGCGCGACATCGTCTACACCGAGAACGAGCTGGACAGCCAGCGCATCGACTTGAGCAATTCCCAGGGCATCACCGACTACGTGTTCCACCTGCTGCGCAACGCCCGTACGCTGCGCCCCGGTGTAGAGCCGAAAATCGTGGTGTGCTGGGGCGGGCACTCGATCAATACCGAAGAATACAAATACACCAAGAAAGTCGGCCACGAACTGGGCCTGCGCAGCCTCGACGTGTGCACCGGCTGCGGCCCGGGCGTGATGAAAGGCCCGATGAAAGGCGCGACCATTTCCCACGCCAAGCAACGCATCACCGGCGGCCGCTACCTGGGCCTGACCGAGCCCGGCATCATCGCCGCCGAAGCGCCGAACCCGATCGTCAATGAGCTGGTGATTTTGCCGGACATCGAAAAACGCCTGGAAGCCTTCGTGCGCGTCGGCCACGGCATCATCATCTTCCCGGGCGGTGCCGGCACGGCTGAAGAGTTCCTCTACCTGCTCGGCATCCTGATGCACCCGGACAACCGCGACGTGCCGTTCCCGGTCATCCTCACCGGGCCGAAACACGCCGCGCCGTACCTGCAACAACTGCACGCATTCGTCGGCGCCACTCTGGGCGAAGCGGCGCAGGCGCACTACCAGATCATCATCGACGACCCGGCTGAAGTGGCACGCCAAATGACCGTCGGGCTCAAGGCTGTGAAGCAGTTCCGCCGCGAGCGCAACGATGCGTTTCACTTCAACTGGCTGCTGAAGATCGACGAAGGCTTCCAGCGCCCGTTCGACCCTACCCACGAAAACATGGCTGGCCTGCAATTAAGCCTTGCACTGCCGCCCCACGAACTGGCGGCCAACCTGCGCCGCGCGTTCTCGGGGATTGTGGCGGGCAACGTCAAGGACAAGGGCATTCGCCTGATCGAACAGCACGGCCCGTACGAGATCCACGGTGACCCGGCCATCATGAAACCGCTGGACGAACTGCTGCAGGCATTTGTTGCCCAGCACCGCATGAAACTGCCAGGCGGCGCGGCGTATGTGCCGTGCTATCGCGTGGTCCAGTAACTAACGTTGCACCGCCACACATTTGATTTCCACGAGCAAACCGGGATGCGCCAGTTCTGACACGCCCAGTGTCGTCCAGGCGCAATGCCCGCGTGGGAACAGGCGGTTTTTCACCTCCCGGAAAACCGCCATGTGTTGGCTCATGTTCACGTGATACGTGGTCATGTCCACCACGTCGTCGAAGCTGCAACCGCCCTCCTCCAGCACGTCCCGCAGGTTCTCCCAGGCGGCGATGAACTGCGCCTCTGGGTCTTCAATGACTACCAATTGTTGCGTACGGCCGACCTGCCCGGCGCAGTAGAGCGTCTTGCCGACTTTGACGGCGGGCACGTAGCCGGCGCGTTCGACGATGGCTTGCATGGCGGGCGGGATGATGAGCTGGCGGTCGGTCATATGCGGTATCTCTTTGCCGCCGTGTTGAGGCGTGTCGATGGGATAAGTCGGGCTATGGTTTTACGTGTTCCCACTCAATCACACCAGAAGAGAAACCTATGGACCAACGGATCTTGTCCTCCAGCATTCCTTACCCTAAGGTAAGGAATATCACGACGGAGATATTCAATATGGCGACCGCGACGCTCACCTCTAAAGGGCAAATCACTATTCCCGTCCAGGTCAGGACTGCGCTGGGCCTGGAAACAGGCGACCGCGTTGAGTTTGTCGAAATGGAGGACGGCAAGTTTTCAATCATCGCAGCGAGCAAAACCGTACACGACCTGAAGGGCCTGATTCGCAAGCCCGCCCAGGCCGTTTCCCTTGAAGACATGAACCGCGCCATCGCGGCGCAAGGAGCAAAAGCGGGATGATCGGACTGGATACCAACGTACTGGTGCGTTATGTCACCCAGGATGATCCCGTTCAATCGCCCAAAGCATCCGAGCTGATTGAATCACTCACCACACTGTCGCCAGGTTTTGTCAGCCTGGTGACCGTGGTTGAGTTGGTATGGGTTTTACAAAGCTGCTACCAGGCGGCCAAGAGTGATGTAGTGGCCGTGCTGGAAACCCTGCTGCACACCCGCGAGCTGACCATCGAGCGTGCAGAAATCATCTGGCAGGCCCTGCGCCGTTTTTCGGCGAATAAAGCTGATTTTGCCGACTGCCTGATAGAGCGCTGTGCCCATTCGGCAGGCTGTAGATATACGGCCACTTTCGACCTCAACGCCGCCAAAGCAGCAGGTATGAAACAGCTGAACTGAGCCACGGCATTGCGACGACGTTCATGCTTTGGTAAAAACCGCGTTCAACCTTGATCAAGAGACACACTCACGTGCGCATGTTTCTACTCGCTACCTTGAGCATGGCCTCCGTTGTAGCCAACGCCGACGCCATCACCTGGCCCGACCTGCCGAAAACCTGCTTCGTCAGCGGTCGCTCGGCCACCAGTGCGGATGTGGACACCGGTTGTGCGGCGTTCCTGATAAACGTGAAAGGCAAGGCGGCGGGTACGCCGATCAAACTGGATATTCCGCAGTACGCCTTGCACGTGGACGAAGCCAGCGGCAAAGAGACGCCGGTCATCATTATTCAGGCGGAGGAGAACGGCGAAATCAAGGCGGTTGGCTACAAGGAGTTGGGCACCGATCAACTCGGTGCCGCGCTGTTACGCGAGGTTAGGCTCCTGGGTACCCAGAAGCCGATTTAGCCGAGGCTCAGCGAACCCAGCCACCACCCTGCCAGTGGTAACCGTCATTGCGTTGCACCCAGTGCGGATGCACATAACGGTAGCCTTCACGCACCGCTTCCCAATGGCCATGCACCGCCACGTAACGCCCGCCTTCCCAGCGCCAGTAACCGCGCGACCACACGTAGCCATAACGCGCAGCGGGTTCGACTTCGATCACCTGCACCGGCGGCGGTTGCGGGGCGACGACTTCGACATACTCACGCTGAACCGGCCCGCGCTCGTGCACCACACGCTCTTGCACACACCCGGACGCCGCGACGACTACCGCCGCCATTGCCGCATAACGTAGCAACATACAAAACCCTCGGGCGTCAGCGCCCAACGAATACACCAGTAAAAAAATGCCCCCTTGTCTCAGCCTCGCTCCTGCTCGGCTCTGGGTACTTTTTAACAGGTGATGTCTGTCGGCTTGCTGAACCCGCTGGCCTCAGGAGGCGCACACGACAGTCGGTCGCTTCACGCGCACCAGGATCAGGCCCGCGACGACCACCGCAATACCGGCGTAGGTCGAGGGATAAATCACATCGCCAAACATCCACGCCGCCCACACCAGCGTAACCGGCGGCTCCAGGTACACCAGCGCCGCCACGTGGGTGGCGGTCATGACCCGCAGCAGCATCCACAGGCTCAAGTAGGCCACGAAGGTGGAAAACACCGTGAGCCAGACAATCGAGATCAGCACGTCCGGCTCGTGGGGAATGCTCAGCGTGCCGGTGTACAGCACCGCTGCGGTAAAACCGATCAGGGTCAAAATGGATTGGATGAACAGCGGCAACACCAGGCCAACGTCCGGGGATTGCACCGAGCGGCGCTCGTACAACGTCGCCAGCGTCAGGCCCAGCGCCGCGGCCACCGGCAGCAGGTACATGAATAAACTGACGCCGCCCCCACCGCTGGCGTATTGCCCGGCGATCACGATCGACACGCCGGCAAAACTGATCACCAGCCCAGCCCATTGCCAGCCACCGCTGCGTTCAGCCGAACTGCGCGTCGATAAGGCGGCCGTCATCAACGGCTGCAAGGCTGCAATGATCGCGGCGATGCCGGGCGGCAAACCATTCTGGATCGCCACATACAGGCAGCTCAGGTAAAGGAACTGCGACAGAAAGCCGACGACGGCGTAATGCCGAATCTGCGCCCAGGAGACCTTCAACAGCCGCACATTCAAAAACAGCCCCAGGCACAGCGACACCAGCAAGAAACGCCAAAACAGCAGGTTAAACGCGTCGCCGCCTTGCGTCCCCAGCTTGGCGCCGATGTACCCCGAGCTCCACGACAGCACAAATGCCGCTTGCAGCAGCAACAGCCCAAGTGTTGATCGCGTCATAAAACCTCCAGCCGTGTGCATTGACTCAAAGGTTAAGGGCCGCGCATGCTTGTGTATATTTGAATAACCCGCACCACTGATCCGTAAAAGTGGAACCATGACCAAACAACTGAATATCGATTTGTTGCGCACCTTCCACGCCGTGGCACGTTTTCGCCGTTTCAATGAAGCGGCCGAACACGTGCACCGCAGTGCATCGACCGTGACCACGCAAATTCAAAAACTCGAAGACCAGATCGGCCAAAAACTCTTCAGCCGCAGCAACCAGGGCGTGGAACTGACCGTCTACGGCAAGAAATTGCTGGGTGAAACCACCGAGTTCCTCAAGAGCCACGACCGCCTGCTGATCTCGCTGATGCCGCAGCGCATGCAGGGCAAAATCCGCCTGGGCATTCCTGACACCTACGCGCCAGGCTTCATTCAAGAATTCCTGCCGCAACTGATCGCCGATAACCCATTGCTTGAGCTGGAAATCGAGGCGCGCACCAGCGGCGAATTGTTGAATTTGTTTATGGCAAACAAACTGGATATGGCCCTGACAGTGAGCGCCCAGCCGCTGGAACAGGGCGAACGGCTTGGGCCTGTTCAGCCACTGTGGGTGGCGACCGAGGGTTTCAGTTGCGCGCCCAACGCCCCACTTCCAATCACCGTGCCGGTGGCGGGCTGCCCGTATCGCGCGGCGGCGTTGCAGGTGCTGAAGGATCACGGCATCTACCATCGCGTGCTGATGGAAAGCCCCAATTCGTCTGCCGTTGAAGCCTGCATCCGCAGTGGCGTCGCCGTGGGTTTGATCGAAGAAAGCCGCCTGGGTGAAGGGCTGACGCAAGTGATTGCCGGGTTCGAGCTACCGCCGTTGCCGGTGCACCATGTTTACTTGCTGTGCGACAGCAGCAATGCGCTGGCCTTGCACCTGTATGAGCAGGTTAAAAACGGGTTTCACATTTGATCCTTTATGCCGGGCCGAAGCGCTCCAACACAGCCTCGACAAACCGCCGAAGCTTTGCCGTTCGCTGGCGGTTGGCGGTGTAGACCAAATGCATCGTACGACTCGGCGCAGCGTAGTTTGGCAGTACGCGCACCAGTTCGCCTCGGGCCAGCGCCACGCGCAGAAAGTCTTCGGGGCCCAGAACAATGCCAAAACCGTCCAGCGCGGCCGACATCAAGGCCCTGCTTTCGTTGATCTGCAGACGGCTGGCAACCGGCACTTTGTGCGCGACGGCTCCGTGGTAGAACACCCATTCGCGGTCCGCCGGGCGTGACGAGAAGGCATAACCGAGGCATTCGTGGCGCTCAAGGTCTGCGGGTACCCGTGGCGCGCCTCGTGCCGCCAGGTAAGCCGGTGCGGCGCACACCACCAGGTTATAAGGCGCCAAGGGTCTGGCAGTGAGACTGGACGTTGCCAGGGGGCCGATGCGAAATGCCACCTCATAACCCTCCTCCACAAAGTCGACGAAGCGGTCTGTCAGGTGCAGGTCGATCTCTACATCGGGGTGTTCGCGCAGAAATGCCGTGATCAGCGGCATCAGGCTGTAGGAGCCGAAAGTGACGGGCGCGGTGATTCTCAACTTGCCGCGCGGCGTGTCATTCATGATCTGCGCGAGCGAATCGGCGGCGTCGGCCTCCGTCAGGATATGTTTGCAACGCTCGTAGTACGCGCTCCCCAACTCCGTCAGGCTTTGCCTGCGCGTGGTGCGGTTGAGCAAACGGGCACCCAGACGCTGTTCAAGCGCGGTGACATGTTTGGCGACCATTTGCGGCGACAGGTTCAAACGCTCGGCAGCTCGCGCGTAAGAGCCAAGCTCTGCGGCCGTCACAAAGGCATTCATGCTTAACAGACGGTCCATCATTCCCTACTCCCAGTAACAACAGCGACGCCAAAACGATTATTTATCGCCAGCCAGTTGCCAATCATCATAGCGACTCCCCCACTTCGCTGGAGAACAGACATGAAAATTGGTGTGATTGGAGCAGGCTTTATCGGACGCGCCGTGGCTGAACTGGGGCTGGCGGCCGGGCACGACGTGATGTTGAGCAACTCCCGCGGCCCACAGTCCATGACCAGCGTGCTCAGTGGCCTGCCGGGTGTGCAGGTCGGCAGCGCCGAGGAGGCGGCCAAGTTTGGCGACGTGGTGCTTGTGGCGATTCCCCTTGAACATTACCGCAGCGTGCCCGCGCAATGGCTGGAGGGTAAAACGGTGATGGACGCCAATAACTACTACCCCAACCGTGACGGGCACATTCCTGTGCTCGACCGCTTCGAGACCACCACCAGCCGTTTGCTCGCCGACCACTTGCCCCAGGCTCACGTAGTGAAAGTATTCAACGCGATCTTTGCGCCCGACCTGACGCAGGATGCCCGCCCGCACGGTGCAGCTGACCGGCGTGCGCTGCCGGTGGCCGCAGATGATTCTGCGGCGAAAGCACAGGTGATCACATTGCTCGATGAACTCGGTTTCGATGCCGTGGATGCCGGTGGTCTGGATGAGAGCTGGCGGTTTGAGCGCGCCAAACCGGCGTATTGCGTACCGCTGGACCAAGCCGGCTTGAAGGCGGCGCTGGCGGCTGCGCAACGCACGGTTGAACTGCCGCCAGTGGTGCGCACCCGGGCACCTGCGTAAACCCACGCCCATAAAAAAGCCCGCTGACCGTTACCGGTTCAGCGGGCTTTTTTACGTCGGGCTTGGCTTACAGCGCCAGGTCAGACGCCGGCTTGCTCGGCTCGGCCGCAGGCTTGGCAGCCTCGGTCGCCTGAGGCGCCGCCAGTTGCGGAATCGCAGGCGGTGGCGTCAGTTGCAGGACGCCGGCGGTGTAGGCCCACTCCTTGGCAACAGCTTCCGGGCTGTCGTTCAGCTTGGTGCCGTAGCTCGGTACGATCTGGTGCAGTTTGGCCTGCCACTCAGGGGTCGCTACCTTGTCCTTGAAGATCTTTTGCAGCACGGTCAGCATGATCGGAGCCGCGGTGGACGCGCCTGGCGATGCACCCAACAGGCCTGCAATCGAGTTGTCGGCGGAGCTGACCACTTCGGTGCCGAGTTTCAGGACGCCGCCCAGTTCCTCGTCACGCTTGATGATCTGCACGCGCTGACCGGCTTGCCACAGGCGCCAGTCTTCTTTCTTGGCGTTCGGGAAGTACTCTTTCAGGGCGTTGTAGCGGTCGTCATCCGACAGCATCAGTTGGCCAGCAAGGTACTCGACCAGTGGGTACTCACGCACACCGACGCGGGTCATTGGCCAGATGTTGTGGGTGGTGGTGCTGGTCAGCAGGTCCAGGTACGAGCCTTCTTTCAGGAACTTGGTCGAGAAGGTCGCAAATGGGCCAAACAGGATCACGCGCTTGCCATCCAGCACGCGGGTGTCCAGGTGCGGAACCGACATCGGCGGTGCGCCTACCGAAGCTTTACCGTAGGCCTTGGCCAGGTGCTGCTCGGCGATGGTTGGGTTATCGGTGACCAGGAACGAACCACCGACCGGGAAGGCCGCGTAGTCCTTGGCTTCAGGAATGCCCGACTTTTGCAGCAAGTGCAGGGCACCGCCGCCGGCGCCGATGAACACGAACTTGGCGTCGGTTTCAGTCTTGGTGCCGTCTTTCAGGTTTTTGTAGCTCACACGCCACGAACCGTCGGCGTTACGGGTGATGTCCTGCACTTCGCTCGACAGTTTCAAGTCAAACTTCGGCGTGGTTTGCAGGTGAGCCACGAACTGGCGGGTGATCTCGCCGAAGTTTACGTCGGTGCCGATCGGGGTCCAGGTGGCCGCGATTTTCTGGTTCGGGTCACGCCCTTCCATCATCAGCGGAACCCACTTGGCGATTTGCGCCGGGTCTTCGGAGTACTGCATACCGGCGAACAGCGGGCTCGCCTGCAGGGCTTCGTAGCGTTTTTTCAGGAACTTGATGTTGTCATCGCCCCACACAAAGCTCATGTGCGGTGTGGAGTTGATGAACGAACGCGGGTTCTTCAGCACGCCCTGCTGGACCTGCCAGGACCAGAACTGACGGGAGATCTGGAACGCTTCGTTGATCTCGACCGCTTTCGGGATCTCAACGTTGCCGTTCTTGTCTTCCGGGGTGTAGTTCAGCTCAGCCAGGGCCGAGTGACCGGTACCGGCGTTGTTCCAGCCGTTTGAGCTTTCTTCGGCCACGCCATCAAGGCGCTCGACCATCTCCATCGACCAGTCCGGCTGCAGCTCGTTGAGCCAAACACCCAGGGTCGCACTCATGATGCCGCCGCCGATCAGCAGCACATCGACTTTCTTTGCCTCTTCCGCGTGAACGGACGTGATCCCCATCGACAAAGCCAGCCCCAGCAGGGCAGTGTTTACTTTTTTAAACATCAGTAGCACCTATGATAAAACGCCATCCGCCCCACCGCCCGATTTCTCAGGGCCGCAGGGTGGGCACACAAGGCCGACGTATCGACCTCACTTTTATGTCCCTTCTGCGCTGACTTTTTATCATTATTGGCTTCAGCTACCTGGGCAACAGCCATCCGCCGGGACGTATACGGTGTACGCACCGGAGAAAGACTAGACCAAGACGGCGCGCAGAATATCACGCCAAACAGCGTTTATGCGTCGATTGGCCAATTGATGGCTCTAAATCGAGGGTTTTTAGGGATGAGTGTCAAGCCCGGCCGCCGCGACCTGAGGTCACAGGCATGGAACTCCTATGCGGGAGGCTGCTCTAGACACCTTCGCCGTCGCTTGCGTAGCATCGACGGCACTCCCCCGTGCCACCCTTCAATACAGAGCGATTCATGTCTATCCACCAAACACCCGGGCACGTATTGCCCGCGCGCAGCGCCGCCAAAATGGAAGCTGCCATGGCCGTGGGCGCTTTCGCGATCGGTACCGGCGAATTCGCCATCATGGGCCTCATGCCCGACATCGCCCACAACCTGAACCTCAGCGAGCCGCAAGTCGGCCATGCCATCAGCGCCTACGCCCTCGGCGTGATGGTCGGCGCGCCCCTGCTGGCCATCCTCGGCGCCAAACTACTGCGCAAACACATGCTGCTGTTGCTGATGGGCCTGTATGCCCTCGGCAACTTCGCCACCGCCTTCACCCCGACCTTCGGCTCGCTGGTGGCCTTCCGCTTTATCAGCGGCCTGCCCCACGGCGCCTACTTCGGCATCGCCGCCGTCGTCGCCTCCAGCATGGTGCCCAGCGACAAACGCGCCGGCGCCGTGGCCCGCGTGATGATGGGCCTGACCCTGGCCATGCTGCTCGGCAACCCCATCGCCACCTTCCTCGGCCAACACTTCGGCTGGCGCTCGGCATTTGCACTGGTCAGCGTGATCGCCCTGTGCACCATCGCCCTCGTCTGGCAATTCGTGCCCCACCGCCAGGACGAACAACGCAGCGACCCGCGCAAAGAACTGCGCGCCTTCACCAAACCCCAGGTGTGGATGGCCCTGTCCATCGGCGCGATAGGTTTTGCCGGCATGTTCTGCGTGTTCAGCTACCTCGCCCCGACCATGCTCGAAGTGACCAAAGTCTCGCCGCAGTGGATCCCGTTTGGTCTGGCCGCATTCGGCGTGGGCGGCATCATCGGCAACATCGCCGGCGGCAAGCTGTTTGATCGCCTGCAGTTCCGCGCGGTGGGCGTGATTCTGGTGTGGTCGATGGCCGTGCTGCTGTTCTTCACCTTCGCCGCCGGCTCGCTGTGGGGCGTGATGCTCGGTATAGCCCTGGTCGGCACCATGATCTCCATGGCCGCGCCGCTGCAAATCCGCCTGATGGACATCGCCCACGAAGCCCCGAGCCTGGCGGCGGCGTCCAACCACGCCGCGTTTAACCTCGCCAACGCGCTCGGCCCGTGGTTAGGTGGCATGGCCATCACCGCCGGCTTGGGCTGGACCAGCACCGGCTACATCGGCGCGGCCACCGCACTCGTCGGCCTGGGCCTCTACCTGATCGCACGGCGCATGAAGGGCGGCCACTAAATGGAATAAACCTCCGGCCAGCTTCGTTTTCGTCACCCGCACCGCGATTGCGATTGCGGCTGGATGGTTGGTCCACGATTGTGGCGCTGGCGTCCTCATCGTAATGGGCGCGCTGGGCCTGCGGCTGATCCTGGGCTCAGCCGCAGACCCAATCATCGTGGCGAGCGGGCTTGCCCCGCGTTGGGCTGCGCAGCAGCCCTAACCCTTATCAATCATCATGCATCAACCCAGACCCATACTCCCCAAAACTGCTCCCCAACCCACTCCCGCCACCAAAACTCATCTTGGCCGCCTTGCTTGGGCTGTGATCCCCAAACGCCTGACACCCCTGAGCAAAACAAGGGTCGCTGCTCACGGCTGACGAAGACGAACAGGCATTTAACAGCAGCGCGCTGGCGACCATCACCACTTTGACGAGGTTCGAATTCATGTTTTCAGTTCCCTGTGGACTGAAGGCGCGGGGGTCCCCTCTTGAGAGTGATCGTAGGCTTCAAATGCGCGGGGGATGATGAAACTTTGCGGGGGGACAGGACGAGTTCAGGTTGCCGCCTTGGGGTAAGGCGGCGGGGTGCGGTGTTAGTCGTTTGTTGCGCAGATTGCAGGGGCGACTTGCTCATAGGCTCGGTTGACGAGTAGAGCGCTTAGATCGATTAGCTGCTGGATGCCAAGGACGATGGCGCGTTGGGAGTCGTCGAGGTCGAAAGCCAGGGTGGCGGCCATGTGGTTGGCGGACGCGAGGTTTTCGGAGGCGTTGGCTAGCAGGGTTTCGGTGTCGGTGTTGGGGTTGACGGAGAAGATGTTGGTGGTTGGGGGTTCGACAGGTTCGTCGGCGTCTTCGTCAGAGGGAGGTAGGTAATGATCGATTGCTCGCTGAGCTGCGGCTTGAAGCTTGGCGTCGACGTGTGCGCTTGAAGCATGCGGTGGATTAGGTGTGACCTTGTACATGGCGGAGCTCCTTTAGAATGTCAGGAACTACCAATCTCACTTCCACATGAGGGTGGCAGCTGTACGCAGGTGTGGAAGACCAGGGCTAAAGGACCCGGCGCACCGAAGTGCCCCGCGCACAGCCGCCATAAGCAATCATACAGACGTAAAAAAACGCCGGTAGGTGTTTATGGGCGATTGAGCGCCTTCAGCTTGGTCGGACTTCCACATCCGGCCGCTGGTTTTCCAGCGGTTTGGGGAGGTTAGCGGGGGGAGGTCTGAGGGGCAAGCTGAGAAAAGCGTGGGAAACTTCCTGGAAAACTGAGATCTGGCCCAAAGTTTCTGAGCTTTATTTAGATATGTCAAATTGATATCATTGGCGCTACACGCTCTCAATGGATTTGATGTATGTCGATCGACATGGAACCCAAAATAAAAAAAAGCCCTCTATTAACCCCTATGGATATTGAAGCAGATAAAAACATAGAAAGATGGCTTGTACATATAAATAGACTCCTAAACAGATCAAAACACAAAATCGGAACAGCGATAAGCAACAAAGTTTTGCAGGTAAGTAAATACAACCTTATTCCAACTATACTAAGCTCAATAATATTTAGTTATTTAGCACTCAATGATGACATAAAAGCATCTGTGCGCCGACTAACTCCAGCACCAGTAAGAACGGCAATCATCGAAAGCTTTAGCGTTAGTAGCATCACGCTCACTCTAGCTGTATCTGCGATATTTATGGCAACATGGATTCTCTGCTCTAACAGCATGAGCGACATAATTTTAAAGCGACAAAACAAAAGACTAACACAAGAAATAGATATCCTTAGGCGCCAACACGACAGTAAAATAATTGACTGCACCGATTTATTCAGCAAATTTATTTACTCTACCTACAGGAAATTAAAATATGGCGTCACAGAGAGGATTAGTTTATACGTATTAGAACTTGACCACTTCCGGTGCGTTGGTAGACACTCTGATAACGAGAAGCACACGGAGTTCCCTAAGAAAATGTACGCTAAGGAGTCAGGTTTAATCGGACATGCTTGGACGGTAGGAAATGCTTCTTTAACCGGCCTTCCAGATCCACTTATCGATTTAGAAAATTGGGTAACAGCGAACGCGAGCACCGGGAAAATTTCAGATGCTACCCTCCGTGCTATAGGCATGAAAAGCCGCTCACTACATTGCGTTCGAATAAAGAATAGCAAAAGCGCGTCGGTGGCGATCATAGTTTTTGAATCTACAAATACCGACCTACCGAATATAAAAACAATTGATGCAGATTTTGGAAAGAATGAGTCAAGGACAATCGCCAATCTTTTAGACGCACTTAGACCGCACATGGTTAGTCTCGAGATCGCCAAGAAGGCAGGATTTTAATATGAAAAACTCCTTAATTGAAATAATCAACTACATAATAGAAAAACATCAACCCTCTAAAAAAATATCACTTTCCAGACTAATAAAAACAATTTATTTAGCTGACTGGAAAGAATCGATAACAAACAGAAAACAAATCACCAACATAGAGTGGTTCTCCAACCTAAACGGCCCCTACAACTCATTAATACTGAAAGAATCAGAAAAAGAAAAGAGTATAAAAATAACCACCACACTTACTGAAAGCGGAAAAAAACAAACAATTTTAGAAGCAACTGAAGAAAAGAAAAATCATCTTGATGCCGAAATAATCAAAATACTTGATTTTGTAATAGAGGCCACAAAAAACAAGAAACATATTGAACTAATAAAGTTAGTTTCCTCAACATACCCCGTGATCTCAAGTGAAAAATTTCATAGGATCAACCTTATAGAGAAAGCCGAAGAGTACAAAGAGTACCTAGACAATACGGAAATCCCCTAGTAGACGACAACTGTGTTCTAGTGATATCGGGGTCAGACCACGATACTTTCACTGCAGATACAGATGAGGCAGACCACTAATAAGCACGAGGTAAACATGAGCTATCACGTCACACACAAATACGGCGCCATGAGCTCGAATCCCGGTATACACACGTTGCCTGAGCTTCTCGCCGAACTGAAAACTCGTTCGGAAGATGAAGAGCATGGGGAGGTTTCGGTAACCGACGAGTCAGACTGGTGCATTTCTGCGCACCTGTCGGGAATCGTGACCTTTGAAAATCTGGAGTCCGGCGAGCCTCGTCACATGAAGCATGTTCCAGAGGGGAAGATCCTGGAGTTGTGGCGTTTATTGGCCGAGGGAGACGTTGCAGCAATCGAGCAAGAGCCTTGGTTGCCTGGTTATGCCTAAGGCTGTGCAGATATCGGAATCAGACCACGATATCCGTCCTCCCCACCCGGTGATGAGAGAAATCTGAGTCGTCCGAATTTTTGAATTACCGACCATGTTTCAACCCCATAACTCGACGACCTGCTGATTCAAGCCCGCGCGCCACGGTGTAAGGTGCACTATCACCGCCCATGATCGAGGCCACCATGGCTGAAATATCCCTGAACCAGCCTGAAGACCTGTCCAACCCTCTCACCGACTTGGCCAAAACCAGAGGCCAAACCACGACCTACCTGGCGACGGGCGTTCTTCGTGACTATACCGAGCACGAAGAAACGCTGACTGCTCAAATCGAGCTGGCGGTGAAGGAAGCCGACCAAGGCAAACTCGCCCCCGAGAGCCAAGTGGCGACGATACGGGCTAAGCGCTGGAGCCAGAATGCTGGCTGAGGGACTCCTAAAAGGCCTTATCTGATCATCTATTGACACTAATCGTCTGCAAACCCTCGGCGTACTCTATCCACGGTAACGTCCGCGCTCAAAGTGGTGAGCGGAACGAAAGACACTTCCCCACACCCAACATCCACCCCTGATAAACTGCGCCCCATTCGCCTCGCCAACTATGATTCCCCCATCCCCCTACAAACCGCCACACTCTCCCGCCGCTTCTCCGTCACCCCGATGATGGATTGGAACCGTTAATTCTACAGGCCACGCAATCGGTACCTTACAGAGTCAATCAGCCCCTCCGCGTACCAATTTCGTACCACCGACAGGATATTGTCAGCTCGCGCTAGTGACTGTCGCTCCAATCCAAAGCCCCCCAAGCAAACAAGCGCGAGCGATTCATAGGTAGTTTAGCAGCAGGGATTCAAAGTGCCCGAGAGCGTTGGTGGACAGAGCACTGACAAATTAGTAGCGTAACGCTTTAGCAACTCCTACAAGGAAGTATGATAAATTCGGATGAAATTATTAAAACGGGAATACCTACTTGTTAAATCGCATTGAAAAACTAATAAAAAGGCTAATTTTGAGGCTTTTTTTCTTCACAATTTTCTCGCTTGGTTCAACTATTTTTTTTAGTACGATGCACCATTACCTAGCGAAAAAAGAATTTTTCTATCTGGCAACTTTGTGTTTTCCAATCTTAGCGATTTTGTTTGGCTTTTCAGCATTACTCTATAACAGATCCCGAGCACTCCCCTCTGGTCCTGCCCAACGCCGATCACTATATGCTGCGGAAAGAACGCTTCAAGCGACCATTCTTTTTGCATCAGGGCTAGCTATCGGTGCAATTATCGCCACCATAATGTTGCAGCTAAAAATCGACACGGGAAGCGACCAAACAGGATCTAAACTATTATTGATCTTCGTTATCCCAATAATGCTCATACTTTTCTCATTCGGTGTTTTCTTACTCGCCTTTCGGGCTATTTCGCACGGTATGCTTAAACATGTACCCATTAGAGAAATGCTCAAGAAAATCAGATAATTCAAAACAGGACGGGCTCACTAAAGTATCGCAAGCATTAAAATACGATTAGCCTACGCATGAAAAGAACATAAAATCAAGAGACATATCCATGAGCGAAACTGAAGGCCCAAAAAAGGACGACATCGGTGCATTTACAACGACAGGCCAACAAACAACTATCATCGCACCGCTTCTTTATATTCTAGGTCAAAAATACGCCTCATCTTTTTTCGGAACCCTTGGAAGCGGATGGATTGTTTCACAACTAACTTTTCAAGAAGTGATATTTTACTCCTTACAGATAACACTCCCTATTCTCACAGCAGCATTTATAACTTTAGAGCTCCTACTCAATGGTTGCATTTATGAAAAAATAAGAAAAGCAATAATATACATCGTATTATTTATTTCAATAACCCTAACAATTTGCAACTTTATTTTGGAGTTTAATTACGCACACCTGATAATTAAAGTAACAGCTTACAGTTTTTTCATAATATATGGAGCATACATCGCAGAGTTATTCTTAGCATTCAGACGTGGAACTCTAAAAATCTGAAATCGGGTATAGGTTGGATTATCGGCTCTACCGCCTTTCTGTTTGGAACCGCCGGAACACTCGGAGAGTTCGACGCAATGAATGCACTGGAATTCCCGGAAAACAAATTCCCGTTGGTGATACAGAGCACCAATAAATGGAAGCCTCAAACGTTAAGGCTAGTAGCTAGAATAGGTGACAGATATCTAGTAATGGATGATATGCATGGAAAAAAGGTGTTCCGAATCGAGTCAAATCTTGATGGTTATATAATTCTATCTGTGGACAAATATCGCTCATAGTGCAGTGATGAGCCCGTCAAGAAAACAAGAAGGGAGAAAAGGGAGAAAAGGGGACAGATTTATTTAAGGGGCTCGCATCGCACAATCAACACCCGGCCCCCTCTGACCCATTCCTGATAAACTGACAACCCTTCGTATTCCTCATCCCAGATCCCGATGCCCTCAGTCATAGCTTCACCGTATTCCCCGTCACGCCGCTTCTCCGTCGCCCAGATGATGGATTGACGTAGAGCTTCTCCAACCCCCTTTTTTGTATGGCCGAAAAGCTCTTACGCATGGTTCATGTAGCAACTTCTAAGCGATCATCTCTCTACCGCCTTGCTGTTGAAACGCTCGGACTCACGGTTGCTTCAGATAAGATGGGCAATATAAATATAATGACGGGCAGTTGATCGGCACATAGCACACCCAGGAATTTTTCGGGCCGCCACGAACCTGCCCACTATCAACTGTGATGGAGAACAGGCTGTATTTTCAGCGACGCCCCTAATACTACCGCACGCAAAAACGCATCCTTTTTCATCAAAGATGGGCGACCTCATCACCTCGCGAGTTTTTCTCTTTCCTTCAGACCATCTGTGATGACATTCTGCCTGTACCGGCAAACCACTCGAAGGACAGAGAATGCTATTCAGCCACATGACTGCAGTCGAAGAAAGGATCCTAGCCAGCTCCAAAATAAGTGCAAATAGTGGTCATAGTTTGCACAAAGGCACCCCACGCGAAGCTTTTATTAAAGAGTTTCTTGAAGCCCATCTTCCCTCAACAGTCGCAATCGGAACAGGGGAAATCATTGACTCTTCCTCCATCCCAAATGGACCTAGAAACCAATTTGATATAGTCATTTATCGGAAAAACTTCCCAAAGCTAGATCTCGGTGGAGGAATCAGTGCATTCCTTGTCGAATCCGTTATAGCTACGATAGAAGTAAAATCCACACTTGATGAGCAAGGGCTTGAGCTAGCGATAAAAGCTGCACGCAACGCAAAAAAACTACAACCTCATGTATTTAAATTTATCCAGATAGGTTACGAACTTCCCGCAATAGTAAATTTTGTCGTTGCATATGCTGGACCAGCAAGAGTCGAAACGGCATACAACTGGATAAACAACATACACGAGTCGCTAAAGATAACCTCTCCACAAGTTAAATTCCCAGAACGCTATGAAACTCCTTCTCCGTCTATTGATGGAGTATTTATCCTTAAAAAAGGTTTTTTGCACTTCGACAACATACCCGACTCAATGACTCCTTCAGACATTAGGGCCTCCAACCCGTATTCAAACTGGGTATTAGCTGAGTCAGAGAGCGGCACTCTCCTATATTTATTTTTCCTATTAAGCAACCTATGTATACATAGTGCTAGCTTCGCTATAAATGCAGAGAAATACCTATCAAACATCCCTCAAAACGGATTCAAATTATTGCGCTAATGCAAAAATTATAAACTCTCCGCCATTTGGAAATAATTATATTTAAAAGGAGCAATCGATGAAGACCACAAAGCATTTTGACTATATTACTAATCGAATCACCGCAGCCAAACGCAACGCAGATAGCTTAGCATCAGGTATAGGACACCATGGTATAGCGGGAGAAATACGTGAGATTGCGGTCAAAGAATGTATTGAACCGTTCTTAACACAAAGCTATCAATGTGGAACCGGAAAAGTTATTGACTCTTTCCAAAAGCTCTCCGACCAACTTGACTTGATAGTTTATCATAAAAAAGTTGTGCCTCCGATACTGGTTGGCAGAGATCTTGGACTGTACCCTATCGAATGCGTACGATATGTCTTTGAAATAAAAACAACTCTCAACGCCAACGAGATAAGAGATAGCAACAAAAAATTCAGATCCATCTCAATGCTTACATCTTTCCCAAAACAAGAAGAGAATGGCTCAATAACCAGCGGCCCTCGTCCGACCACGGTTCTTTTAGCTTTCAATTCAGATATAGCCGGCTCCGAAATCGAACGCTATCAAAAACACACAGATGATGACTATCCTCCATGCACTGTGCTTTGTGTGCTTGGAAAGGGATATTGGTTCTTTCATGGCCCATCCAAAAGTTGGTGTGGACTCGAAACGACTCGCGGGTACCCGCCTTTTTTCGAATTCAGTATGTTCATAACGGGCTTAATGAATACCTTATCTTCAGAAGAAACTTCGATTAGGCCATTCAGCCCAGGAGTATACATAAATATCGATGACATCTTACTCCAACCACTATCCAGCCCGCCTGAAAGCACTGATACTGTAGAAGATAACTGTACAGATACGAAAGAGTAATCCCCACAGCGTACATCGCTAACTGCATTGCACCACCCAAAGCTGATCAAGTTTGGTTGTATAACTCTGACTCATCATCTTTCGACGCATCTCCCAGTCAGGATCCACAGGCACGCTGGCTGAGCGCAGCGTACCCCTGCCCCATCGTCCATTGATCTGGTCCAGCACCTTCATCACCCGAGTCGCTTCCGCTAGAAAAAAGGGGACAAAAAAAGGGGACAGATTTATTTAAAACCATGAGATGTATAGCCTGAGTAAACATGAAAACATCAGCCGCCGGGCCCGGCGCGAGATTTTTCATAATGGGACAGTTGTGACGGGCTGAAGAGAGGGCGCAGAGGCTGACTGGGAATCCTACCGTTGGATTCCTGATAAACTCACACCCTCTGCCCTACCCATTCAGATTGCCCAATGTCCCTGACGACCGCTTCACCGCAAGTTCTTTCCCGCCGCTTCTCCGTCGCCCCGATGATGGATTGGACTGACCGCCACTGCCGCTACTTCCTGCGCTTGCTCTCCAAACACGCCCTGCTCTACACAGAAATGGTCACCACCGGTGCGATCCTGCACGGCGACCACGAGCGTTTCCTGCGTCACAGCGAAGCCGAGCACCCGCTCGCGTTGCAGCTGGGCGGCAGCGTCCCTGCCGACCTGGCCGCGTGTGCGCGCATGGCTGAGGCGGCGGGTTATGACGAAGTGAACCTGAACGTCGGTTGCCCGAGCGATCGGGTGCAGAACAATATGATCGGCGCGATTTTGATGGCGCACCCGGCGCTGGTGGCGGATTGCGTGAAGGCGATGCGTGATGCGGTATCGATTCCGGTGACGGTGAAGCATCGTATCGGGATCAATGGGCGGGACAGTTATGCCCAGTTGTGTGATTTCGTCGAGACGGTGAGGAATGCGGGGTGTACCAGTTTTACGGTGCATGCGCGCATTGCGATTCTGGAGGGGTTGTCGCCGAAGGAGAATCGGGACATTCCGCCGTTGCGCTATGACGTGGCGGCGCAGTTGAAGCAGGATTTTCCTGAGTTGGAGATTGTGCTTAACGGCGGGATCAAGACGCTGGAGCAGTGCGAGGCGCATTTGCAGACGTTTGATGGGGTGATGCTGGGGCGGGAGGCTTATCACAATCCGTATGTGTTGGCGGAGGTGGATCAGCGGTTGTTTGGCAGTGAGGCGCCGGTGATTAGTCGGGCTGAGGCGTTGGCGCAGTTGCGGCCTTATATTGCTGAGCATTTGGCCAGCGGCGGGACGATGCACCACATTACGCGGCATGTGTTGGGGTTGGGCACGGGTTTTCCGGGGGCGCGCAGGTTTCGGCAGTTGTTGTCGGTGGATATTCATAAGGCGAGTGATCCGTTGGCGTTGCTGGATCAGGCCGGGGCTTTGCTGGAAGGTCGGTGATTGATCGTTCTGATGCTCCGCGTGGGAACGATTGATGGATGTGTCGGCTCGTTGCGCAGGGTTTGATGGTGTCAGTTGGGTTGTTTAGGGGCTGATAGGCCGCTTTCGCGAGCAAGCCCGCTCCCATATTTTTGGGTGATGTGTGTCAGTGGGTTGTTGAGTGGCTGTGGTGGCGCTATCGCAGGCAAGCCAGCTCCCACAGGGGATTGAGTTGCCTGGGCGGCAGTTGGGTTGAACCTGCTGGCTGATTTGGCCTCCTATTGAGCAGGTAGGCCGGGCTTTCAAACGGCTGTTTTCAGGATGTTGCCCTCGCAAACGATCGAACGCATTTGCGCCCTTGAGCGCCTGTCGGCGCTCGGGTAATGTCATCAGACCCATAGGACAGAGCACGCCCATGACTTCCAAGCTGGAACAACTCAAGCAATTCACCACCGTCGTAGCCGATACCGGCGACTTTTCTACCCTCGCCAAGCTCAAGCCGCAAGACGCTACCACCAACCCTTCCCTGCTTCTCAAGGCCGCGTCGATTTCGGGCTATGCCAAGCTGCTGGATGAGTGCGTGAAGGACTGCAACGGTGACGTGGGCCTGGCCAGCGACCGTTTTGCGGTAGCCGTCGGCCAGGAGATCCTCAAAGTGGTGCCGGGCCGTATTTCCACTGAGGTGGATGCCCGTCTGTCGTTCGATGAAGCCGCCATTCTCAAGCGTGCGCACCGTCTGATCGACCTGTACGACAAAGCCGGCGTAAGCCGCGACCGTGTGCTGATCAAGATCGCCTCCACCTGGGAAGGTATCCGCGCGGCGGAGAAGCTGGAAAAAGAAGGTATTCAGACCAACCTGACGCTGCTGTTCTCGTTCGCCCAGGCTGTGGCGTGCGCTGAAGCGGGTGTGTTCCTGATTTCGCCATTCGTGGGCCGTATCTACGACTGGTACAAGAAGGCCAATGGCAACGACTACACCGGTTCCGATGATCCGGGTGTGCAGTCGGTGACGCGCATCTACAACTACTACAAGGCCAATGGCTACAAGACCGTAGTAATGGGCGCGAGCTTCCGTAACCTGAGCCAGATTGAAGAGCTGGCCGGCTGTGACCGTCTGACCATCAGCCCGGACCTGCTGGAGAAGCTGGCGGCAGATGAAGGCAAGCTGGAGCGCAAGTTGGCGCCAGGGCAAGCCGGTGAAGCGCGGGTGCATTTGACTGAAGCGCAGTTCCGTTGGGAGTCCAACGAGGATGCGATGGCGACTGAGAAGCTGGCGGAAGGTATTCGTCAGTTTGCTCGGGACCAGGAGAAGCTGGAGGCGCTGTTGACTGCCAAGTTGTAAGGCAGGCGATGGCAAAAAGGGCGGCACCCTTGCGGGTGCCGCCCTTTTTTGTGCCCGCTGATCTTAAAGCCAGTCACCGTTCAACAGGTGGGAGCTGGCTTGCCTGCGATGGCGGTGGGTCAGTCATGAATGGGTGGCTGACATACCGCTATCGCAGGCAAGCCAGCTCCCACAGTTGGAATGTAATCCAATCGTGGGATCAGTGGCGCTCGAGGGCGTTCACGAGGTCGTGGAAGGCTTCGCGGTTGGACTCGTTCAGGCCCATCAGGATTTTGTGCGCTTCCAGCACCTTGACCCGTACCACTTCTTCAGACTGGTCTTGCGACGGCAGGTCGGTCAGGCATTCCGGGCAGGGGATCGGGCGGTCAACGATGTTGAACACCTGGTCAAAACCCATGGACTGCAACAGCCGGGTGATGTCTTCGTGGGTGGTGACGACAGTCGGCAACAGGCCGACCTTCTGCCGAGACAGAATGGACAACTTGGCCAACAGCCCAAGGGTGGTGCTGTCGATGCTGCGGGTTTCGGTCAGATCGATCACGATCGCCGAGAAGTTCAGCGCTGTGAAGATCCGCTCAATCGTCGCATCCAGCGCTGAACACAAGGTCAGGCGCACTTCACCGACAAATTTCAGGACGAAGGTCCCGTCTTGCTCGGCGAACTGGATTCTTCCGGTACTCATCAAAGATTCCTGCTCAACACCAATAGGGCGATATCATCCGGCATCTCCCCTAGCGTGGCCAATCCAAAAACCTGCCGCAGGCCATCCAGGCTGCCGCCCGCTGACTTGACCTTTTGGGGCAAGGCAGCTTCTTTCTCTTTGAGTGTAGGCTCTGTGAGAAGGTCCAGGATACCGTCGGACATCAGCGTAAGGCTGAACGTCGGCGGCAATTCCAGAATGTGGTCTTCGTAGGTGGCCTCATTGAACAAGCCCACCGGCAAACCACGCCCTTCCAGGTAGCGCACACTGTCTGGAGTGTATAAAACCGGCATCGGCAGGTGACCGCCGATGCTGTAGGTCAAAAGACCGGTTTCTTCATCAATCACGCCGCCCACCATCGTCACGTGCTTGCCCAGCTTGCAGCTGATCAAGCCCCGGTTGATGTGGCCCAGCACCTCGGAGGGGGTGAACTCCGGCAAGGTGCCATTGCGCTTGGATTCAAACAGCAGCCGTGTGGTCATGAATTTCAACAACACGGTGACAAAAGCAGAAGACGCGCCATGGCCAGAAACGTCGGCCAGGTAGAACGCCACACGGCGCTCGTCTACACGGAAATAATCGACAAAATCACCCGACAGGTACAACGACGGGATGATCTGGTGGGCGAACTTGAACTCGTCGATGGTCCATGGGCTCACCGGCAGCATGTTCATCTGCACCTGGCGACCGGCGTTCTGGTCTTCCTGGAGCAGGTTGAGGCTGGCTTCGAGTTCGCGGTTGGCAGTTTCGAGCTTTTCGCGGTAACGCTGGTTCTCGTTCAACAGGCGTGCACGATCCAGCGCGCGGCGCACGGAGTGCTCCAGCACTGCCAGGTCTTCCAGAGGCTTGATCAGGTAATCGGCGGCGCCCAGGCGCAGGGCCTCTACGGCATCGTTCATCACGCCGGCACCGGACACAACAATCACCGGCGTCTGCGGGGCGAGCTCAGTCACCTGGCGAATCAGCTCAAGGCCGCCCATTTGGGGCATGCGCAGGTCGCAGATCACGAGGTCGGGCTTGTCGCGCTCGAATACCTGGAGACCCTGTTGGCCATTGCTGGCCTGCAGGACGCTGAAGCCACTGTCTTCCAAGTAGGCCGCGAGGCTCGCGCGCACTACTTCGTCGTCATCGATTATCAGCAGCGTGGCACTGGTTTTTTGCATGTGGGCAAACGGCGCCAGAATTAGGTTGGCGTAGGCGGCTCGGCAATGGCCGGACTCACGTACTGGATTCGCTTTCTAGCCTCTCTGTCCTACAAAGCACGGGCTTTTTGACCACGCACAACGGTAAAGCAGAGGTGCCCTTCTAAGGCGCAGACGGTACTCCCATCCGTCAGGGGTTTCAAGCTCATGCCGATGGTCGCCGGGCGTCTTTACACCGCAAATCACCGGGAGTTATAAGAACAGTCACAACCACAACGCAAAGTGAGGACAAAACCTGTGAGCGAACACGAGCGCGACTACGCCGAAAAACGCGATTTCATCCGCATGCGGGTTGATGCCGATGTGTCGCTGATCCACGCAGGGCAAGAGATTGCGGGGGTTTGCGTGGACCTTTCCAGCACCGGCATGCAAGTACAGGCCCCACGCCAATTTCAGGTGGGCGATAAACTGACGGTGCGTATCGACTCCGACCACGCTGCACTCAAGGGCCTGGAGGCGGACACCGAAGTGGTGTGGGTTAAGGCCAGCGGAGAAGACCAACACCTGGGCCTCAAGATCTTGAAAATGCACTAAAAAATCGCACGTATAAAAAAGGCGACCCTGAGGTCGCCTTTTTTCATTTCAAAACGTCACGACTTAAAAGTCGTCTACAACCTTGCCGTCTTTAACCTTGAACTCACGGTTTTGCAGGTAGGCATTACGGATAAAGGTGTATTTGTCGCCGGTGATCAGCTTCTCGCTGTCGAGCAGGCTGGCACGGGTATCGACAATGTTCAGGCCGAAGGTGCTGTTACGCCAGCCGATATCGTTCATGTAGCGGTACGGTTGGGTGTAGCTGTCGACGTATTTGGACGGTGCATCACGCAGGGTGCTTGGGCCGAGCAGCGGCAGCATCACGTAAGGACCGCTGTCCACGCCCCAGTGGCCGAGGGTCTGACCGAAGTCTTCATCGTTGCGCTGCAGGCCCATTTTGGTGCCGACATCAACAAAGCCGAGCACACCAAGCGTGGTGTTTACCAGTAAACGCGCGGTGTCGACACCGGCCGCGTGTGGCTTGAGCTGCAACACGTCGTTGGCAAAGTTGCCGACGTCGCCGATGTTGCGGAAGAAGTTGTGCACGCCGTCCTGCATGAATTGCGGGGTGACGAACTGGTAGCCTTGGGCCAACGGCTTGAGGGCGTAGGTGTCAACGGTGTCGTTGAAGGTGAAGATCGGGCGGTTGACGCTTTCCCATGGATCGTCTTGCGACGCTGCCTGAACGGCGAACGGCGCCATGAGGACGGTGGCACACACAGATAGCTGAGCGAAATAGTGGCTCCAGCGCATAGCTTTTGCTCCTTGAATGGTCTGTCATGGGCGCTATGCCCTGAATTAGAACGAGAGTATATGACGGAAGTATCAAATTAGGCAGCAGCAAGGAAAGGTCAGGCGTCAAAAGCACAAAATTCCTACAATTAAGTGCAAGTGTCATCTGCTTGTCATACCCGCCGGATAGCGTCAGAGCTATTTCAGGGATGTCGAGATGCCTAACGCCGAAACTGCCGTAGCCAGCGCACCCGCCTTGACTGCCGTGCTATTTGGCCTTAGTGGCTGCCTGGTGGATTTTGGTTCCCTGGCGCGCACCGATTCGCCCTCCCCCGACGCCCAGCCCACACCGGGCGCGCTGAATATTCTGCGCAGCCTCAAGGATCAGGGCGTGCCCTGCGCCTGGCTGGATGAACTCCCCGCCTCAATCACTACCCCGCTCGCAGCTGTGCTGCCGGACTGGGTCAAGGCGGCCTCACCCTCCTCCATCCGCTGGCCGGCGCCGCATGCCTGCTGGCAAGCCCTGATGGAATTGAACATCGAACGCCTGGAAGGCTGCGTACTGGTAAGCGGCGAGCCGCGTTTACTGCAAGCCGGCCTGAACGCCGGGATGTGGACCATCGGCCTGGCCTCCTGCGGTTCGCTGTGCGGCCTGGCACCCGAGCCATGGCAGGCGCTGACCGAACAACAACGCGAATACAAGCGCGGTAAAGCCACGGTTGCGCTGTATGGGCTGGGGGTGCATTCGGTGATCGACCACCTTGGCGAGCTGGGCACGTGCCTGGCGGACATCAGCCTGCGCCAGCTCAAAGGCGAGAAGCCCTGATAGAGATCAAGCACTGAGCGCGCCGGTAGATTAATCTACAAGCCAGCCCGTAGACCTTTCGCGGCGTGCCGTGGTCTATGCCAGTGCCTATCGATAAAAGGAAGAACGCTATGCCTGATCGCAAAAAACTGGAAGAACAGGTCGAGATTCTGCGCGGGCAGTTGCAACAGGAACCGCCGCTTTCGGAAGAAAAACGTGTAGCGCTGGAAGCCTTGATTGCCAAGTTTGAACTGCAACTTGAACTTGAGCCAGCCACTCAAACGCCCAGCATCTCTGACGATGTGAATAAAGCAGCCATTGAGTTCGACGATGAGCACCCGGTCATTTCCGGGACGTTGCGCAATATCATGATCACCTTGGGCAATATCGGGATCTAACCCGAGCCCAAGCCAATCACAAAAACCAATGTGGGAGCTGGTCTATGTGGGAGCTGGCTTGCCTGCGATAGCATCACCTCAGCGCAACTGAAAAACCGAGGTGTCTGCATCGCAGGCAAGCCAGCTCCCACATAGACCAGCTCCCACATTTGATTTGTGTGAAGGCTACTGCCGGGCCAGACGCACGTTCTGAAACGCCACATCCTCAGTACTGCGATACGGGTTGATATCCAGCCCGCCGCGCCGCACATACCGCGCATACACGGTCAATTTCTCCGGCTTCAGCAGGCGCTGCAAGTCCAGGAAGATGCGCTCCACACATTGCTCATGAAAGTCCGAATGCTGGCGAAAGCTCACGATGTATTCCAGCAAGCTGGCGTGATCCAGCGCGTGACCATGGTACTCAACCACCACGCTGCCCCAATCCGGCTGGCTGGTGACCGGGCAATTGGATTTGAGCAGGTGGCTGTGCACGCTCTCCTCCACACTGCGCGACTCATCGCAACGCAGCAATTCCGGGCGCGGGTGCTCGTAGTTGCTGACGCTGATGTCCAGGTCATCAATGCACACACCCGGCAATGCCATCACGCCGTCAGCCTCAATCTCGGCGAGGCTGCGAATACGCACGGTCACCGGCTTGCCGGCGGCGGCGCTGAGGTCGGTGCGCAGGGTCGCTTCCAGGCTCTGGACGTCGGCAAACGCGGTCTGGTTCAGCGAGTTGAGGTACAGCTTGAACGACTTGGACTCGATGATGTTCGGCGAGTCGGCCGGAATGCTGAATTCACCGATGGCCACCACCGGCTTGCCCGATGGCAGCAGCCAGGACAGCTCGAAGCAGTTCCAGAAATCCACACCTTTGTAAGGCAGGCTCTCGGCGCTCAGGCCGAGTTCGGCCCACTTGGCGGCGCGAGGGATCGGGAACAACAACGACGGGGTGTAAGTGGAGATGTATTCACTGGACTTGCCCAGCGGCGAATGTTCGGCTGCGGGATGCATGGCGGAAACCTGGCTAAATAAACCGCGCCAGTCTACCAGCCTTTGCCCCCGCGCCTAAGCGCCGCCGGATCAATCGACATTGAGCTTGCCGACCATGCCCGCCTGATAATGCCCGGGAATGTTGCAGGCAAACTCCAGGCCGGTGGCTTTGGTAAACGTCCAGGTCAGCTCGGCGGTTTTGCCGGGCTCCACCAATACGCTGTTGGGGTCATCGTGTTTCATCGCGCCATGGCCCATGGCGGCGTGGTCCATCTGGCCCATGCCGGTCGCGGTGAGCATGCCGCTGGCCTGCATCTGTAACATTTCCTTCTGGTGTTCGGCGTGCATCGCCGCATCGCCCAGGTTGAATTCGTGGAGCAACTGGCCCTTGTTCACCAGCACAAAGCGCACGGTCTCACCGGCTTTGACGTCCAGGGACTTGGGCGAAAAGGAAATGTCCTGCAGCGTCACTTGCACGGTGCGCGTGGCTTTGCTCGCCGGTGCGGGCTGACCGAACGCGTAAGTGTGCGCTGCGTCCGCCACTGCATCGAAACTCAACGCCAGCAGGCACACCGCCAGCAACAGGGGTTTACGCAACGCCATCTCTATTCTCCAAAAATGTGGGATCAATTCTGGCAGCACTCTAAGATTGCGCGGCTGCCAGCGAGCTGACTGCTAGATTACAACTTTGTCAGCTTGCGCCCTGCCGCCGATACCCACGGTATAAAGCCCCTCGTCACCTGTTGCCAAGAGCCGCCCATGAAATTGCTGATCGTCGAAGACCAACCCAAAACCGGCCACTACCTGCGCCAGGGCCTGGCCGAGGCTGGCTTTACCACTGAGTTGGTGGCCGACGGCAGCACGGGCCAGCACCTCGCGTTGACGGGCGATTACGACTTGCTGATCCTCGACGTGATGCTGCCGGGTCGCGATGGCTGGCAAATCCTGCAAGCGGTACGAGGCGCCGGCCTGGACATCCCGGTGCTGTTCCTCACCGCCCGCGACGCGGTGGAAGACCGCGTGCACGGCCTGGAACTGGGCGCCGACGATTATCTGGTCAAACCGTTCGCCTTCTCTGAACTGCTGGCGCGGGTGCGCAGCCTGTTGCGCCGTGGCAGCAGCGCGCCGCAGGAAACTGCGCTGCAACTGGCCGACCTGCGCATGGACCTTATCCGCCGCCGCGTCGAACGGGACGGCCAGCGCATCGACCTCACCGCCAAGGAGTTCTCCCTGCTGGAACTGCTGCTGCGCCGCCAGGGCGAGGTGCTGCCCAAGTCGCTGATCGCCTCCCAGGTGTGGGACGTGAATTTCGACAGCGACACCAACATCATCGAAGTGGCGATCCGCCGCCTGCGCCTGAAAGTCGACGACAACTACGCTAACAAACTGATCCACACCGTACGCGGCATGGGTTACGTGCTGGAGGAGCGCTTCAATTGATCAAGCGCCTGTCACTGGCCAGCCGTCTGGCGCTGCTGTTTGCCGCCTGCACCGCCGTGGTGTCGCTGATCGCCGGGGTGTTGTTCAACCACGCCAGCGAGGCGCATTTTGTCGAGCTGGACCAGCAGTTGCTCGACGGCAAATTGATCGCGCTGCGCAGTACATTGCAGGGTGTCGACACGCCGCAGCTGTTCGCCCAGCGTGAAGCGCAACTGCGTGCCGAGCTCAATCGCCAGCCTGACTTGGCCTTGCGTATCACCGCCGCCGGTCAACGCTGGTATGACGCGGCGCCCGGCGTCACCTTGCCCGAGGCGCCCGGCTTGCACAGCCTGCAAAACGCCGGCACCGAATACCGTGTGTATAACGTGCCGTTGCAGCCAGGCCAGCCGAATTCGCCGCAACTGAGCCTGATGCTCGACATCACCCATCACCAGCACTTCCTGCAGCGTATGCAGCATTTGATCTGGCTGACCGTCGGCCTCTCGGCGCTGGCGACTGCGTTACTCGGTGCCTGGGCCGCGCGCAGCGGGCTGCAGCCGTTGCGGCGCATGGGTGAAGTGGCGGCCGGTGTGTCGGCTCATTCGCTGACGCAACGCCTGCCCCAGCAGCAAATGCCGGTGGAGCTGGCCGAACTGGCCCAGGCCTTCAACGCCATGTTGAGTCGCCTGGACGACGCCTTTCAGCGCCTCTCGGCGTTCTCTGCCGACATCGCCCACGAACTGCGCACGCCGCTGTCGAACCTGCTGACCCACACCCAAGTCATCCTCACCCAGCCGCGCCCGCTGGAGGATTACCGCGAGGCGTTGCACAGCAACCTGGAAGAGCTGCAATGGATGGCGCAATTGGTGAATGACATGTTGTACCTGGCCAAGGCGGATCACGGCTTGCTGATGCCCAAGCGCGAACCGTTGGCGCTGGAGGATGACGTGGATGCGTTGCTGGAGTTCTTTGCGCTGCTGGCGGAAGACGCGCAGGTCAGCCTGATTCGCGAGGGGACGGCGCAGACGATGGGTGATCGCGGGATGTTACGCCGGGCGCTGTCGAACCTGCTGGATAACGCGCTGCGCTTTACCCCGGTGGGCGGCGAAGTGCGGGTGCGGATCGAAGACGGAGTGAGGCTTACGGTTGAGAACACCGGGGACGGTATTTCAGCGGAGTTACTGCCGAGGTTGTTTGACCGTTTTTACCGGGCGGACCCGGCGCGCCACGAAGGGAGCAGCGAGCATGCGGGGCTGGGGTTGGCGATTACCCAGTCGATTGTGCGTGCTCACGGGGGGAGGATTTTTTGTGAGTCGGGGGTGGGGTGGACGCGGTTTGTGATTGAGCTGCCGAAGGGAGTTTGATGCAAGCTGGGCCGGCCCCTTCGCGAGCAAGCCCGCTCCCACATTTAACCGCTTAGATCCTTTGAAATGCGGTCGAATGTGGGAGCGGGCTTGCTCGCGAAGGCGATCTTAAATGCTACGAATACCTCAGCGCATGCGCCGGCTCAATCTTCGCCGCCCGATACGCCGGGTACAGCGTCGCCAAAAAGCTCAACACAAACCCCGCCGTGCAAATCAGCACCACGTCACCGCCCTGCAATTGCGAAGGCAGGTTGCTGACGAAATACACGTCCGAACTGAAGATATGCTGCCCGGTCACCCGCTCCAGCCAGCCCACCAGTTCACTCACGTTCAGCGCCGCAATCACGCCGAGCACGCCGCCGATCAGGGTGCCGACGATACCGATCACCGTGCCCTGCACCATGAAGATCGCCATGATCTGCCGGGGCGTGGCGCCGATGGTGCGCAAAATCGCGATGTCCGCGCCCTTGTCGTTCACCACCATGATCAGTGTGGCGATGATGTTGAACGCGGCCACAGCAACAATCATCAGCAACAGCAGCCCGATCATGGTTTTTTCCATTTTCATCGCGCTGAACAGGCTGCCCTGAGTGTGAGTCCAGTCGTCAGGCTTGTAGGCTGCGCCGAGGCTGGCGGCGATGTCCGCTGACACCTTCGGCGCTGCGTACAGGTCTTTCACCGCCAGGCGCACGCTTTGTACCTGGTTCGGTTGCCAATGCTGAATTTCGGCGGCGTCGGCCATGTGGATCAGGGCCATGGAGCCATCCAGTTCGGCGCCGACCTTGAAAATACCGACCACGTTCAAACGCTGCATGCGCGGGGTGATGCCACCGGGCGCGCTGCTGACTTCGGGCACGATCAAGGTGAGTTTGTCGCCCACGTTCAGGCGAAAGCGCCGCGCGGTGATGTCGCCGACTACCACGCCGAACTCGCCGGGTTTGAGGTCATCGAGTTTGCCGCGCACGATGTGCTGGGCCACGATCGACACCTTGCCTTCCTGGGCCGGGTCGACGCCGCTGATCTCGATGGGCTGCATTGCGCCTTTGTAGGAGAACATGCCGTCCATCTGTGTGAACGGCACGGCGGCGGTGACTTCCGGGTTCTTCATCGCGGCGTCGGCCACGGGCTGCCAATTGTCGATAGGGTTCACGCCGACGATGGTCGCGTGGGGCACCATGCCGAGGATGCGCGAGCTCATTTCGCGCTGGAAGCCGTTCATCACCGACAGCACCACGATCATCGCCAGCACGCCGAGGGCGAGGCCGATCATCGAGGTCATCGAGATAAACGAAACAAAACGGTTACGGCGCTTGGCGCGGGTATAGCGCGTGCCGATGAAAATCGATAACGGTCTGAACATTCGCTTGCACCGCCTGAAAAAATGAAAAAGCCCGGCACTACCGTACCGGGCTTGAAACGGGTCAGATGGCGACCAGATGACCTTCCTGCAGGTGCAACACGCGGTCCATCTGGCGGGCCATGCTCATGTCATGGGTCACCACCAGGAACGCGGTGCGCATCTGGGTGCTCAGTTCCAGCATCAAGTCCTTGATGCCCTGGGCGGTGTGGGAGTCGAGGTTGCCGGTCGGCTCGTCGAGCATCACCAGCCCTGGGTTGTTGACCAGGGCGCGGGCGATGGCCACACGCTGGCGTTCGCCGCCGGACAGTTCAGCCGGTTTGTGTTCCAGGCGATGACCGAGGCCAACGCGCTCCAGCAGGGCTTTGGCGCGCTGGCGGGCTTCCGGAATCGCAGTCTTGCCGATCAGCAGCGGCATGCACACGTTTTCCAGCGCGGTGAATTCCGGCAGCAGGTGGTGAAACTGGTACACGAAACCGAGTGAACGGTTGCGCAGTTGACCACGGGCCTTTTCACCGAGGGCCGACAGTTCTTCGCCAGCCAGCCAGACGCTGCCTTGGGACGGCGTATCAAGGCCGCCCAACAGGTTCAGCAAGGTACTTTTGCCGGAACCGGAACTGCCGACAATCGCCACGCGCTCGCCCGGATGAAGTTCAAGCTGCAGGTTTGACAGCACGACCACCGATTCCGGGCCTTCCTCGTAGGATTTGCCCAGGTTGCGGCAGCTCAGGATTGCTTTTTCACTCATGCCCGATTCACTCATAACGTAAGGCCTGTGCTGGCTGGGTACGTGCCGCGCGCCAGGCTGGATACAGGGTGGCAAGGAAACTCAGGACCAACGCGGCGCCGCCTACCATCAACACGTCCTGGGCCTGAACCTGGGACGGCAAGTAGTCGATGAAGTAGACGTCAGCGTTGAGAAACTTGTGGCCGATGACTTTTTCCAGCGCGGCGATGGCGGCGCTGACGTTCAGCGCGGCCAGGATGCCGACGGCGGTGCCGATCAGGGTGCCGACCACGCCGATCACGGTGCCCTGCACCATGAAGATCGCCATGATCTGCCCCGGCGTGGCGCCAAGGGTGCGCAGGATGGCAATGTCGCCCTTCTTGTCGTTCACCACCATCACCAGCGTGGAGATGATGTTGAACGCCGCCACGGCAACGATCAGCAGCAACAGCAGGCCGATCATGGCTTTTTCCATGCGGATGGCCTGGTAGAGGTTGCCGTGGGTACGGGTCCAGTCGCGGGCGTAATACTGGGATTCGCCAAGATGCTGGGCGATTTCCCACGAGGCACGCGGGGCGTCGAACAGGTCGTTGAACTTGAGGCGCAGGCCCTGCACCTGATCCGGTTTCCAGCGATGCAGGCGCGCGAGATCAGTGAGGTTGGTCAGGCCGAGGTAGCCGTCGATTTCGCCAGCGCCCACGTGGAAGGTGCCGACCACGGTGAAGCGCTTCATGCGCGGGAACATGCCGGCCGGGGTGACGGTGACTTCCGGCGCGACGAAGGTCAGCTTGTCGCCGACGTTCACGCCGAGTTTGGCCGCCGCCTTGTCGCCGATGACGATGCCAAAGCTGCCGGGCGCCAGGTCATCGAGTTTGCCCTGCAACATGAACTTGTCGATGATCGACACGTTACGTTCCTGGCCCGGGTCGATGCCGTTGAGGAGGATTTTCTGCACCTTGCCGTCATTGGTCAGCAGGCCCTGCATCTGGGTAAAGGGCGCGACGGCCACCACCTTGGGGTTCTGCTTGACCTTGTCGGCCAGGCTTTGCCAGTCATTGATCGGCGCATCGCCCTCAATGGTCGCGTGGGGCACCATGCCCAGCACGCGGGTGCGCATCTCATGATCGAAGCCGTTCATCACCGACAGCACCACGATCATCACGACCACGCCCAAGGCGAGCCCGATCATCGAGGTCAGGGAAATGAACGACACAAAATGATTGCGGCGCTTTGCACGGGTATAACGCGTGCCGATAAATACGAAGAGAGGTCTGAACATGTCGGGGCTTGTTCGGAGGAAAAGAAGACGTCCCGGTGGCGGGGTCTGGTAAGCAGCTTTACACTCTGACCATTACCGTTACCTGGGGTTCGCCATGTCGACATTAGATGAAGAAGAGCGCCGCGAATACTACCGTATCGACGACATGATCGCACTCCAAATCAGCAGCCTTTGCGCGCCCGACGCAGCGAGCAAGGAAGTGTTGCTGGATGATTCCCCGCTGTTCAATCTGCTCAGTGAATTGCACCTCAGCGAATTCGAAGCCCAGCACCTGTTGCGCCAGATCAGCGAGAAAGATCGCAGCCTGGCGGCCTTCCTCAAAGTCCAGAACAAACGTATCGACCTGCTCAGCCAGGTCATGGCGCGCGGGCTGTTGGGCGAAGTCGGCGAACCGCAGCCGGTGATCATCTCCGAGGGCGGTATCGACTTCCAGCACCCTGCCCCGTTGGCCCTCGACACGCACCTGGCGGTCAAGCTGGTGCTGATGCCCCAAGCGCTCGGCCTGCTGCTGCGCGCGCGGGTGACTCACTGTGAGCCCAAGGGCGACGGCTTTGAAGTCAGCACCGAGTTCGAGTCCATGACCGATGCTCAACGCCAACTGCTGGCCCGCTATATCCTGCAAAAACAAGCCCAGGAACGACGCCTGGCACGCGAACAAAGCGACGCCCAAGACACCTGAATTCGTATTATCCCGCCAGACCACCTGGCGCAAAGGAGCAACTGTGACCCTGATTTACGGCCACCGCGGTGCCAAAGGCGAAGCACCGGAAAACACCCTGACCAGCTTTCAGGAGTGCCTCAAGCACGGCGTGCGCCGTTGCGAACTGGACTTGCACCTGTCCATGGACGGCGAGCTGATGGTCATTCACGACCCGACGCTCAAGCGCACCGCCGACCGGCGCGGCAAGGTGGTCGAGTACTCGGCGGCGGACCTGGTGAAAATGGATGCGCGCAAAGGTGGCCCGGGCTGGGTCAAGCCTTGCCCGATTCCGCGCCTGGAAGAGCTGTTCGAGCAGTGCGATTTCGATCACTGGCAGCTTGAAGTCAAAAGCGCTTCGCGCACCCGCGCTGCAACCACCGTGCTGGCGATTCGCGAGATGGCCGTGCGCCATGGCCTGATGGACAAGGTCACCGTCACCTCAAGTTCGCGGGAAGTGCTGAAAGCTGCGATTGACCTCACCCCGGACTTGTCGCGCGGGTTGGTGGCCGAATATGCCTGGCTCGACCCGCTGAAGGTCGCGCAAAACTACGGTTGTGAGTACCTGGCGTTGAACTGGACGTTGTGCACCCCCGAGCGGCTGGAAAAAGCCCAGCGCCAGGGTTTGCACGTGTCGGTGTGGACGGTCAACGAACCTGCGCTCATGCGCAGGCTCGCCGACTTCGGCGTAGATAGCCTGATTACAGACTTTCCCGGTTTGGCCACTGCCACCCTCGAGAATTACTGAAATCGGTCTCCCCGGCCGGCTCAGGCCACCGGCCGGAGCCGCTCAAAAAAGCCGGTTGAGGCCGTCGTAGGCCGCTACCCGATAGGCTTCAGCCATGGTCGGGTAGTTGAACGTGGTGTTCACAAAATACTTGAGGGTATTTTGCTCGCCCGGCTGGTTCATGATCGCCTGGCCGATGTGCACGATCTCCGAGGCCTGGTAGCCGAAGCAATGCACGCCGAGGACTTCCAGGGTTTCACGGTGGAACAGAATCTTCAGCATGCCCTGCGGCTCACCGGCGATCTGCGCACGCGCCATGCTCTTGAAGAACGCCTTGCCGACTTCGTAAGGTACTTTGGCCTTGGTCAGTTCGTGCTCGTTCTTGCCGATCGAGCTGATCTCGGGAATCGTGTAGATCCCGGTCGGCACGTCGTTCACATACCGCCAGCTGCCATTGTCGACGATGCTGCCAGCCGCCGAACGGCCCTGGTCGTGCGCGGCGCTCGCCAGGCTCGGCCAGCCGATCACGTCGCCGGCGCCGTAGATGTTCGGCACGCAGGTGCGGTAGTTCTCGTCGACTTCGATCTGGCCACGGCTGTTGACCTTGACCCCGATGTTTTCCATGCCCAGCTTGTCGGTGTTGCCGGTACGGCCGTTGCACCACAGCAAGGCGTCGGCCTTGATCTTCTTGCCGGACTTGAGGTGCAGGATCACCCCGTTGTCCAGGCCTTCGACCCGCTCGTACTCTTCGTTGTGGCGCACGGTGATGTTGTTGTTGCTGAAGTGGTAGCTCAACGCCTGGGAGATTTCCGAGTCGAGGAAGCTCAGCAACTGGTCGCGGTTGTCCACCAGCTCGACCAATACACCCAGGCCGCTGAAGATCGAGGCGTATTCACAGCCGATCACGCCGGCGCCATAGATGATCAGCTTGCGCGGGGTGTGGCCCAGGCTCAGGATGGTGTCGCTATCGTAGATGCGCGGGTGGTGGAAATCGATATCGGCCGGGCGATACGGGCGCGAACCGGTGGCGATGATGATGTGCTTGGCCACCAGCTTTTCGACCACGCCGTTGGCGCACACCACTTCGACGGTTTGCTCGTCGGCAAAGCTGCCGGTGCCGAAGAACAGGTCGACGCGGTTACGGGCGTAGTAGCCGGTACGCGAAGCGACTTGTTTGGAAATGACTTTTTCGGCGCTTTTCAACACGTCCGGGAACGAGAACCAGCGCGGCTCACCAATGGCCCGAAACATCGGGTTGGTGTTGAACTGCATGATCTGGCGCACCGAGTGACGCAAGGCCTTGGACGGGATGGTACCCAGGTGGGTGCAGTTACCGCCGACCTGGCGACGGCTATCGACCATCGCCACCTTGCGCCCCGCTTTGGCAGCGTTCATCGCCGCACCTTCTCCAGCCGGGCCGGAACCCAGTACTACCACGTCGTAGTTGTAGACAGCCATGCGTACTCCTCAGAACAGGCCAGGCGTACGGTTGGACGCCTGGCTAAATCATGCCGCGGCCAGCGGGCATGAAGGAAATTTTTGGCTCAAGTGTGTGAACCGGGGCACAGTCTATAGAAGGCTCAAGCCCGCGCACATTAACCCTTGGTCGCGTCGTAGGCCAGTCTTGCCTTTACTACAGAAACCGGAAACTGGCATTACACTGGCTGACACGCACCTTTTGCAGGATGAGCCATCATGCGGCATGTCGTTTTGTGTTTATTGCTGATTTTTTCGGTAGCGGTGCAAGCCAGTGAAGCCGATCGTCTGCGGCAGGCGGCGTTCCCCGCCCAACTGCATGAACTGTCGCTGAAAAACCAGACGGTGCTGGTCTACCTCTGGGCGGATGTGTACGCGGCAGGGCTGTACGCGCCGGCGGCCATCCCGGCGAAACAAGCCTGGGACCAGCAAAAAGCCGTGCGCTTGGCGCTGTATTACTTTCGCGACATCGACCGTAGCGATGTGATCAAGGCCGCCACCACCACCCTCGAGCGCCAGCAAACAGCTGCCACCCTCGCCCGCTTGAAGCCCGAACTGGACCAATTGCACGCCAGCTTTCGCAACATCCGCAGCGGCGACCGCTATGCCCTCGACTTTCGCCCCGGCCGCGGATTGAACCTGGAGATCAATGACCAGGTGGTGTTCAGCAGTCGCAACGACGCGCTGGCGAGGGTGTACCTCGGCATTTGGCTGGCACCCAAAGGCCTGTCGGACAGCCTGCGCGACACCCTCCTGAAATAAACACAACACTCATGTGGGAGCGGGCTTGCTCGCGAATGCGGTGTGTCAGTCAGACTAGTTGTGACTGATACACCGCATTCGCGAGCAAGCCCGCTCCCACGTTGGATCTCCATTGTCCCCAACTCAGGCGCATTTAGTCAGCTAGCTATCGATTCCTGTTGCCGGTAGTGGCTAATACACATATGGTTACAAAACCGCAGCAAGGACGAATGAAGACCAGGGATTACTAATAAAATAGCCAAGATGAGTGCATGACATGTCCACTGAAACGGGCAAGGGCAAGGCGATTTTTCGCGTTGTCAGCGGTAACTTCCTCGAAATGTTCGACTTCATGGTCTACGGCTTTTACGCCACGGCCATCGCCAAAACCTTCTTCCCCACCGACAGCGCCTTCGCCTCCCTGATGCTCTCTCTCGCCACCTTCGGCGCGGGCTTTCTGATGCGGCCACTGGGCGCGATTTTCCTCGGCGCCTATATCGACCGCCACGGCCGTAAAAAAGGTTTGGTGATCACCCTGGCCATGATGGCCGCCGGTACCGTCCTGATCGCCTGCGTGCCCGGTTACGCCACGCTGGGTGTCGCGGCGCCGTTGCTGGTGCTGTTTGGCCGCCTGTTGCAAGGTTTCTCGGCGGGCGTCGAGCTGGGCGGTGTGTCGGTGTACCTGGCGGAAATCGCCACGCCGGGCCGCAAGGGCTTTTTCGTCAGTTGGCAGTCTGCAAGCCAGCAGGCGGCGGTGGTATTCGCCGGTTTGCTCGGCGTAGGCCTGAACCACTGGCTGAGCCCGGAAGAAATGGGTGACTGGGGCTGGCGCGTACCGTTCCTGATCGGCTGCCTGATTGTGCCGGTGATCTTCGTGATTCGTCGCTCCCTGGAGGAAACGCCTGAGTTTCAGGCGCGCAAACACCGCCCTACCCTGCAGGAAATCGTCCGGTCAATCGGTCAGAACTTCGGCATCGTCATCGCCGGGATGGCGCTGGTGGTGATGACCACCGTGTCGTTCTACCTGATCACCGCCTACACCCCGACGTTCGGCAAGGCGGAACTGCACTTGTCCGACTTCGACGCATTGCTGGTGACGGTGTGCGTGGGCATTTCCAACTTTATCTGGCTGCCGGTGATGGGCGCGGTGTCCGACAGAATCGGACGCAAACCCCTGCTGCTGGCGGCGACGATTCTGGCGATCCTGACGGCGTATCCAGCGCTGTCGTGGTTGGTGGCGAACCCGAGTTTCAGTCACCTGCTGATCGTGCTGTTGTGGCTGTCGTTCCTGTACGGCTCGTACAACGGGGCGATGGTGGTGGCGCTCACCGAGATCATGCCGATTGAGGTGCGGACCACCGGGTTTTCGCTGGCCTACAGTTTGGCCACGGCGACCTTCGGCGGGTTTACCCCGGCGGCGTGTACTTATTTGATTCATGTGTTGGGTAATAAAGCGGCGCCGGGGATTTGGCTGAGTGGCGCTGCGGTGTTGGGGTTGATTGCGACGCTGGTGCTGTTCAAAGGCAATCGGCATGAGCTGAGGACGGCGCAGGCTTCGGTGGTTGGCGGCGCCTGATAGAACGCTTTCGCGAGCAAGCCCGCTCCCACATTTTGACCGCGTTTATTCAGGAAGAACGCGGTCAAAATGTGCGAGCGGGCTTGCTCGCGAAGAGGCCCTCACCTTCACCCCAAAACCCACAGACACAAAAAAGCCCCGAACCAGTCGGGGCTTTTTCATTCACCGCTAAGGCTTAGCGCGGAAACGCAGGCGGGTTAACCCCGGCCATGTCTTCCATCACGCGAACCACCTGGCAGCTGTAACCGAACTCGTTGTCGTACCAAACGTACAGTACAACGCGGTTGTCCTGAGTGATGGTCGCCTCAGCGTCCACCACACCGGCGTGGCGCGAGCCCACGAAGTCGGTGGACACCACTTCCTGCGAGTTAACGAAGTCGATCTGCTTGTGCAGGTCGGAGTGCAGCGCCATGTAGCGCAGGTACTCATTCATTTCTTCACGGGTAGCGGCTTTCTCAAGGTTCAGGTTGAGAATGGCCATCGACACGTTCGGCGTCGGAACGCGGATCGCGTTGCCGGTCAGCTTGCCGGCCAGCTCAGGCAGGGCCTTGGCAGCAGCGGTGGCAGCACCGGTCTCAGTGATCACCATGTTCAACGCGGCGCTACGGCCACGGCGATCGCCCTTGTGGAAGTTGTCGATCAGGTTCTGGTCGTTGGTGTACGAGTGAACCGTTTCCACGTGACCGTTAACGATGCCGAACTTGTCGTTCACAGCCTTGAGCACCGGCACGATGGCGTTGGTGGTGCAGGAAGCGGCGGACACGATCTTGTCATCAGCGGTGATTTCACCGTGGTTGATGCCGTGCACGATGTTCTTCAGCTTGCCCTTGCCAGGCGCGGTCAGCACAACGCGGTCGATACCCGGGCAAGCCAGGTGTTGGCCCAGGCCTTCGGCGTCGCGCCACACACCGGTGTTGTCCACCAGCAGTGCGTCTTTGATGCCGTACTGGGTGTAGTCCACTTCAGCCGGGTTCTTCGCGTAGATCACCTGGATCAGGTTACCGTTGGCGGTGATGGTGTTGTTTTCTTCGTCGATGACGATCGTGCCGTTGAACGGGCCGTGTACCGAATCGCGACGCAAGAGGCTCGCGCGTTTGGTCAGGTCGTTGTCGGCGCCTTTGCGCACAACAATGGCACGCAGGCGCAGGCCATCGCCGCCGCCGGTTTTTTCGATGAGGATGCGCGCCAGCAGGCGGCCGATACGACCGAAGCCGTACAGCACAACGTCGGTGCCTTTGCGGGCAGCAGCGCTTTGCTGGCCAACCACATCGGCCATTTCTTCACGCACGAACTGTTCGGCGCTGCGGCCTGCCCCTTCCTTGCGGAATTTGTAGGCCAGTTTGCCCAGGTCTACCGAGGCCGCGCCGAGCTTGAGCTCGCTCATGGCTTTAAGCAGTGGGAATGTTTCGTGGACGGAGAGTTCGCTGTCGTCGGCAGAACGGTGACGCGCAAAGCGGTGGGCTTTGAGAATCGCGATGACAGACTGGTTGATCAGGCTGCGGCCATAGATCGAGCTCACCACATTGTTATTGCGGTACAGCTGACCGATAAGCGGAATCATCGCTTCAGCGAGCGCTTCACGGTCGATCCATTCACCAAGACACTGGTCGGGCTTCTGAGTCACGGTAACCTTCCACATATGTAGGGGCAGAAAAAAGGGGCTACATTATGCCGCCCGACCGCCCTCTGAGCAATGCGCGACCCGCAACAAAAACCGCTTGCGAAAAAACCGTACCCCGCTGCAGCCCAGTAAATACGCGGGTTCCAGAAGGCCACCTTTTGCGCAAGCAGCGTGACTTGTCCGTAACTCTCCGAAAACCTCGCACTTTTTGGCACTACATATTGAGTCAAAACACTCCATTGTTTGTCTTAGCCACTACATTTCCTGCAAACCGTAATAGGCTCAGTCAGCAACTGACAGGCGGCACCTCGGGCCGTTACAATTACCGACTTTGTCGCAACGCTTGGAGCTCAACCTTCCGTGCCCGTTCTGCGTCTACCGATTCTCCCTGCCGCGGCAGGTAAACAGCATTGGGGCAACCTGCCCGGTGCAGCCCTGAGCCTGGCCATTGCCGAGGCTGCCAGCGCAGCCAAGCGCTTTACCCTGCTGCTCACCGCCGACAGCCAAAGTGCCGAACGGTTGGAGCAGGAGCTGAGCTTCTTCGCCCCCGATTTGCCGGTGCTGCATTTCCCCGACTGGGAAACGCTGCCCTACGATCTGTTCTCGCCGCACCAGGACATCATCTCCCAGCGCATCGCCAGCCTGTACCGCTTGCCGGAACTGGCCCACGGCGTGCTGGTGGTGCCCATCACCACGGCCCTGCACCGCCTGGCGCCGACCAAGTTTCTGCTCGGCAGCAGCCTGGTGCTGGATGTCGGCCAGAAGCTCGATGTAGAGCAGATGCGCACGCGCCTGGAGGCCAGCGGCTACCGCTGCGTCGACACGGTGTACGAACATGGCGAGTTCGCGGTACGCGGCGCCTTGATCGACCTGTTCCCGATGGGCAGCAAACTGCCGTTTCGCATCGACTTGTTTGATGACGAAATAGAAACCCTGCGCACCTTCGATCCGGAGAACCAGCGCTCCATCGACAAGGTGGCGTCGGTCAAGCTGCTGCCGGCGCGGGAATTCCCGTTGCAAAAGGACGCGGTCACGCGCTTCAAGGCGCGCTTCCGTGAACGTTTCGACGTGGACTTCCGCCGCTGCCCGATCTTTCAGGATTTGAGCAGCGGGATTACACCGGCGGGTATCGAGTACTACCTGCCGCTGTTCTTCGACGAAACCTCCACGCTGTTCGATTACCTGCCCCAGGACACCCAAGTGTTCTCGCTGCCGGGCATCGAGCAAGCCGCTGAGAACTTCTGGAACGATGTGCGCAACCGCTATGAAGAGCGTCGCGTCGATCCCGCCCGGCCTTTATTGCCGCCCGCCGAGCTGTTCCTGCCGGTGGAGGACTGCTTCGCCCGCCTGAAAAACTGGCCGCGCGTGGTTGCCAGCCAGCAGGACGTGGACGCCGGCAGTGGCCGCGAGCGCTTCCCTGCGCAAACCCTGCCGGACCTGGCGATCCAGGCCAAAGCCACGCAACCTTTGGAAGCGCTGTCGAATTTCCTCGGCGATTTCCCCGGCCGCGTGCTGTTTACCGCTGAATCCGCCGGCCGCCGCGAAGTGCTGCTGGAGTTGCTCGAACGCCTGAAACTGCGCCCGAAAACCGTCGACAGCTGGCCGGACTTTGTAAAAAGCAAAGACCGCCTGGCGATCACCATCGCGCCGCTGGACGAAGGCTTGCTGCTGGATGATCCGGCCCTTGCGCTGATCGCCGAAAGCCCATTGTTCGGTCAGCGCGTGATGCAGCGCCGTCGCCGTGAAAAACGCGCCGATGCCAATAATGATGCGGTAATCAAAAACCTCACCGAGTTGCGTGAAGGCGCACCGGTGGTGCACATCGACCACGGCGTGGGCCGCTACCTGGGCCTGCAGACCCTGGAGATCGACAACCAGGCCGCCGAATTCCTCACCATGGAATACGCCGAGGGCGCCAAGCTCTACGTGCCGGTGGCCAGCTTGCACTTGATCGCGCGCTACACCGGCAGCGATGACGCCCTAGCGCCGTTGCACCGCCTTGGCTCCGAGACCTGGCAGAAAGCCAAGCGCAAAGCCGCCGAACAGGTGCGCGACGTGGCCGCCGAATTGCTCGACATTTATGCCCGCCGCGCCGCCCGCGAAGGCTACGCGTTCGCCGACCCGAAAGCTGACTACGCCACCTTCAGCGCCGGCTTCGCCTTCGAAGAAACCCCAGACCAGCAAACCACCATCGAAGCCGTGCGTGCCGACATGCTCGCGCCCAAGCCGATGGACCGCCTGGTGTGCGGCGACGTGGGCTTCGGCAAGACCGAAGTGGCCATGCGGGCCGCATTTATTGCGGTGCACGGCGGCAAACAAGTGGCGATCCTGGTGCCGACCACCTTGCTCGCCCAGCAGCACTACAACAGCTTCCGCGACCGCTTTGCCGATTGGCCGGTGAGCGTGGAAGTGATGAGCCGCTTCAAGTCCGCCAAGGAAGTGAACGCGGCCATCGCCGACCTGGCAGAAGGCAAGATCGACATCGTCATCGGCACGCACAAACTGCTGTCGGATGACGTGAAGATCAAAAACCTGGGCCTGGTGATCATCGACGAAGAACACCGTTTCGGCGTACGCCAGAAAGAACAGCTGAAAAACCTGCGCAGTGAAGTCGACATCCTCACCCTCACCGCCACACCGATTCCGCGCACGCTGAACATGGCGGTGTCGGGCATGCGCGATTTGTCGATCATCGCCACGCCACCGGCACGGCGCCTCTCGGTGCGCACCTTCGTGATGGAGCAAAACAAAAGCACGGTCAAGGAAGCGCTGCTGCGCGAACTGCTGCGCGGCGGGCAGGTGTACTACCTGCACAACGACGTGAAGACCATTGAGAAATGCGCCGCCGACCTTGCCGAACTGGTGCCGGAAGCGCGTATCGCCATCGGCCACGGCCAGATGCGCGAGCGCGAACTCGAACAGGTGATGAGCGACTTCTACCACAAGCGCTTCAACGTGCTGATCGCCTCGACCATCATCGAGACCGGCATCGACGTGCCGAGCGCCAACACCATCATCATCGAACGTGCCGACAAATTCGGTCTGGCCCAGTTGCACCAGTTGCGCGGCCGCGTGGGTCGCAGTCACCACCAGGCGTATGCCTATTTGCTGACGCCGCCACGCCAACAGATTACCTCCGACGCCGAGAAGCGCCTGGAAGCGATCGCCAACACCCAGGACCTCGGCGCCGGCTTCGTGCTGGCCACCAACGACCTGGAAATCCGTGGCGCCGGCGAGTTGCTGGGCGACGGCCAGAGCGGGCAGATCCAGGCGGTGGGTTTCACCCTCTATATGGAGATGCTTGAACGCGCGGTGAAAGCCATCCGTAAAGGCGAGCAGCCGAACCTGGATCAACCGCTGGGCGGCGGCCCGGAAATCAACCTGCGTTTGCCGGCGTTGATCCCCGAAGACTACCTGCCCGATGTGCACGCGCGGCTGATCCTGTACAAGCGCATTGCCTCGGCCACCGACGAAGAAGGCCTCAAAGACCTGCAGGTGGAGATGATCGACCGTTTCGGCCTGTTGCCGGAGCCGACCAAGAACCTGGTGCGCCTGACCCTGCTGAAATTGCAGGCCGAGCAGCTCGGTATCAAGAAGGTCGACGCCGGGCCGCAGGGCGGGCGCATCGAGTTCGAAGCGCAAACGCCGGTGGACCCATTGGTGCTGATCAAACTGATTCAGGGCCAGCCCAACCGCTACAAGTTCGAAGGGGCTACGCTGTTCAAATTCATGGTGCCGATGGAACGTGCCGAAGAACGCTTTAATACCCTGGAGGCGTTGTTTGAGCGCCTCATCCCGAAAACCGCTTGAAGGACGCCCCCATGCGCCTGTTCCGCATACTGAGCCTGTTGTTGGTGGTCGTGGCGCCTTCGGCATTCGCCGACAGCCCGTACCAGGTCGAAATGATTCTGGTGCGCCAGAACGCGGAGCCGGTGATCAACAGCCGCGCCGCGCCGGAAAACTGGGATGCCGGCGCGCAGCGTCTGGGCGACAAGATGAGCCCGCCGCGCCTGTCCAACATCGTCGACAAGCTGCGCGCCGACAACAGCTACACGGTGCTGGCGCACAAGGCCTGGGAGCAGAACCTCGGCGAGCAACCGGTGAAAATCGCAATAACTGACGGCCCCGAACAGTTCGGTCAGTTTCCGATTGAAGGCGTGCTGAACCTGCAACTGGGCCGCTTCACCGATATCGACGCGGATTTCTGGATCAATCAGTTCGACGCCAACGGCAGCGTGATCGCCAGCGAGCACCTGAACCAGACGGACGTGCGCACCAAGAACAACCAACTCAACTACCTGGACGGCGGCCATCTGGCGCTGCTGATCAAGATCACTTCGCTGACTGCCAAGCCCCCCAGCGCACCGCCGCCCGACATTCAGGACTGATCCAGCACCATGCCCCTGACGTCGCCGTTGACCAAACCCCTGGCCCCTTCGTGGGCCAATCGCTTTAAAGAGCAAAGCCTCGAGCGCGGGCGGCGTTACGCGCTGGAGAATCGCGTTCGCATCGTCGAGTCCGGCGACAGCACCATCGTCGCCAGTTGCGAAGGCTCGGGTGGCAACGTTTATCGGCAGACCATTTCGCTGCGCGAATCGGCCAAGGGCATGCTGATCCTGGTGGACAGCCGCTGTACCTGCCCGGTGCACACCAACTGCAAACACATCGCTGCGGTGCTGCTCAAGGTTCAGGAAACCCTGGCCTACCCCGCCGCCGCCCAGGATGCCGAGTTGCTGGAAAAACTCCAGGCCGTGCTGGATAACCGCGTGGTGCTGCCGCAAGTGGTAATGGAAGACGTGGTGCCCATTCCGCGCCTGTGGCTGGCCAGCGTGGAGTTCAGCGCGTTTGAGCCGCGCAACGGCAAAATGCAGCGTTACATCCAGCACCGTGCGGCGTTGTCGTTCAACTACTTGGGCAACTATGTCAGCGGGCAAAAAAACGCCGACATCGTGGTGCGCCAGGAGACCCAAAGCCTGCGGATCAAGCGGCATCCCGAGTTGGAACAACCCTATCGCGAGCAACTGCGCCTGCTGGGCTTCAAGATCGCCACGCGCCAGAGCAAGGCGCTGCCGGAAAGTGCCGGCGAGCTGTTCGAACTGGTCAATGACAGCGCCTGGCTGAACTTCACGCTCAACGCCTCGCCCACTTTGCGCGCCAAAGGTTGGGAGCTGCAAATCGAGGAAGATTTCGGTTTCGACCTGAGTGCTGTCGATGACTGGTACGCAACGGTTGATGAAGGCCCGGAGCGTGACTGGTTCGACCTGGAGCTGGGGATCATCGTTAACGGCGAGCGCCTGAGTTTGCTGCCGATCCTGTTGAACCTGATGCGCTCCCATACCGAAATCCTCAACCCGGAAAAACTCGCCCGGCGCCGCGACGATGAGCTGATTTTGGTGAACATTCCCGGCCTGCCGAATGGGCACGGCCCGCTGCAAGTGGCGTTGCCCTACGGCAGGCTGAAACCCGTTCTGGCAACCCTCGGCGAGTTTTACCTACAGGAAACCGGCACCACGGCGCTGCGCATGGCCAAGGCCGATGCAATCCGTCTGAACCCGCTGGAAGACCTGCCGTTGCAATGGGAAGGCGGCGAGAAGATCCGCAACTTCGCCCAGCGCCTGCGCGATATCAAGGATTTCACCTGCGTGGCGCCGGAGGGTTTGAATGCGACCTTGCGACCGTATCAGCTGGAAGGCTTAAGCTGGATGCAGTCGCTGCGCCAACTGGACGTCGGCGGGATTCTTGCGGATGACATGGGTTTGGGTAAAACCCTGCAAACCCTGGCGCATATTCTCACCGAAAAAATCGCCGGGCGCCTCGACCGGCCGTGCATGGTGGTGATGCCCACTAGCTTGATCCCCAACTGGCTGGACGAAGCGGCGCACTTCACGCCGCAACTCAAAGTAGTGGCGCTGTACGGCGCAACGCGTAAGAAACATTTCGCGAATCTGCAGGACTACGACCTGCTGCTGACCACCTATGCCCTGTTGCCCAAAGACATTGAACAGCTGGCCGCGCTGCCCTTGCATGTGCTGATCCTCGACGAAGCCCAGTACATCAAGAACCCCAACAGCAAAGCCGCCCAAGCCGCGCGCGAGCTGAACGCACGCCAGCGTCTGTGCCTCAGCGGCACACCGCTGGAAAATCACTTGGGCGAATTGTGGTCGCTGTTCCACTTCCTGTTGCCGGGTTGGCTGGGCGACGTGAAAAGCTTCAACCGCGATTACCGCGTGCCCATCGAAAAGCGCGCCAGCGATGTGCGCTTGCAGCACCTTAACGGTCGGATAAAACCCTTCCTGCTGCGCCGTACCAAGGAACAGGTAGCAACCGAATTGCCGCCCAAGACCGAGATCATCCATTGGGTCGACCTCAATGAAGCACAGCGTGACGTGTACGAAACCATGCGCCTGGCCATGGACAAGAAGGTGCGCGACGAAATCACCCGCAAGGGCGTGGCCCGCAGCCAGATCATCATTCTTGAGGCGCTATTGAAGCTGCGCCAGGTGTGCTGCGATTTGCGCCTGGTCAACGACGCCACCCTGCCCGCCCGTGGCAGCAGTTCGGGCAAGCTCGACAGCCTGATGGAAATGCTTGACGAGTTGTTTGCGGAAGGTCGGCGGATTCTGTTGTTCTCGCAGTTCACCTCGATGCTCGCGCTGATCGAAGTCGAACTGAAAAAACGCGAAATTGCCTACGCACTGCTGACCGGCCAGACCCGCGACCGACGCACGCCAGTGAAGGACTTCCAGAGCGGCAAGCTGCAGATTTTTCTGATCAGCTTGAAGGCCGGTGGTGTGGGGTTGAACCTTACGGAAGCCGACACGGTGATTCATTACGACCCGTGGTGGAACCCGGCGACGGAAAACCAGGCGACTGACCGGGCGTATCGGATTGGTCAGGAGAAGCCGGTGTTTGTGTACAAGATGATTGCGCGCGGCACCGTCGAGGAGAAGATTCAGCACTTGCAGAAGGAGAAATCCGATCTGGCGGCGGGTGTGCTGGATGGGCGTACGACGGGGGATTGGCAGTTGGGTAACGACGATATCGAGGCGTTGTTTGCGCCGTTGCCCAGTAAGCAAGAGAAGCGCTGACGGTTAGTTCGCCTTCGCGAGCAAGCCCGCTCCCACATTTTAGATGTGTGAATACATTCAAAATGTGGGAGCGGGCTTGCTCGCGAAGGACGCACCTCGGTCTCAACCAGGCAACGGAGCAAACAGCGCCTCAATGTCCCTCTGCTCCAGCTTCCACCCCGCACTGGCGCCGCCCTCCAATACACCTTCAGCCAAAGCAGCCTTTTCCAACTGCAGCGCCTGAATTTTCTCTTCCACCGTGCCCCGCGCAATCAGCTTGTACACAAACACCGGCTTGTCCTGCCCGATGCGATACGCACGATCCGTCGCCTGATTTTCTACCGCCGGGTTCCACCACGGGTCGTAATGAATCACCGTATCTGCGGCGGTCAGGTTTAAACCGGTGCCGCCGGCTTTCAGGCTGATCAGAAACAACGGGGTCTTGCCGTCCTGGAAGTTTTTTACCGGCGTGCGCCGGTCCAGGGTCTCACCGGTCAGGATCGAATACTCAACCTGACGCTGCTTCAACTCTTCCTCGATCAACGCCAGCATTGAGGTGAACTGCGAGAACAGCAAAATGCGCCGACCTTCGCTGAGCAACTCTTCGATCATCTCCATCAAGGCATTCAGCTTGCCGGTGCCCGCACGTGCCAGTTTGCTTGCCGGCACGGATTTCACCAGGCGCAAATCGCAGCACACCTGCCGCAATTTGAGCAACGCTTCCAAAATGATGATCTGACTTCGAGCCACACCGTGCCGGGTGATTTCATCACGGACTTTCTTGTCCATCGCCACGCGTACAGTTTCGTAAACGTCGCGCTGGGCATCGCTGAGGTCAACCCAATGCACGATCTCGGTCTTGGGCGGTAACTCAGTCGCCACCTGCTCTTTTTTGCGGCGCAACAGGAACGGCTTGATGCGCGCGGTCAGGTGTTGCATACGCTGGGCATTACCGTGCTTTTCGATAGGCGTGCGGTAGTCCCGATTGAAGGTTTTGCTATCCCCCAGCCACCCCGGCAACAGAAAATGAAACAGCGACCAGAGCTCGCCCAAGTGGTTTTCCAGTGGCGTGCCACTCAGGCACAAGCGTTGACCGGCCTCCAGTTGCCGCGCCGCCTGGGCTGCTTTGCTGTTGGGGTTCTTGATGTTTTGCGCTTCGTCGAGGATCAACACGCTCCAGCGTTGCGGCTGCAATACCTCAAGGTCCCGGGGCAGTAGCGCATAGGTGGTCAGCACCAGATCGTAGTCGGCCAGGCGGGTAAATTCAGCCTGGCGTTGCGCGCCATGCAAGGCCAGTACGTTGAGTTGGGGTGTGAACCGCGCCGCCTCGTCCATCCAGTTGGGAATCAAACTGGTCGGCATCACCGCCAAGGCAGGCGTATTCAAACGCCCCGCGTTTTTTTCAGTGAGCAAATGCGCAAGGGTTTGCAGCGTTTTACCCAGGCCCATGTCATCGCCAAGGATGCCGCCCACTTCGAGTTCGCGCAGGGTTTGCATCCAGTTCAGGCCTTCGAGCTGGTAGCCACGCAGTTCAGCGTTCAGCCCTTGGGGCGCCGCGACTTGCGCGTGGGTCGACTCTTGGAGGCGCTTGGCGAAATGCCGCACGCGCTCACCGCCTTGCCAGACCAGTGGAATGCCGTCCAGATCGCTGAGACGGGCTGCATCCGGCGCACTCAGACGCAGCGAGTCCGCGCCGGGGTCGCGCAGGTACAGGCCGCCCAATGTCGCCATCAGCGGTTTGATCCGGCCATAAGGCAGCGCGACCTTGGTGCCCTCGCGCGTGCCCAGGCTGACCAGCAAGCGCTCTTCGTCAGCGCGTTCGGTCATGTAGCCTGCGTCAAGCAACCTGGGCTGGCGCGCGATTAACTCCAGCACAATCGGCAGCAAGCTGTAGCGCTGGCCATTGACCTCGATCCCCAGCTCAAGATCAAACCATTCGTGACCGGGAGACTCTTCAATGTCCGCGTACCAATGGTCCACCGCTTCCACCTGGTAATAAAAACCAGGGTGGATGCTGACGTCCCAGCCCGCCTCTCGAAGGGCTGGCAGATGATGCTCAGTGAAGTGCAACCAGGCTTCATCGCTAGCCAGGTCAAACATCTCGCCGGCGCTCTCCGGCAACGCGCGGGTTTTACGATTGACCCTGGCAAAACCGAGCTTGGTCAGAACTTTGCGCAAGGCCTTCTCGGCCGCAGGTTTACGCTGAATACGCTGGGTTTCGGTACCGTTCAACAGCCGAATTTCAACGCCACCTTTATCACTGGTCAGGCTATCGCCATAACGAAATGCAAGTGCAGCGCGGTGTTCGAACGTCGGCATCGGTCGGTGACTTGCGGGGTTGTAAGCATAGTATTCATCGCTGCCCAACGTCAGGCACGCCTGGGGCTCCAGCGTATCGATGACTCGCTCGGTCAACGCTTGCGGCGGCGCAATAGCGCAGCCCACGGCGCTGATGCGATGACTGAACAACGCGACCTGACTGGCCGGAATCTCGGGCAAGCTGGACAAGTGAATGGCCAGGCGGTCGTCCATCGAATACTCGAGCGGCCCCAACTCCAGGGTGTCCAGGTTCAAATAATGAAGCGGCTTGAGTGGCAAGACTTCGTGCAGCTGCAGTTCGTCGCTGAGCCACTGAGGCCGGTAGCTCCCGTCAGGCTGCACAGCCCAATTGAAGCGAGCGGAATGTGTGGGCCCGGCATTGAGTGCCAACTGAGCATTTAAATCAACGAACAGGCGTTCGGTGCTGAGCGCCAGTCGCAGGATTTCGGCGCCGTCTTCACCCTCGATCGGGAAACTGCTGCCGTAGCGCCCGTACGCTCGCCCAACCAACAGAAGCCGACAGATGCGCCTATCCACTTCGAGCATGTAACCGGGGGCACGCGCCAGGGTTTCATCGAGTGAGTACAGCGCCTTGATTTCGCCATAGCCGCCTTTTTTCAAAATGCGCGCCCGGTAGACGGCCAACGACCAGCGGTTTGAGTAGGCATCAGGGTTGAGCTGGTAGAGCAAACAGGTGTTGCTGCCTTTGGGTAACGACTCAACCTCTGGCGTCGCGACGGGAATGCTGGCAAGCCACTGCTCGATTTGCGGATCGAGGCGATCGCTGGAAGCGCTGCTGGTCTCCACAGGTTCGCCAACCAACGCTTGCACCTCAAATAGAACAGCGACGGCGTGCTTGCAATCCACTTCCATAGGGCAGGTACACGCGCAATTGATATCGGTATCGTGAGAATTCTCTTCAGCGCCCAGAGAAATCACCACCGAATAGACATTGCCGCCAGAGCCCTTACACCTTGCCAGGACTCGATGCGTCTCGATATCGACGATCTGCACGCGGCCTTCACTTGAGTAGTCAAAACCACGTTCGAGCGTGCGAGGAGAGAAGTTCTCATGCCAGTCCAGACCAACGATGCGAGTTATCAGGTTATTCATGGTCACGTACTCTAGACCAAGCGCTGGTGAGATAAAGACGGATGCGTCCTGCGGTGAAGTACGAACATACGGCGGCTGGATGACGACATTTCTGGCGCTTCGGGCGCTTGGCAAACACCCCTTTCTTACTCGATCAACTGAGCGGTTCGAAGCGCACCCACCGCCGCCAGCCAACGCGGGTCCTGCTTATAGTCTGTCGATGCATTCGCCTGCCCGCGCATCCGCGCAATCCGCGCTGACGGCGTAACCTTCATCCGCTGCGCCGCAGTGAGTGCAAGCTCAGCCGCAGCGCGGTCATTGCACACCAGCCCCATATCACAACCGGCCGTCAACGCCGCTTCAATCCGGCTGGCTGCATCGCCAACCACGTGCGCACCGGCCATGGACAGGTCATCACTGAAAATAACGCCATCAAACTGCAACTCACCGCGCAGGATGTCCTGCAACCAGCGACGCGAGAAGCCGGCAGGCTGTGAATCAACCTGCGGGTAGATGACGTGGGCTGGCATGACGGCCGCCAACTGCTTGCTCAGGCGTGCGAAAGGCACCAGGTCATTCGCGCGGATCTGTTCCAGGCTGCGTTCGTCGTTGGGAATCGCGACGTGGGAATCGGCCTCAGCCCAGCCGTGACCCGGGAAGTGTTTACCGGTGGCGGCCATGCCGGCGCTGTTCATGCCGCGGATGAATGCACCGGCGAGCACGGCGGCGCGCTCGGGGTCACCTTCGAAGGAACGGGTGCCAACCACGGCGCTGCGCTGGTAATCCAGGTCCAGCACCGGGGCGAAGCTCAGGTCGAGGCCGACGGCCAGCACTTCAGTGGCCATGATCCAGCCGCACTGTTCGGCCAAGTATTCAGCGTTGGGGTTATCTGCCAAGGCGCGCATGGCCGGCAGGCGCACGAAACCCTGGCGCAGGCGCTGCACGCGACCGCCTTCCTGGTCGACTGCCAGCAGCAGGTCCGGGCGCACCGCACGAATCGCAGCGCTCAGTTCACGTACTTGGCGCGGATGCTCGATATTGCGTGCAAAAATGATCAGCCCGCCCACTTCAGGTTGGCGCAACAGGTGGCGATCCTCGGCCGTGAGCCAAGTGCCGGCCACGTCGACCATCAAAGAACCTTGCAGGGCAGCAGTCATAAACCTTCCTTAAATAACGCACACAACCCGCTGCCCTCGTGCTGCGCGATAAACGCAGAGAGTGCAGCGGGTTGTGAGTAAATAGCTGAAATCGGCATGGCAGCTAGCTTAGCGGGCGCGGACACCCGCGGCAATCATGCCTTGGCGACGGCTGGCGTCGACTTGCTGCGTGGGCGCAACTGGGCGGCGGCCATGGCCTGGTCGGTCACGCCAGTTTCAGCGCGCATGCCGGCAGCGAGGAACGGCACCATCAGGCGCATCACCTGTTCGATGGAGGTGTTGACGCCAAAATCAGTCTCGGCAATCGCGCGCAATGCTTTGATACCGGACATGCTGAACGCGGCGGCACCGAGCATGAAATGCACACGCCAGAACAGCTCAATCGGCGGAATACGCGGGGCGGCTTCATTAACCAGCAACATGTAGCGGCGGAAAACCTTACCGTACATGTCTTCGAGGTAACGACGCAGGTGACCCTGGCTCTGGCTGAACGCCAGGCCCAGCAGACGCATGAAGATTGAAAGGTCATTGCCACTGCGTGGTTGAACCACGAGCGCTTGCTCCACGAGAATTTCCAGCAGGTCTTCCAGGCTGGGTTTGTTCTCGGGCTTGGTTTGGCGGCGCTCCAGCTCACGGTCGAGGCTGGCGCAGAACGGCCCCAGAAAGCGTGAGAACACCGCCTGGATCAGGGCTTTTTTCGAGCCGAAATGGTAATTCACTGCCGCGAGGTTGACCCCAGCCTTGCTGGTGATCAGGCGCAATGAAGTTTCAGCAAATCCTTTTTCCGCGAACAATTGCTCGGCAGCATCGAGAATGCGTTCAACGGTTTCCGACTGGGCCATGGCTACTCCGCCTGACAAACACTTGTTTGAAACATACGTTTCAGAGTATGTCTTGTCAAGCCTGCGGGTCCGTTTTCCGGCCGGGCAGTCATCTATTTCGTGGCTATTTAATCACATCCATCCCGGTCTGTAGGCAGCGCTGTCTCTGCCTCGTAGTAAGGGTGACGAATGACCGTCCAGCGGGGCGCCAAAAAAGGATGATTGCCAAGCGCAGTTCACTGTATATAATCCCAGTCACTGTATAAAAAGACAGAGCGATCAACATGCTAAAACTGACGCCACGCCAAGCTGAGATTCTGGCTTTTATCAAGCGCTGCCTCGATGACAACGGCTACCCGCCGACACGAGCGGAAATTGCGCTGGAACTGGGGTTCAAGTCCCCGAACGCCGCCGAAGAACACCTGAAAGCCCTCGCCCGCAAAGGCGCGATCGAGATGACCCCGGGTGCCTCACGCGGTATTCGCATCCCTGGCTTCGAAGCCAAGGCCGACGAATCGACCTTGCCGATTATCGGCCGAGTCGCTGCCGGTGCGCCGATCCTGGCGCAGCAGCACGTCGAGGAATCCTGCAACATCAACCCGACTTTCTTCCATCCACGTGCCGACTACCTGTTGCGGGTCCACGGCATGAGCATGAAGGACGTGGGCATTTTCGACGGCGACTTACTGGCCGTTCACACCACACGTGAAGCCCGTAATGGCCAGATCGTCGTCGCCCGTATTGGCGATGAAGTCACCGTAAAACGCTTCAAGCGCGAAGGCAGCAAGGTTTGGCTCCTGGCCGAGAACGCTGAGTTCGCGCCGATTGAAGTGAACCTGAAAGATCAGGACCTGGTGATCGAAGGCTTGAGCGTCGGCGTCATTCGCCGCTAAAGGAGGCACCATGCAGTTCATGCACACCCCGCAACAGGCACAATTGTCGCTGTTTGAGGCTTTTATGGCCCAACCGCTTTCGCCCATCCTCAAGGAAACGGTCGAGGCGCCCTGGAGCGCCGAACCTGAGGCGTTCAGTGAACTGTCGTTGCGCGGTGCTGCCGGGAATTGCCTGAGCCTGCTGGCGCCCATCCTGCGCGAATTGAGTGAGGAGAAGGACGCTCGCTGGCTGACGCTGATCGCCCCGCCCGCCAGCCTGACTCAGGCCTGGCTGCGGGACGCCGGTCTCAACCGCGAGCGTATCCTTCTGCTACAACCGCGCGGTACGCAAAGCGCTCAGCAGTTGACCTGCGAAGCGTTGCGCCTGGGCCGTAGCCATACGGTCGTGAGTTGGTTGAACCCACTGAATGCGACCGCCAAGCAACAGCTGATCAGCGCCGCACGCACGGGCGATGCACAGAGCTTGAATATTCGATTGGGATGAAAGATGAACTGCGGGCCAGCCCTGAAGTGAAGGGCTTTTGCTAGAGCAGGCTTGTGTGGTGATCCGGCTTGTGTAGGGAGCGGACTTGTGTGGCGAGCGGGCTTGCCCCGCGTTGGGCTGTGAAACAGCCCCAAAATCAGACACCGTGGAGTACCTGACATACCGAATTCAACTCTTCAGGGCCGCTTCGCAGCCCAACGCGGGGCAAGCCCGCTCGCCACAGTAAATTCGCCTAACAGACCAAAAAATCCGCCTAACAGACCAAACCGATTTTCCAAACCTGGCCGATCTGCTTCAGCCAGCCAGTTTGCCATAGCAATCCAGCCCACTACACCGGCTTAGTGAAGCACCCGCGATCCATCGTCTTTTTCCGGCTCGCCTTCCGCCAGGCGGCCCGCCATCTGCACGCCCACGCTCAACATGGCTTTAGCCACTTCAACGTGCTGGCCTTGCAGGAACGCTTTGGCGTCCTCGGAGAAATCCAGAATAACCAGAGAACCCTCGTCCTCAGCTCGGCGCAGCTCGATTCGGCCGTCAGGCAGTTCAACAATTTCCAGAAAGGACGTTGGCATATAAGTCTGTTCTCCACGAAAGGCCGGGATTATATCAGTCATCCACCCGGCCTCGCTGAGGATCTGAGCAGGTTTCTCTACGGTTTGATGAATGGTGCCCTTTAAGCCCTGCACAGGACTTCTATCAAACTCTATTCAAATGTGGGAGCGGGCTTGCTCGCGAATGCGGTGGATCAGTACCGAATCTGTCGACTGATACTCCGCTTTCGCGAGCAAGCCCGCTCCCACAGTTTTGAATGACATTTATCCAAGACACCGTATCAGCTCTCGTTCAAGCCTTCACGAAAGCGCAGAGCCAGCTTTTTCAGAGCCTGGCGCCAGCTTTCCAGCTCTTGCCGGCTCAGCGGTTTGGGCTCGTCTTCCTCAATCGCCACCGTCACGATCAGCGGCTGTGTCACGTCGCCCTTGGGTACGTGGGGAATGCGCGGCGGCTGGAACATGTCGGCGTGCGCCTTGAGCAAACGTGCTATCCAGCTGTCAGGGCTTTGGGCCATTTCAATCAATTCGGCGAGTTCCGGAATGGCCATGGTCTCCAGCACTTCGCGGGTCATGATCATTTCTGCGCGCGGCGAACCGGCCTGGGGCAAGCGGTAGAACCCGGCGATTTCATGGCACAGGCCCAGCAAGGCGCCGTACAGGTGGAACAACGCCGCTTCACGACCCGCCTGGACCAGCGCGATGGCATTCATCTCTTTCCCTTCCTCGGCGCGGCCGAGGGCTTCCAGGGACAAACCCGCGAAGTAAATTTTCTGATTGGTACGGGTATAGAGTTCGTTGGCCATAACGGCAGTCTCCACAACGAAAGAGGCGTGATGCTGGCTTAACAGTGTCACGGATCATCCGAGACGCCTGCAAGTGCAAAAAAAGGCCGCCTATGCAGGCGGCCTTTGTATCGGGCAGGTTATTCGATCAAGCGCCCTGACGCTTGTCCTCGACCTTCCACTTGCCACCGTCGAAGAAGGCTTTCCAGCCGGTAGGCTTGCCGTCCACTTCGGTCTGCACGTACTGCTCCTTGGTCTTGCGGCTGTAGCGAATCACGGCCGGGCGACCGTCCGGGTCTTTCTTCGGCGCCTCGCACAGGAAGTGGTACTTCGGATCGATCTCGTCCTTGTGCGGCACGATCTCCAGCACCAGCGGTGCACGGGTCTCGCGGTTTTTCGGGAACTGGCTGGCGGCCAGGAACAGGCCCGAAGCGCCGTCACGCAGGATGTAGGTGTCGTTGACCTTCTCGCACTTAAGCTCAGGCATCTTCACCGGGTCCATCTTCGGCGGCGCCGCGTCACCGCTTTTCAGCAACTTGCGGGTGTTCTTGCAGGTCGGGTTGGTGCAACCGAAGAACTTGCCGAAACGGCCGGTCTTGAGTTGCATCTCGCTGCCGCACTTGTCGCATTCCAGGCTCGGGCCTTCGTAGCCCTTGATGCGGTAGGTGCCCTCTTCAATCTCGTAGCCGTTGCAATCCGGGTTGTTACCGCAGATGTGCAACTTGTGCTTCTCGTCCAGCAGGTAGGCATCCATCGCCGTGCTGCAGATCGGGCAGCGGTGCTTGCCACGCAGGACCAGAGACTCGGATTCACCCTCGTCATCCGCCGCGATTTCATCGCCCGGCACCAGGTTGACGGTGGCCTTGCAGCGCTCTTTCGGCGGCAGGCTGTAACCCGAGCAACCGAGGAACACGCCAGTGGACGCGGTACGAATCTGCATCGGACGGCCACAGGTCAGGCACGGGATGTCGGTCATTACCGGCTGGTTGGCACGCATCCCGGTGTCAGGGCTTTCAGCCACTTCGAGTTTTTTCTTGAAGTCGCCATAGAACTCGTCCAGCACGTTTTTCCAGTCGCGCTCGCCATGGGCCACGTCATCGAGATTCTCTTCCATGCCGGCGGTGAAGCCGTAGTCCATCAGGTTGGAGAAGCTCTCAGACAGACGCTCGGTCACGATGTCGCCCATCTTTTCCGAGTAGAAACGACGGTTATGCAGCGCGACGTAGCCACGGTCCTGAATAGTCGAGATGATCGCCGCATAGGTCGAAGGACGACCGATACCGCGTTTTTCCATCTCTTTTACCAGGCTGGCTTCCGAGTAACGGGCCGGTGGCTTGGTGAAGTGCTGGGACGGGTCGAGCTTGATCAGCTTCAACACGTCGCCCTGGGCCATGTCCGGCAGCACGTCGTCATCGCCTGGCTTGGCGATTTGCGGCATCACACGGGTATAGCCGTCGAACTTGAGGATACGGCCCTTGGCACGCAGCTCGAAGTCCGAAGCCGCCACGCTCACCGTGGTAGACAGGTATTGCGCCGGCAGCATCTGGCAGGCCAGGAACTGGCGCCAGATCAGCTCGTAGAGGCGCTCAGCGTCGCGCTCCATGCCGCTCAGCTTGCTTGGCTCGGTGTTGGCGTCGGAAGGACGAATCGCTTCGTGAGCCTCCTGAGCGCCTTCCTTGCTGCTAAAGACGTTCGGCTTCTCCGGCAGGTACTTCTTGCCGAACTCGCTTTCAATGTAAGTACGCGCCATCGCCACCGCGTCTTGCGACAGGTTGGTGGAGTCAGTACGCATATAGGTGATGTAGCCGGCTTCATACAAACGCTGGGCCATCATCATGGTTTTCTTCACACCGAAGCCCAGGCGGTTACTTGCGGCCTGTTGCAGGGTGGAGGTGATGAACGGCGCCGACGGCTTGCTGCTGGTCGGTTTGTCTTCACGCTTGACGATGCTGTAGCTGGAAGACTTGAGCTTCTCAAGCGCGGCCATGGCCTGGGCTTCGTTCAGCGGTTTGAAAGCCTCGCCTTTCTCGCGGGCCACTTCAAAGCGCACGTTAGCGCCCTTGGCGGTGCCGAGGTCAGCGTGGACTTCCCAGTATTCTTCGGGGTTGAACGCACGGATTTCGCGCTCACGCTCCACCACCAGCTTTACCGCAACCGATTGCACACGGCCGGCGGACAAGCCACGGGCGATCTTCGCCCACAGCAGTGGCGAGACCATGTAACCCACCACGCGGTCGAGGAAACGTCGGGCCTGCTGAGCGTTAACACGGTCGATGTCCAGTTCGCCCGGCTTGGAGAAGGCTTCCTGGATGGCTTTTTTGGTGATTTCGTTGAACACCACGCGCTTGTAGCGGCTGTCATCACCGCCGATGGCTTCGCGCAGGTGCCAGGCAATGGCTTCCCCTTCGCGGTCCAAGTCCGTCGCGAGATAGATGGTGTCGGCATCCTTGGCGAGCCGGCGCAGCTCTTCGATGACCTTTTCCTTGCCTGGAAGGATTTCGTACTGGGCCTTCCAGCCATGATCCGGGTCCACACCCATACGTGAGACCAGCTGCTTGCGCGCTTTCTCTTTAGGGGTGAGCACCGGACCTTCGCCCGCAGCCGCCTTGCCGCGCTTGGCGGCAGGCTCCTTGCTGGCGCTAGCCGAACCGCTGGTGGGCAGGTCTCGGATATGGCCGATACTCGACTTCACCACGTACTCGTTGCCCAAGTACTTGTTGATGGTCTTGGCCTTAGCCGGGGATTCCACAATGACCAGCGATTTGCCCATGGATCGGAAAATTCCTGAATTCGAGAAGAGAAAGGCAGTTGGCGCCTGTCGCGGCAACGCTATATATAGTGGCAACAAGGTGAGGTCAAGCGCAGCATTCTGCACGACCTGCCGTTATTGCCCTGAAAAAAGACTGGCTTCGGCCTGGACCAAAGCAAAGCGCGGGACCTGCTCGCCGTCAACTTCGACGGTTTCCAGGAACATGCTCAAAGGGCGCACCCAAAAGCCGTAATCGCCATACAGTGCTTGGTAAAACACCACTTCTTCTTCGGTCTCGGAATGCCGTGCCACGTTAAAAACACGGTACTGCGGACCTTTATAATGTTGATAGAGCCCTGGTTCGACTTTCATGCTCTGGCCCTCTTACAAAATGTCTTGAAAAAAAATATTAAAAAATCCAAAAAACAAAAACCGGGGCACTGGGCCCCGGCTTCCGTCAACGTAACGCTTAAACGCGTTCGAAGACGGTGGAAATGCCTTGGCCGAGACCAATGCACATGGTTGCAACCCCAAGGTTGCCGCCATTTTGCTTCATCACGTTAAGCAAAGTGCCGGAGATACGTGCACCGGAGCAACCGAATGGGTGGCCCAGGGCAATCGCACCGCCGTGCAGGTTAACCTTCTCGTTCATCTTGTCGAGAACTTTCAAATCTTTCAACACTGGCAAGGCCTGTGCGGCGAAAGCTTCGTTGAGCTCGAAGAAGTCGATATCGGAGATGGTGAGGCCCGCGCGCTTCAAGGCTTTTTGTGTGGCCGGTACTGGACCATAGCCCATGATTGCCGGGTCCACACCCGCCACGGCCATCGAACGAATCACGGCCAGCGGCTGGATACCCAGGTCCTGGGCACGCTGCGCCGACATCACGATCATGCACGAAGCACCATCAGTGATCTGCGACGAAGTACCGGCTGTCACGGTGCCGCCCTTTGGATTGAAGGCAGGCTTGAGGGCTGCCAGGCTTTCCAGGGTGGTGTCCGGACGAATGGTTTCGTCGTAGTCGAACAGTTTCAGGAAACCGTTCTCGTCGTAGCCGTTCATCGGGATGATCTCATCCTTGAACTTGCCTTCCACGGTTGCCTTGTGAGCCAACTGGTGGGAGCGCAGGCCGAACGCGTCCTGGGCTTCGCGGGTAATGCCGTGCATTTTGCCGAGCATCTCTGCGGTCAGGCCCATCATGCCCGAGGCTTTCGCCGCGTACAGCGACATGTGCGGGTTAGGGTCCACACCGTGCATCATGCTGACGTGGCCCATGTGCTCCACGCCACCCACCACGAACACATCACCGTTACCGGTCATGATCGCCTGGGCGGCAGTGTGCAGCGCGCTCATCGAGGAACCACACAGGCGGCTGACGGTTTGGCCGGCTGCCGTGTGCGGGATCTGGGTCATCAACGACGCCATGCGCGCAATGTTCCAGCCCTGCTCCAGGGTCTGGTTAACGCAGCCCCAGATCACGTCTTCGACTTCGTTCGGGTCAACCTTGACGTTGCGTTCCAGCAGCTTGCTGATCAGGTGCGCCGACATGTCTTCAGCGCGGGTGTTGCGGTGCATGCCGCCCTTGGAGCGGCCCATTGGCGTGCGACCGAAGTCGACAATCACCACGTCTCTTGGATTCAAGCTCATAAATATTCTCGCTCTAGTCGTCTGGGCGCTTAACCGAAGAAACGCTGGCCGTTTTTGGCCATCTCGCGCAGTTTTTCGGTCGGGTGGTAAAGCGGGCCCAAATCAGCGTATTTGTCAGCCAGGGCAACGAACTCGGCCACACCGATGGAATCGATGTAACGCAGTGCACCACCACGGAATGGAGGGAAACCAATACCGTACACCAAGCCCATATCGGCTTCGGCGGCGGTTTCAACGATGCCGTCTTCCAGGCAACGCACGGTTTCCAGGCACAGGGCGATCATCATCCAGTTGATGATGTCCTCGTCGGACACCTCACGTTGCTCGTAGATGACCGGAGCCAGCACTTCGTGAACCGACGGGTCGGCCACTTTCTTCTGCTTGCCCTTCTTGTCGGCCTCGTAGGCGTAGAAGCCTTTGCCGTTCTTCTGGCCCAGGCGCTTGGCCTCGTAGAGCGCGTCGATCGCCGAGCGGCGGTCGTCTTTCATGCGGTCCGGGAAGCCTTCAGCCATGACGTCGCGACCGTGGTGGCCAGTGTCGATGCCGACCACGTCCATCAGGTACGCCGGGCCCATTGGCCAGCCGAATTTTTCCATGACTTTGTCGATACGCACGAAGTCCACGCCGGCGCTGACCAGCTTGGCGAAACCGCCGAAGTAAGGGAACAGCACGCGGTTGACCAAAAAGCCCGGGCAGTCGTTGACCACGATCGGGTTCTTGCCCATTTTCTTGGCGTAGGCAACGGTGGTGGCAACAGCCAGCTCGCTGGACTTCTCGCCACGGATGACTTCCACCAGCGGCATCATGTGCACCGGGTTGAAGAAGTGCATGCCGACGAAGTTTTCCGGACGCTTGAGGGCTTTGGCCAGCAAGCTGATGGAAATGGTCGAGGTGTTCGACGCCAGAATCGTGTCGTCTTTAACCTGGGCTTCCACTTCAGCCAGTACGGCCTGCTTGACCTTCGGGTTCTCGACAACGGCTTCGACCACCAGGTCGACGTGACCGAAATCGCCGTAGGACAGCGTAGGACGAATGCCGTTAAGCACTTCAGCCATCTTCGCAGGGGTCATGCGACCTTTATCAACGCGGCCGACCAGCAACTTGGCGGCTTCCGCCAGGCCTTGCTCAATACCGTGCTCGTTGATGTCTTTCATCAGGATCGGCGTGCCTTTGGACGCCGACTGATAGGCGATACCGCCGCCCATGATACCGGCGCCGAGTACGGCAGCCTGTTTCACGTCTTTGGCGATTTCGTCGTAGGCCTTGGCCTTTTTCTTCAGCTCCTGATCGTTCAGGAACAAGCCGATCAGACTTTGTGCAGCCGAGGTTTTCGCCAGTTTGACGAAACCGGCAGCTTCCACTTCCAGGGCTTTGTCGCGACCGAAGTTCGCGGCCTTCTGGATGGTCTTGATCGCTTCAACCGGCGCCGGGTAGTTCGGGCCGGCCTGGCCCGCCACAAAACCTTTGGCGGTTTCGAACGACATCATTTGTTCGATGGCGTTGAGCTTGAGCTTTTCCAGCTTCGGCTGACGCTTGGCCTTGTAGTCAAATTCGCCGTTGATGGCGCCTTTGATCAGGTTCAGTGCAGCTTCGGCCAGTTTGTCCGGCGCAACCACAGCATCAACGGCGCCGACTTTCAGCGCGTCTTCAGCGGTGTTTTCCTTGCCTGCGGCAATCCACTCGATGGCGTTGTCGGCACCGATCAGGCGCGGCAAGCGTACGGTGCCGCCGAAGCCAGGGTAGATGCCCAGCTTGACTTCAGGCAGGCCGATTTTGGCAGTGGCCGACATCACACGGAAGTCTGCCGCCAGGCACATTTCGAGGCCGCCGCCCAGCGCGATGCCATTGATCGCGGCAACGGTGGGTACGTTGAGGTCTTCGAAATCACTGAAAATCTTGTTGGCTTCGAGGTTGCCAGCCACCAGCTCGGCATCGGGCAGCTTGAAGTTTTCGACGAATTCGGTGATGTCAGCGCCGACGATAAACACGTCCTTGCCGCTGGAGACGATCACGCCCTTGACCGAGGCATCTGCTTTGATGGTGTCTACGGCCTGACGCAATTCATTCAGGGTTAGACGGTTGAACTTGTTGACGGACTCACCCTTGAGGTCGAATTTCAATTCGACGATGCCACTTTCAAGAGCCTTAACCGTGATGGCTTTACCTTCGTAAATCATCAACTGATCTCCACGATATGGAAGCTGAACAGTACACACTGGACGCTGGCCTCTGGTCTGACATTGATTATTTCGTCAATGCTCAAGCCATTCCGCCAGGCACACCCGCCAATGCGATAGTCGGGGTTATGTATGAGTCGTCTGACAGACAAACGCTCAATTCATACGCCCGTTTGATTTGGGTACGCCACCTTCATCCAATTCCGGGCAATTGTCAATCGCTCGAAAGGCCAGGAAAAACGCGACTTTCCAGTCATTTTCAGAACTTCAACCATAGCCTCACGCCCCGTCAATATTCAAATATTCACGAAATCAATAACAGAAAAGTTATGGGAAAAAACTGTACAGAAGACGATATACCGCTAGGCTAGTGACAACCGTAACGCGCCTGGATGAACATCCGACGCGACAACCACAGATTTACCGGCCTGCCTGGCCAACTCCAGTCCGATGATGATATCGGGCTTTTTAATGCCCGAAGTTCAGGGCCGCGATTTCAAGCCAGGGCCTTGAGCAGCGCATCAATCGCCTTCAACACACTCGCATCGCCCTTCTCGCCCCAATACAAGGCGATCATTTGCTTGTCAGCTTCGACCTTGTAGACGTTGGCCGGCAGCGTCGCAAAATGCGGCAACAACTTTTCATCCGTGCATTCCTCGCGCCACTGATTGACCCATAGCCCAGGCGCCTTCTGCCAGTAACTCCAGATGGCCGGCGTACTGCCGCGCCGTGGCCGACAGTACTGCGCGCAGGGGCTTGGTGGCTCTTGGCTGAGCCAGTGCGGCCACTCCTGAGGCGCCAGTTGCATGGCCAGGCCGATGCGGCGCGCCTCCATGCGCAGGGCCATGCGCCCGCTCTGATGACGCGACGGACGCAGCCATGCCAGAGGGCTCAGAACCACCAGAAGGATTGACACCACTATCCAGACCGTCATATGTGTACTCCCGAATTTCTAGATGAGCGGATTTGACCTGACGCAACCGCATCCGCCTGAAAGCAGCCATACTGAATTTATTGCAGTCCCCTGGAGGAACGCCTCATGCCCTACAAACATATTCTGGTCGCTGTCGATCTGACCGAAGAGTGCGATCCGGTGATCAAGCGCGCGCAGGAATCTGCACTGGCCAATGGCGCCATACTGTCACTGGTGCATATCGTCGAGCCCATGGCCATGGCCTTTGGCGGTGACGTACCGATGGACCTTTCCCAGTTGCAGCAACAACAATTTGACCAGGCCAAAGAGCGCCTGGACCGTTTGATTCTCAAATACCCGCACCTGAAAAAGGAAGACTGCCACCTGACATACGGCCAACCGCGCCAGGAAATCCATCACTTGGCCAAGGAAAAGGCGTGCGACTTGATCGTGGTGGGCAGCCATGGTCGTCACGGTTTGGCGTTGTTGCTGGGTTCTACTGCCAATGATGTGCTGCACGGCGCACCGTGCGATGTGCTGGCGGTGAAATTGGTCAAATCCTCGTAAGACCTATGAAGATCAAATGTGGGAGCGGGCTTGCTCGCGAAAGCGGTGTGTCAGTCACCAGTTGTAGCAACTGACAGACTGCTTTCGCGAGCAAGCCCGCTCCCACACTTGAACTGTATTGCCCTATAAAAAACCCGGTGCTCACCTAAGTGAACACCGGGTTTTTTAATGCACTGGAATCAATCAGCCATCCAGCTCGGCCCAACGCTCAACCAGCACTTCCAGCTCCTGGTTCAACGTTTCCAGGGACGCAATCACCTTGGCAGTGTCCGCCGCCGGGCGCAGGTAGAAGCCCGCGTCAGCCATGTCTGCTTGCACTGCGGCGATCTGCTTTTCCTTGGCGTCGATCTCACCCGGCAAGGCTTCCAGCTCGCGCTGCAGCTTGTAGCTGAGTTTTTTCTTGGCGCCAGGCGCAGCGTCCTGAGCCGGTGCAGCAGCCGCAGGCGTCACCACTGCCGAGGTCAAGTCGGCTTTGCCGGACTTGCTCTCGGTCACGCCCAGCAGGCGCGGCGAGCCGCCCTGACGCAGCCAGTCCTGATAACCACCGACGTACTCGCGCACCTTGCCTTCGCCTTCGAAAACCAGGGTGCTGGTCACCACGTTGTCGAGGAATTCCCGGTCGTGACTGACCATCAGCACGGTGCCGTTGAAGGTCAGCAACACTTCTTCGAGCAATTCCAGGGTTTCAACGTCGAGGTCGTTGGTCGGTTCGTCGAGTACCAGCAGGTTGGCCGGTTTGCTGAACAACTTAGCCAGCAACAGACGCGCGCGCTCACCACCGGACAAGGCTTTCACCGGCGTACGGGCTCGTTGCGGGCTGAACAGGAAGTCGCCCAGGTAGCTCAGCACGTGGCGGCTCTGACCGTCGATATCGATAAAATCGCGACCTTCGGCAACGTTGTCGATCACGGTTTTTTCCAGGTCCAACTGGTGACGCAACTGGTCGAAGTAAGCCACGTCGATCTTGGTGCCTTCTTCTACCTTGCCGTTGGTCGGCTGAAGGCCATTAAGCATCAGCTTGAGCAAGGTGGTCTTGCCGGTACCGTTGGCGCCAAGCAGGCCGATACGGTCGCCGCGCGTGAGGACCATCGAGAAGTCCTTGATCAGGAACGGGCCGCCCGGGTGATGGAAGCTGACGTTCTCGAGCACCATCACTTGTTTGCCCGACTTGTCGGCAGTATCCAGCTGGATATTCGCCTTGCCGGTGCGCTCGCGACGCTCGCCACGTTCAACGCGCAGGGCTTTGAGTGCGCGTACACGGCCTTCGTTACGGGTGCGACGCGCCTTGATGCCCTGGCGGATCCAGACTTCTTCCTGGGCCAGCTTTTTGTCGAACAGGGCGTTGGCGGTTTCTTCAGCGGCCAGCGAGGCCTCTTTGTGCACCAGGAAGCTGGCGTAGTCGCCGTTCCAGTCGATCAGGCCGCCACGGTCCAGTTCGAGGATGCGTGTTGCCAGGCTTTGCAGGAAGGCCCGGTCGTGCGTGATAAACAGCACGGCGCCCTGGAAATCCTTGATGGCTTCTTCAAGCCAGGCGATTGCGCCGATGTCCAGGTGGTTGGTTGGTTCGTCGAGCAGCAGCAGGTCCGGCTCGGACACCAACGCCTGAGCCAGCAGCACGCGACGACGCCAGCCGCCGGACAGTTCGGCGAGGGTCTTGTCTGGCGGCAGTTGCAGGCGGCTCAACGTGCTGTCGACCAGTTGCTGCAAGCGCCAGCCATCACGGGCTTCGAGGTCTTGCTGAACGTGCATCAGCTTGTTCAGGTCGTCTTCGGTGACGCAGTTCTGGGCCAGGTGATGGTATTCGGCGAGCAATGCGCCAACACCGTCCAGGCCTTCGGCAACCACGTCAAACACTGTCCGTCCGTCGGCCACCGGCAATTCTTGCGGCAATTCGCCGATCTTGAGGCCTGGGGCGCGCCAAACAGAGCCGTCATCGGGCTTCTGGTCGCCTTTTACCAGCTTCATCATGCTGGACTTGCCGGTGCCGTTGCGGCCGATGATGCACACCCGCTCACCACGGGCGATCTGCCAGGACACCTTGTCCAACAACGGCATAGCGCCGAAAGCAAGGGACACATCGCTGAATTTGAGCAGGGTCATACACTTCTCCAAAAACTGGGCGCGCATTCTACCTGACTTGAAGGTGGGATGCGGTCGGCATTTTCGCGGTCGACACGTTCTAACGCACATTTATGGTGAACTTGGACCAACCGGTCGGCAAAGCTTTCTTAGGTTGAGGGCAAAAGGCTAAGCTAGGGGCAATCAGTGTCGGCAGTGCCGGTGCTAGTCGTGATTTCTCTGCACGGACGTCTCATGCGCAGTCGCCTTTTCAACTTTTTATCTTGTCTGCTTCTTTCCGCCACCGCCGTTCAATCTGCCCAGGCCGTGGACCTCACCACCCAACGTCAATATTACGATGAAGCCAAACGCGCCCTGGCCAAAGGCGACAGCGGGCCGTACATGCAATACAGCGCCGCGCTGGCGGACTACCCGCTCACGCCGTATCTGGCGTATGACGAGCTGACCGCACGCCTGAAAAGCGCGAGCAACGAGGAAATCGAACAGTTCCTCGCCAAAAACGGCGACCTGCCCCAGGCCAACTGGATGAAACTGCGCTGGCTGCGCTGGCTGGCCGACCGTGGCGACTGGCAGACCTTTGAAAAGTACTACGACCCCAAGCTCAATTTCGTCGAACTGGACTGCCTGCATGGCCAGTTTCAGCTCACGCACAACTTGAAAGCCGAAGGTTACAAGACCGCCGAAAAACTCTGGTTTACCGGCAAGTCCCAACCGGCCGCCTGTGATGTCACGTTCGGCCAATGGGCCGCCGACGGCCAACTCACCGAACAGAAAATCTGGGACCGCGCCAAGCTCGCCGCCGAAGCACGCAACTACGCGCTGGCCAACAGCCTGGTGAAAACCCTGCCAACCCTCGGCGCCCAAGGCCGCCTGATGGTGGACGTGGCGCAAAAGCCCGACATGCTCGGCGACCCGTCGCGCTTCCTGCCGGCCAACGAGGCCATGTCTGATGCCGTGGGCCTCGGCCTGCGCCGCTTGGCTCGCCAAGACCCGGACAAGGCCATGGCCCTGCTCGACGGCTACGCCAGCAGCATGCACTTCTCCCGTGACGAAAAAGTGGCAATCGCCCGTGAAATCGGCCTGACCCTGGCGCGCCGCTATGACCCGCGCGCGCTGGACGTGATGACTCAGTACGACCCGGAGCTGCGTGACAACACCGTCTCCGAATGGCGCCTGCGCCTGCTGCTGCGCCTCGCCCGCTGGGAAGATGCCTACCAGTTGACCCGCAAGCTCCCACAAGACCTGGCGACCACCAACCGCTGGCGCTATTGGCAGGCACGCAGCCTGGAATTGGCCGAGCCGAAAAACCCGCAGGCCCTGGTGCTGTATAAAAGCGTGGCCAAGGAGCGTGATTTCTACGGCTTCCTCGCCGCCGACCGCTCCAAGTCGCCGTACCAACTGACCAACAAACCACTGGTGATGAGCCAGGCGCTGATGAACAAGGTGCGTAACACTCCCGGCGTGCGCCGTGCGCTGGAGTTCTATGCGCGTGGCCAGATCGTTGACGGTCGCCGCGAGTGGTACCACGTCAGCCGTCACTTCAACCGTGACGAAATGGTCGCCCAGGCCAAGCTGGCCTATGACATGAAATGGTACTTCCCGGCGATTCGCACCATCAGCCAGGCGCAGTACTGGGATGACCTCGACATCCGTTTCCCGATGGCTCACCGCGACACGCTGGTGCGTGAAGCCAAGGTACGCGGCCTGCATTCAAGCTGGGTATTCGCTATTACCCGTCAGGAAAGCGCCTTCATGGACGACGCCCGCTCCGGCGTCGGCGCCAGCGGCCTGATGCAACTGATGCCCGGCACCGCCAAGGAAACCGCGCGCAAATTCAGCATCCCGCTGGCCTCGCCCGCCCAAGTGCTGGACCCGGACAAAAACATCCAGCTCGGCGCCGCGTACCTGAGCCAGGTGCACAGCCAATTCAACGGCAACCGCGTGCTCGCCTCCGCCGCCTACAACGCCGGCCCCGGCCGCGTGCGCCAATGGCTGCGCGGTGCTGACCACCTGAGTTTCGACGTGTGGGTGGAAAGTATCCCGTTCGACGAAACCCGCCAGTACGTGCAGAACGTACTGTCTTATTCAGTGATCTATGGGCAAAAGCTCAACTCACCGCAGCCACTGGTGGATTGGCATGAGCGGTACTTTGATGATCAATAAGGCCGACTGACCAAGACCCGGTGACGAGCCCGACCATCATGGCAAGCAGGCCCGTTGTGGCGAGCGGGCTTGCCCCGCGTTGGAGTGCGAAGCGCTCCCAGTTCAGCCGACGCGGTGCAACTGATTAACCGCGTCAGCAGGTTTTAGGGCTGCTACGCAACCCAACGCGGGGCAAGCCCGCTCGCCACAACAAGCCCGCTCGCCACAGCCATCCAGCTCATCACAACAAGCCCCGCTCGCCACAGCCATCCGGCTCATCACAACAAGCTCCGCTCGCCACAGCCATCCAGCTCATCACTACAAGCCCGCTCGCCACACTCCCCTGCGCTAGCCTTCGTGTTGCGCAACCTGCGCCCCATCACTGAACTGCAACGCCGCCAATCGCGCATACAACGGGTTGCTCGCAATCAACTGCTGATGAGTGCCCACCGCCACCAGCTTGCCCTGGTCCATCACGGCAATCCGGTCGGCGTTCTTCACCGTAGCCAATCGGTGAGCGATAACCAGCGTGGTGCGCCCCTGCATCAACTGCGGCAAGGCTTGCTGAATCAAATGCTCACTCTGGGCATCCAGTGCACTGGTGGCTTCGTCGAGCAACAGAATCGGTGCGTCCACCAGCAAAGCGCGGGCGATGGCCAGGCGTTGGCGCTGACCGCCGGAGAGGCCCATGCCGCCGTCGCCAAGGTGAGTCTGGTAGCCGTCGGGCATTTGCAGGATGAAGTCATGGGCATGGGCGATGCGCGCGGCGGCTTCAACCTGGGCGGTGGTCGCGGACGGGTTGCCGTAGCGAATGTTTTCTTCGACGCTGCCGTAAAACAGCGCCGGGCTTTGGGAGACCAGGGCGAAGTGGCGGCGCAGGTCCATCGGGTCAAGTTCGGTCAGCGGGTGACCTTCGAGCAGGATGCGCCCGTGTTGGGGGTCGTAGAAGCGCAGCAGCAGGTCGAAAATCGTCGATTTACCGGCACCGGACGGGCCGACCAGCGCCAGGGTTTCACCTGGGTTGATGGTCAGGCTCAAGCCGTCGATGGCGTAACTGTCCGGCCGCGAAGGGTAGGAAAAACGCAGGTCCTGCAGCTCCATACGGCCACTGACGCGCTCCGGCAATTGCACCGTGCCAGCGGTCGGCGCCTGGATTTCGTTGCTCGACTGCAACAGCTCGCCGATGCGCTCGGCCGCACCGGCAGCGCGCTGCAACTCGCCCAGCACCTCACTCAACGTACCCACGGCACTGCCCACAATTAGGCTATAGAACACAAAAGCAGCCAGCTCACCACCGGAAATGCGCCCGCTGATCACGTCCATGCCGCCCACCCAGAGCATCACGCCCACCGCGCCGAGCACCAGCATGATCACCAGGGTAATCAGCCAGGCGCGCTGCACGATGCGCTTGCGCGCGGTGGCAAAGGCTTGTTCCACGGTCACGGCGAAACGCTGTTCATCCTGCACCTGGTGGTTGTAGGCCTGCACGGTTTTAATCTGGCCGAGGGTCTCGGACACGTAGCTGCCGACGTCGGCGATGCGGTCCTGGCTCAGACGCGACAGGCTGCGCACACGGCGCCCGAAAATCAGGATCGGCGCCAGCACCAGCGGCAGCGCCACCACCACGATGCTGGTCAGCTTGGGATTGGTGACAAACAGCAGCACGATGCCGCCGATGACCATCAAGGCATTGCGCAGAAACAGTGACAGCGACGAACCGATCACCGACTGCAGCAGTGTGGTGTCGGTGGTCAGCCGTGACTGGATTTCCGAGCTGCGGTTGTTCTCGTAGAAGCCCGGATGCAGGTAGATCAGGTGGTTGAACACTTGCCGGCGGATGTCGGCCACCACGCGCTCACCGATCCACGAGACCAGGTAAAACCGCGCAAATGTGCCCACGGCCAGCCCCAGTACCAGCACCATAAACAGGCCGATGGATTGGTTGAGCAAGTGCGGCGACTGGGTCATGAAGCCCTGATCCACCAGCAGGCGAATCCCCTGCCCCATCGACAAGGTAATGCCGGCTGTGACGATCAGCGCCAACAAGGCTCCCAGCGCCTGCCAGCGATAGGGCGCGATAAAGCGGCTGGCGAGACGGATCGCACGACGTTGACGGACTGAAAACATGGAGGGCATCACCTGATGAGCGCAGATAGGTACACCACAACATTGGGGGAACTTGAGTAAATAACAATGAGTCAGGTTAATTATGCCCGCCGATGCGGGCCCCTAGAGGCTATCGGTCTAACGCTTCACTGGAAATTTGTATCGGTTTCTGGTGGACTTGGCGTTCGAATCGGTGAGCGTGTAAGGAGTTGTAATAGCGCGGTCACGCGAGGGGATTAAAGTAGGTACACAACCTGATGAGGAGACAGGCCATGACCTTGCAAAATAGCAGCGACGCCAAAATTGAAGTGATTCGCCAACCGGAGCAGTTGCCATGCTCGTACTTTGATGCCAACGGCCGCGAAGTGTGGATCACCGAAGAAATGATTCAGCAAGCGTGCAGCGAGCTGGAACAGCGACTGGTCAAGCCTGCGCAGCAAGGCTGAAGCGCCCAAGCTCTTTCAAACCCGGCCATCATGGCCGGGTTTTTTATTGGGTGTTAAAGCCAGCCTTTTCAAGGTCTTTGGAACCCCGTCTGTTGGGGCGAACACTATCCCTGTGGCGAGCGGGCTTGCCCCGCGTTGGGTTGCGAAGCAGCCCCGAAAACAGCAGCCTAAGAGTGTCTGACTCACCGCATTCTTCCTTTTAGGGTCGCTTCGCAACCCAACGCGGGGCAAGCCCGCTCGCCACAGAGTATTTATCGCCTGTTCTGCCTAAATACCTTGAAAGGGCTGGGCGCCCAACGCGGTCACGATCGCCGACAACACGGCCGACTCGCCGTTAATGCGTACCTTCAAGCCGTCGATCTCGCGACGCTCTGGGTAGTGCTTGCGCAGCAGGTCGAACGCCTTGCGCTGTTCTTCCACGGTTCCCACAAGGCTGCGGCGGAAATCCGCGTCATCGCGGCGCGGGTCGTACACGCTGCGGCACAAGGTGGCCAATGCCCAGGCCGGATCGGTTGACGCATTTAACTGCACCTCGGCCAGCCAGGGCTGCGGCAGCAAGTCCTTGAGTTGAATGCTCGGCGCCTGGCCCAGGTGCGCGCAGAACGCTTGATAGATTTGCGCCGTGCCGCGCTGCTTGCCGTCCAGGCTGTAGCCGGCGATATGCGGGGTGGCCAGCACACACAGGTCGGCCAGGTCGACGTCCACCTCCGGTTCGCCTTCCCATACGTCCAGCACCGCTTGCAGGTCTTCGCGGTCCAGCAACACTTCGCGCAGCGCGGCGTTGTCCACCACCGGGCCACGGCTGGCGTTGATCAGCCAGGTACCGGGCCTGAGGCTGTTCAGACGCTGGCGATCAAACAGATGCCAGGTGGAGCCATTGCCGGACTTGGTCAGCGGCGTGTGCAGGCTGATCACGTCGCATTGCTCGATGATCTGCGCGAGGCTGACGTAGTCCCCGTCTTCGGCGATCTGGCGCGGCGGGTCGCACACCAGCACGTTCCAGCCCAAGCCTTTAAGGACCTTGACCAGACGCCCGCCGACTTCACCGGCCCCCACCACGCCATAGGTGCGGCTGTTGAGGTCCGCTCCTTCGATCTCAGCCAGGGTGTGCAGGCTGCCCAGCACGTAATCCACCACACCACGGGCATTGCAGCCCGGCGCGCTGGACCACTGGATACCGGCCTGCCGGAAATAGTCGAGGTCCAGGTGGTCGGTGCCGATGGTGCAGGTGCCAACGAAACGCACATTAGTACCATCGAGCAAGGCGCGATTGACGTTGGTCACCGAGCGCACCAGCAACACGTCTGCCTGCTCGACCATGGCACGGTCGATGGAGCGGCCGGGCACACGGCGAATCTCGCCAAACCCTTCGAAGAATGCATCGAGCAGCGGGATATTTTCGTCGGCAACAATCAACATGGCAGGCTCCTTTCGCGGACTCGCAGTGTACAGGGATGCGATCGGTGTTCCACCGCAGATCCACTGTGGATGCAGCCTTTGAGGAAACGGGCTTGTGTGGGAGCGGGCTTGCTCGCGAAGGCGGTGTGTCAGACACAGCTATCTCAACTGACACACCGCCTTCGCGATCAAGCCCGCTCCCACATAAGCCCAAACACACAGCACTGCGGCGAAGGGATGCTTGCTTACAAATCCCTAACACAGGTTTTTTCCTGACCACTGCGTCAAAGCGTAGACTTCGCGGTCCTTGCGCTTCTCTAGACTGGACACCTGTACGTGAACATTGCCACCACCGCCCTCTCCCGCCCCGCCCGCGTCAGCCGCGAGGTGCGCAGCCTGTTGGCGCTGGCCTTGCCGATCATGATCGGCCAATTGGCGACCACCGCCATGGGCTTTGTCGATGCGGTGATGGCTGGGCGCGTGAGCGCGCGGGACCTGGCGGCCGTTGCGCTGGGCAACTCGATCTGGATTCCGGTGTACCTGCTGATGACCGGCACCCTGCTGGCCACCACGCCGAAAGTCGCCCAGCGCTTCGGCGCCGGCCAGCACACCGAGATCGGCCCGCTGGTGCGTCAAGCCTTGTGGCTGGGGCTGATGGTCGGCATCACCGCGCTGCTGATGCTGATCAGCGCCGAGCCGATCCTCCACGCGATGAACGTCGACCCCGAGCTGATCAAGCCTTGCATGGCCTACCTGCACGGCATCGCGTCCGGCATGCCCGCCATCGCTCTGTATTACGTGTTGCGCTGTTTCAGCGATGGCCTGGGCCGTACGCGGCCAAGCATGGTCATGGGCTTGTGTGGGCTGGCGCTGAATATTCCGCTGAACTACGTGTTCATCTATGGCCACTTCGGCGTGCCGGCCATGGGCGGCGTGGGCTGTGGCTGGGCCACGGCCATCGTGATGTGGGTGATGATGCTCGGTTTGGCGGCCTGGACCCGGTGGGCACCGGCCTACCGCAGCAGCGAGCTGTTCAAGCGTTTCGACTGGCCGCAGTGGGCAGTCATCAAGCGCGTGCTGAACATCGGCTTGCCGATTGGTATCGCAGTGTTTGCGGAGTCGAGCATCTTCGCGGTAATCGCCCTGTTGATCGGCAGCCTCGGCGCCAACGTGGTGGCCGGCCACCAGATCGCACTGAATTTCAGCTCGCTGGTGTTCATGATTCCTTACTCGCTAAGCATGGCAGTCACCGTGCGCGTCGGGCAGGCGATGGGCCGGGGTGAGCCGCGTGAGGCGCGCTTTGCTGCAGGGGTCGGCATGGGCACTGCGCTGGCGTACGCGTGCCTGTCGTGCAGCCTGATGCTGCTGTTTCGCGAACAAATTGCGACGATTTATACGCCTGACGCGCAAGTGATCCACGTCGCATCGATGCTGATTGTGTTTGCCGCGCTGTTCCAGTTCTCCGACGCGATCCAGGTCACCGCCGCCGGTGCGCTGCGCGGTTATCAGGACACACGGGTGACCATGGTGCTGACGCTGTTTGCTTACTGGGGTGTGGGGTTGCCGGTGGGTTACGCGCTGGGGCTGACCGATTGGCTGGGCGACGCCAGCGGGCCGAGTGGCCTGTGGCAAGGGCTGATTGTGGGCTTGAGCTGCGCTGCGGCCATGCTGGTGATCCGCCTGGCACGCAGCGCGCGCCGGCGGATTCGCCATGTACCGGTAGCGGTTTAAGCGGGATTCTTGCGAATCCAGTACAGGTAGGTACCGGCCTGTTCCTGCTGATCCACCAGTTCGTGGTCGAGGAACACACAGAACTTGGGAATATCGCGGCGGGTCGAGGGGTCGGTCGCGATCACCTTGAGCAAGCCGCCGGGCGGCAGGTCGCGGATGTGCTGGTGCAGCATCATTACTGGTTCCGGGCAATTGAGGCCGGTGGCATCGAGGGTCCCATCGACAGGTAATTCAAGGCTCATGGTTCACTCCTGATACTGGCACCGCTCAAAAATGTGGGAGCGGGCTTGCTCGCGAAGACGCGGGCACATTCACTATAAATTTCGACTGTTATACCGCTATCGCGGGCAAGCCCGCTCCCACATTTGATATCAGTGCTTTTTGGGTTTCTTCGCACTTTCAAGGCGACGCAAATGGCACGTCACTTCCTCACGGTCGTGATACAGCTGCTTGCAGCCGATCTCCACCCGAATACCCCGCGCCTTGAAGCCGTCCTCGATACGCTCCAGCAAACGCTTCACCTCGGCGTAACGCTGCTTCATCGGCAACTTCAGGTTCACCACCGCCTCGCGGCAATGCCCTTCGCCGATCCAGGTTTCGAGCAAGGCCGCGTTGCGCGCGGGTTTCTCGACGATGTCACACACCATCCAGTCCACCGGCTGCTTGGGCACGAAGGTGAAGCCGTCGGCCATCAAGTGCTGCACAAGGCCGGTGTCCATCAGGCTTTCGGCCATGGGGCCGTTGTCGATGGCGGTCACCAGCATGCCACGGTTGACCAATTGCCAGGTCCAGCCGCCGGGCGCTGCGCCAAGGTCGACGCCGGTCATGTCGCCGTGCAGGCGCTCGTCCCACTGGTCGCGCGGGATAAAGTGGTGCCAGGCTTCTTCCAGCTTGAGGGTCGAACGGCTTGGCGCGTCACGCGGGAACTTGAGGCGCGGGATGCCCATTGGCCACATCGCCGAGTTGTTCGACTCGGCCAGGCCCATGAACACTTCGCGGCCACTTTTAAAGGTCAGCAGCAGGCGCGGCTTGCTCGGATCGTCCACCAGCTTGCCGGCGTTGAGCAGGGCTTTGCGCAGGTGCACTTCGAATTTCTTGCAAAAGTTCGACAGCTCTTTACCGTCGTTGGTGTCGACCATCTCCAGCCACAGGCTGCCGCACACCGGAAACTCGCGCAGGTGGGCGAGGATCACGCTGATGCGGTCGGTTTCCGGCAGGTCGATAAACACCCCACGCGCCCACTGCCTCGGGAAGATCAGCTCGGCAAATCGCTGGCCGTGCATCAAGCGCTGGGCGCCGTCTTCTTCGGTGCAGACAAATTCGGCGCAGGCGCTGCCGGTCTTGGCTTTGGCGTAGCCGGATACGTTCAGGCGCGCGGCGTGTTCCGCGATCTCGGAACAGACTTCGCCTTCAAAACCCGGGCGGCAGTGCATAAAAAGGGTGTTCATCAACTCTCCAAGTGAATCAACCGGCCTTGCGCTGTCGCAATGCCTGTCATGAAAACCCGCGCATGATAACGGAGTTCGGAACCTTGGACTTAACGATAGAGTCCAGTTATTAGCCTGCTAATGAAAACAGGGCTAAGTTGAAAGCTCTGTTCGTCCCGCCAGGTCCGTAGCCGTGCGGACCATAAGGAGTCATGTAATGTCATCCGTTGATAGCCTGAGAACCCTTAAAACACTGGAAATTGACAGCAAGACCTACCATTACTTCAGCCTGCCCGAAGCCGCCAAGAGCCTGGGCGACCTGGGCAAGTTGCCGATGTCGCTCAAGGTGCTGCTGGAAAACCTGCTGCGCTGGGAAGACAACAAGACCGTCACCGGCGCCGACCTCAAGGCCATTGCCGCCTGGCTCAAAGAGCGCCAGTCCGACCGTGAAATCCAGTACCGCCCCGCTCGCGTATTGATGCAAGACTTTACCGGCGTTCCCGCCGTGGTCGACCTGGCCGCCATGCGTGCGGCCATGGCCAAGGCCGGTGGCGACCCGCAGCGTATCAACCCGCTGTCGCCGGTGGACCTGGTAATCGACCACTCGGTAATGGTCGACAAGTTCGGCAACGCCGACGCCTTCGAGCAGAACGTCGACATCGAAATGCAGCGCAACGGCGAACGTTACGCCTTCCTGCGCTGGGGCCAGAGCGCCTTTGACAACTTCAGCGTGGTGCCGCCGGGCACCGGCATTTGCCACCAGGTCAACCTTGAATACCTTGGCCGCACCGTGTGGACCAAGGACGAAGACGGCCGCACCTACGCCTTCCCCGACACGCTGGTCGGCACCGACTCCCACACCACCATGATCAACGGCCTCGGCGTGCTTGGCTGGGGCGTGGGCGGCATCGAAGCGGAAGCGGCCATGCTCGGCCAACCGGTGTCGATGCTGATCCCGGAAGTGATTGGCTTCAAACTCACCGGCAAGCTCAAGGAAGGCATCACGGCCACCGACCTGGTGCTGACCGTGACCCAAATGCTGCGCAAAAAAGGCGTGGTGGGTAAATTCGTCGAATTCTACGGCGACGGCCTGGCCGATTTACCGCTGGCCGACCGCGCGACCATCGCCAACATGGCCCCGGAATACGGCGCCACCTGTGGTTTCTTCCCGGTGGACGAGGTGACGCTGGACTACCTGCGCTTGTCCGGCCGCCCCGCCGAGACCGTCAAACTGGTCGAGGCCTACACCAAGGCCCAAGGCCTGTGGCGCATAGCCGGTCAAGAGCCTGTGTTTACCGACACCCTGGCGCTGGACATGAGCAGTGTTGAAGCCAGCCTGGCCGGGCCGAAACGCCCGCAGGACCGGGTTTCCCTGCCGAATGTCGGCCAGGCCTTCAGCGACTTCCTCGACCTGCAATTCAAACCCACCAATAAAGAAGAGGGCCGCCTGGAAAGTGAAGGCGGCGGCGGTGTGGCCGTGGGCAATGCGGACCTGGTGGGTGAAACCGACTACGAGTACGACGGCCACACCTACCGCCTGAAAAACGGCGCGGTGGTGATCGCCGCGATCACCTCCTGCACCAACACCTCCAACCCCAGTGTGATGATGGCGGCCGGGCTGGTGGCGAAGAAGGCCGTGGAAAAAGGCCTGACTCGCAAGCCCTGGGTCAAAACCTCCCTGGCGCCCGGCTCTAAAGTGGTTACCGACTATTACAAGGCGGCAGGCCTGACCGAATATTTGGACAAACTTGGCTTTGACCTCGTCGGCTACGGCTGCACCACCTGCATTGGCAACTCCGGGCCGTTGCCCGAGCCGATTGAAAAAGCCATCCAGAAAGCTGACCTCGCCGTCGCCTCGGTGCTGTCGGGCAACCGTAACTTTGAAGGCCGCGTACACCCGCTGGTGAAAACCAACTGGCTCGCGTCGCCGCCGCTGGTCGTCGCTTATGCCTTGGCCGGTACGGTGCGTATCGACATCAGCAGCGAGCCGTTGGGTAACGATCAGGACGGCAAGCCGGTGTACCTGAAAGACATCTGGCCGAGCAGTAAGGAAATTGCCGACGCCGTGGCTCAGGTCAGCACGGGCATGTTCCACAAGGAATACGCCGAAGTGTTTGCCGGTGACGAACAGTGGCAGGCCATTGAAGTGCCGCAAGCCGCCACTTACGTATGGCAGAAGGATTCAACCTACATCCAGCACCCGCCTTTCTTCGACGACATTGGCGGGCCACTGCCGGTGATCCAGGACGTGAAAGCCGCCAATGTGCTGGCGTTGCTCGGGGATTCGGTAACCACCGACCACATCTCCCCCGCCGGTAATATCAAGACCGACAGCCCGGCCGGGCGCTATTTGCGCGAGCAAGGCGTGGAACCGCGTGACTTCAACTCCTACGGCTCACGCCGCGGCAACCACGAAGTGATGATGCGCGGCACCTTCGCCAACATCCGGATCCGCAATGAAATGCTTGGCGGTGAGGAAGGCGGCAACACCCTCTACATCCCGACCGGCGAGAAAATGCCGATCTACGATGCGGCCATGAAATACCAGGCCTCGGGCACGCCGCTGGTGGTGATCGCGGGGCAGGAATACGGCACCGGGTCGAGCCGTGACTGGGCGGCCAAGGGCACCAACCTGCTGGGGGTCAAGGCGGTGATCGCCGAGAGCTTCGAACGTATCCACCGCTCCAACCTGGTGGGCATGGGCGTGTTGCCGTTGCAGTTCAAGCTGGATCAGAACCGCAAGTCGCTCAAACTGACCGGCAAGGAGAAAGTCGACATTCTTGGGCTGACCGACGCCGAGATCGAACCGAGGATGAACCTGACGCTAGTGATTACACGGGAGGACGGCAGCAGCGAGAAGATTGAAGTGCTGTGCCGGATTGATACGTTGAATGAAGTGGAATACTTCAAGGCGGGCGGGATTCTGCATTACGTGCTGCGCCAGTTGATCGCCTCCTAGAGAACACCGGAGATCAAATGTGGGAGCGGGCTTGCTCGCGAAAGCGGAGTGTCAGTCGATACATTTCTGACTGAATCACCGCATTCGCGAGCAAGCCCGCTCCCACATTTTTAACCGCATTTCAAATCAACCGAACAACCACTTCCACAACAACACCAACACAACCACCGCCAACACCGGCCGTGCAATGCGGTACGCCTTCGGATGCTTGCGCTTCCACTGCTTCACCACACCACTGAACCTGTCGCTGAACGTCTTGCTCCACGCATACGCCTGGTTGATCCCGCCCACGCGCTCGTCGTCCAGATTCTGCGGCGCGGTTGCGCGGCCCAATTGCTTGCTGACCCAACGGTTAACGCCGGTCATCAAGCGGTTGCTCAGCGGACGCTCGATGTCGCAAAACAAAATCACGCGGGTGTGTTCGGTTTCGTTCTTCACCCAGTGCACGTAGGTTTCGTCGAACATCACGTCTTCACCGTCGCGCCAGGCGTACACCTGGCCGTCGACGAAGATGCGGCAGTCGTCGGAGTTCGGCGTGGACAGCCCCAAGTGGTACCGCAACGAACCGGCAAACGGGTCGCGGTGCGGGTTGAGGTGGCTACCGCCCGGCAACAGCGCAAACATCGCGCCTTTCACGTTGGGAATGCTGCTGACCAGCGCCACGGTTTTCGGGCACAGCGCCTCGGCCGATGGCAGGGGTTTGTCGTACCACTTGAGGTAGAAACGCTTCCAGCCCTTTTTGAAGAACGAACCGAAACCGGCGTCATTGTTCTTCTCGGCGGCGCGGATGTAACCCTCGTCGAACAGGTGCATGGCCTCTTCGCGGATCACTTCCCAGTTGTCCTTGAGCACGTCCAGCTCCGGGAACTTGCTGCGGTCCAGATAGGGTTTGGACGGTACGGCGGAGAACAGGTACATCAAGGCGTTATACGGGGCGAACAGTGCCGAATGGTTGACGAACTGGCGCAACACCGGCAAACGCGCCTTGCCGCGCAAGTGCACATACAGAATGCTGCCGATAAACAGCGACAGCACCGACAGTTTGGCGGCCAAAGAAAAGGTCATGCAGCAACTCCTGGAAATAATCGCCTGGCCAACAGCAGACGTAGCAGCCGGCCATGATAAACACTTGGGCCATTATGCAGAAGGCCTTCGCCGATCAGCTGACACATATCAAACCTTGTGGTGAGCGGGCTTGTTGTGTTGAGCAGGCTTGTTGTGGTCAGCAGGCGTCCTGTGGCAAGCGGGCTTGTTGTGGCGAGCGGGCTTGCCCCGCGTTGGAGTGCGTAGCGCTCCCAATTCAAACAACGCGGTGCAACGGGTGAACCGCGTCGTCAGGTCTTGGGGCTGCTGCGCAACCCAACGCGGGGCAAGCCCGCTCACCACAACAGCCCCGCTCGCCACAACAGCCTCACTCACCACAGATGGCCCATCAAGCCTGGGTTTCCTGATCAGTAAACAAATCGCTGAACAGCATGCTCGACAGGTAGCGCTCGCCGGAGTCCGGCAGGATCACTACGATGGTTTTGCCCTGCATTTCCGGCTTCTCGGCCAGGCGCACGGCCACGGCCATCGCGGCGCCGCAGGAGATACCGCACAGAATCCCCTCTTCCTGCATCAAGCGCAGGGCCATGGCCTTGGATTCTTCATCGGTCACCAGCTCAACGCGGTCGACAATCGACAGATCGAGGTTTTTCGGCACAAAGCCGGCGCCGATGCCCTGGATCTTGTGCGGGCTCGGCTTGATTTCTTCACCGGCCAGCGCCTGGGTGATCACCGGCGAGACGCGGGGCTCCACGGCCACCGACAGAATCGGCTTGCCGGCAATGTGCTTGATATAGCGCGACACGCCGGTGATGGTGCCGCCGGTGCCCACGCCGGCTACCAGCACGTCGACCGCGCCGGCCGTGTCGTTCCAGATTTCCGGGCCGGTGGTTTTCTCGTGGATTGCCGGGTTGGCCGGGTTTTCAAACTGGGCCGGCATAAAATAGGTCGCCGGGTCGCTCGCAACAATTTCGCCGGCTTTTTCGATTGCGCCCTTCATGCCCTTGGCCGGTTCGGTCAGCACCAGTTCCGCACCGAGCGCCTTGAGCACTTTACGCCGTTCGATGCTCATGGACGCCGGCATGGTCAGCAGCAACTTGTAGCCACGGGCAGCGGCGACAAAGGCCAGGCCAATCCCGGTGTTGCCCGAGGTCGGTTCTACAATGGTCATGCCCGGCTTGAGTTTGCCGCTGCTTTCGGCGTCCCAGATCATGTTTGCGCCAATGCGGCACTTCACCGAATACCCTGGGTTACGCCCTTCGATCTTGGCCAGAATGGTCACGCCGCGCGGCGCGATGCGGTTGATCTGCACCAGAGGCGTGTTACCGATGGAGTGCGCGTTGTCTGCAAAGATGCGGCTCATAACGGGTCCTTAAAGGCAATTTCAGGAAGGCCCCAAGGGTATGCCTCGGGCCCGCAAGCGTCCAGTCAGAGGAACGTTGCGCCCGCCTGCGCGGTCCATCGCCTATACCGTTGGGCTTAAACCGTTGGAGAATTGACCATGAAACGTCGCTACAGTGGGCTGCTATGGATCGTCGCCGTGCTGGTGGTGGTGCTGATTGCCCTGGACCTCGCGCTGCCCTACGTGGTGCGCAATTACCTGAATGACAAACTCGCCGACATGGGCGACTACCGTGGCCAAGTCACGGACGTAGACCTGGCCCTGTGGCGCGGTGCCTACCGCATCAACGGTCTGAAAATCGTCAAGGTCGACGGCAAGGTGCCCGTACCGTTCGTCAACGCGCCGTTGATTGAATTTGCGGTCAGCTGGCACTCGCTGTGGTACGACCATGCGGTCGTTGCCGAAGGCCACTTCGTAAAACCTGAAATCAACTTCGTCGACGGCGGTGCCAACAAGCAGGCGTCCCAGACCGGTAAGGGCACTGACTGGCAGCAGCAGTTGAAAAAACTGTTGCCCATCACGCTCAACGAGGTGCGGATTGAGGACGGCAAGATCGCGTTTCACAACTTCAACTCCAAGCCTCAGGTCAGCATCAATGCCACCGAAGTCAACGCCAGCTTATATAACCTGACTAACGTGGTAGACCTCAAAGGCAAGCGCGACGCGCGGTTCGATGGCAAGGCGCTGCTGCAAGGCCAAGCCCCGCTGGAAGCCTCCGCGACCTTTGATCCGTTCAATGACTTTGAAGACTTCGAATTCCGCTTCCGCGCCCGCGACCTGCAACTCAAACGCATGAATGACTTCGCCTCGGCCTACGGCAAGTTCGATTTCAAGGCCGGTACAGGCGACGTGGTGATCGAAGCGCAGGCAGAGAAAGGTCAACTTAGCGGCTATATCAAGCCATTATTGCGCAACGTTGAAGTGTTCGACTGGCAGCAGGACGTCGAGAACAAAGACAAAAATATCTTCCGCTCAATCTGGGAAGCCGTGGTCGGCACCAGCGAGACCGTGCTCAAAAACCAGAACAAAAATCAGTTTGCCACCCGCGTGGAACTGAGCGGCAGCGTCCATCAGCAAAATATCAGCGCGTTCTCGGCGTTTTTGGCGATTTTGCGCAACGGTTTCATCCAGGCGTTTAATGCGCGGTATGAGCAGCCCAAGCCGAGCGTGGATTAAAGTGTGACCGGCCATTCAGAGACTGAATAACCCGTCTGCGTTCACAGTCGGCGGGGCCTCGCGGTATAGTCGGGCATTGCTGATTGTTGAGGAATGACCGATGAAGTTCGAAGGCACCCAGGCCTATGTGGCTACCGATGACCTGAAACTGGCCGTCAACGCCGCCATCACCCTGGAGCGGCCGTTGCTGGTCAAGGGCGAACCGGGCACCGGCAAGACCATGCTTGCCGAGCAACTGGCCGAATCCTTCGGCGCCAAGTTGATCACCTGGCACATCAAATCCACCACCAAGGCCCATCAGGGCCTGTATGAGTACGACGCGGTCAGCCGCCTGCGCGACTCGCAGCTGGGCGTGGACAAAGTGCACGACGTGCGCAATTACCTGAAGAAGGGCAAGCTCTGGGAGGCGTTTGAGTCCGAGGAGCGGGTGATTCTGCTGATCGATGAAATCGACAAGGCCGACATCGAGTTCCCCAATGACTTGCTGCAAGAACTCGACAAGATGGAGTTCTACGTTTACGAAATCGACGAGACCATCAAGGCCAAGAAGCGCCCGATCATCATCATTACCTCCAACAACGAGAAAGAGCTGCCGGACGCGTTCCTGCGCCGCTGCTTCTTCCATTACATCGCCTTCCCCGACCGCACCACCCTGCAAAAAATCGTTGATGTGCATTACCCCAACATCAAAAAAGACCTGGTCAGCGAAGCGCTGGACGTGTTCTTCGACGTGCGCAAAGTGCCGGGCCTGAAGAAAAAGCCCTCGACGTCCGAACTGGTCGACTGGCTCAAGCTGCTGATGGCCGACAATATCGGCGAGGCCGTGCTGCGCGAACGCGACCCGACCAAAGCCATTCCGCCCCTGGCCGGCGCCCTGGTGAAGAACGAGCAAGACGTACAACTGCTGGAACGTCTGGCATTCATGAGCCGTCGCGGTAATCGATAATGTTGCTCAACCTGTTCAATGAAATGCGTGCCGCCAAGGTGCCGGTGTCGGTGCGCGAGCTGCTGGACCTGATCAACGCCCTTAAACAGCGCGTGACCTTCGCCGACATGGACGAGTTTTACTACTTGGCCCGGGCGATCCTGGTGAAGGATGAGCGGCATTTCGACAAGTTCGACCGGGCCTTCGGCGCCTACTTCAATGGCCTGGAAAAACTCGACGATCACTTGCAGGCGCTGATTCCCGAAGACTGGCTGCGCAAGGAATTCGAGCGCTCGCTGAGCGACGAAGAGCGCGCGCAGATTCAGTCCCTGGGCGGCCTGGATAAGTTGATTGAAGAATTCAAGAAACGCCTGGAAGAACAAAAAGAACGCCACGCCGGCGGCAACAAGTGGATCGGCACGGGCGGCACCAGCCCGTTTGGTTCCGGCGGCTACAACCCGGAAGGCATTCGTGTGGGTGACGCGGGTAAACGCCAAGGCAAGGCGGTAAAGGTCTGGGATCAGCGCGAATACAAGAACCTCGATGATCAGGTCGAACTGGGCACCCGCAATATCAAGATCGCCCTGCGCCGCCTGCGCAAGTTCGCCCGTCAGGGCGCGGCCGAAGAGCTGGACATCGACGGCACCATCGACCACACCGCCCGCGATGCCGGTTTGCTGAATATCCAAATGCGCCCGGAGCGGCGTAACACCATCAAGTTGCTGCTGCTGTTCGATATCGGCGGCTCGATGGACGCCCACGTGAAGATCTGCGAAGAGCTGTTTTCAGCGTGCAAGACCGAGTTCAAGCACCTGGAGTATTTCTACTTCCATAACTTCGTGTACGAGTCGGTGTGGAAAAACAATCAGCGCCGCACCTCGGAGCGCACCTCGACCCAGGACCTGCTGCACAAGTACGGCGCGGATTACAAAGTGATTTTTATCGGCGATGCGTCGATGGCGCCGTACGAAATCACCCAGCCCGGCGGCAGCGTCGAGCATTGGAACGAGGAAGCCGGGTATGTGTGGATGCAGCGCTTCATGGCCAAGTACAAGAAGTTGATCTGGATTAACCCGTATCCCAAAGATACATGGGGTTATACGGCGTCGACGGGGATTGTGCGGGAATTGGTGGAAGATCAGATGTATCCGCTGACGCTTCGGGGCCTGGAAGAAGGCATGCGCTTTCTCTCCAAATAAACGCAAATCCAAATGTGGGAGCGGGCTTGCTCGCGAATGCGGAGTGCCAGTCGACATATTACGTGACTGATCCACCGTATTCGCGAGCAAGCCCGCTCCCACATTTTGAATGTCAGCGTTGTTCAGCTTGCGGTAAAGCGCTGCAAAAAGTCGATGTGCTGCCGATGCGCCGTCTCTTGCACCACCGGCGTCAGCCTTACTTTCTCCCCCGGCAGACACTGCGCCAGGCGCGCCAGCGCCAACGGCGTCAATGCCCCCAGCCGCGGATAGCCGCCAATGGTCTGCCGATCATTGAGCAACACGATCGGCTGCCCGTCCGGCGGCACCTGGATCGCCCCCAACGGTATCCCCTCGGAAATCAGCGACGGCCCCTGATACTGCAACGGCGTGCCCAACAGGCGCATGCCCATGCGGTCGGCGCGACTGTCCAGCGCCCACTCAGTGTTGAAGGCATCGAACAGGCTCTGCCCACTGAACTGGCCGATCTGCGCGCCAACGATTACCTCCAGCGGCGCCTTGGCGGGTAAGGCCGGCGTGTTGAGCACCTTCATTGCTCCGCCCGTACCGGAATAAGCCAGGCGCCCGCCTTCGGCCAACGCCTTGCCGAAACCGTCCAGCCCGCCCAGTTCTTCACGCACGACCGTGGCGCAACTGCCCAGCACGTGCGGCGCATCGAACCCGCCCGGCGCCGCCAAATAGGCCCGCGCACCGCTGAACGGTTGGGTAAAGCGCAAACGCTGGCCCTTTTGCAGGATAAAACTGCGCCCGGGGCTGATGGCACGTTCGTCGATGTACGCGCCCAGGTCCGCACCGGCCAGCGCCAACAGGCAATACTCCTCGGCCCTCAGGGTAAACCCGCCCAAGGTGATTTCCACCACCGGCGCATCCAGCGCATTGCCCAGCAACCAGTTGGCCCAGGACATCGACACCCAATCCAGCGCGCCGCCCTGGGTCACGCCCAGGTGGCGCACGCCGAAACGCCCGGCGTCCTGCAACAGGCACAGCGGCGTGCTGGCCTCGATGATCAAGCGGCTCATGCCTGCGCCTCCAACGGTGTGTCATCGCCACCCAGGTTGATAAAGTCGGCGTGGCTGACGGCCTCGAAACGCACCGTGTCACCGGGTTGCATCAGGCTGTAGCCGTCGCGTTCGCGGTCGAAGAGTTTGGCCGGGGTGCGGCCTATCAGGTTCCAGCCGCCTGGCGATACCACCGGGTAGGCGGCGGTTTGCCGTTCGGCGATGCCAACGCTGCCAGCCGCCACGCGTTTGCGCGGGGTGTTGAGGCGCGGTGTGGCGAGGGCCTCATCCACCAGCCCCATAAACGCAAAGCCGGGTGCAAAGCCGAGGGCAAACACCTGGTATTCGTGAGTGCTGTGGCGGCGGATCACTTCATCCACCGTAAGGCCGCTGCGCTGGCTGAGTAACGTCAGCTCAGGGCCGACACTCACGTGGTACCACACCGGCAACACATGGCACTGGCCGCTGCCTTGAGCCTGAGGTTGCAGGTCAGTCAGCGCCTGGTCGATAAGCTCGCGCGCCTGGGCCGGGCTGACGGCGGTGAGGTCGTAATGCACCATCAACGTGGTGTAGGACGGCACCAGATCCACCAGCGCCGCGCCGAAACATTCACGCAGGCGTTGGGTGGCGGCAAGCATCCACGGCATGTTGGCTTCAGCGATCACATCGAACAGACGCACCATCAGGCAATCGATGGCCACCACCTCAATCCGTGGCTTCATGCTGGCTTCAACGCCTCGCGAATGCGCTGCACAGCGGCAATCGAACTGGCGTTGTCGCCGTGAACACACAAGGTGTTGGCTTGCAGCAACAAGGCGCTGCCATCGCTGGCGGTCAGGGGTTCGCCACGGGAAATGGTCAGGGCCTGCTGCACGATGGTGTCGGCGTCGTGATGCACGGCGCCCGGCAGTTGACGCGAAACCAGGTGGCCTTTGGCGTCGTAGGCACGGTCGGCGAAGGCTTCAAACCACAGCGTCACCCCGTATTCATCGCCCAGGGCTTGCGCCGCGCTGTTGTCGCGGGTGGCCAGCAGCATCAGCGGCACGTCGCCATAGGCCGCCACGGCCTGCACCACCGCGCGCAATTGCGCCGGGTTGGCCATCATGTCGTTGTACATCGCGCCATGGGGTTTCACATAGCTGACCCGCGCGCCTTGCGCACGGCAGATGCCATCCAGGGCGCCGATCTGGTAGTGCAACAGGTCCTGGATTTCCTGGGGCGTGTAGGCCATGGAGCGGCGGCCAAAACCTTGCAGGTCTTGATACGCCGGGTGCGCACCGACCTGCACGCCATGCTTGAGGGCAAGGGCCACGGTCTTGCGCATGATGCTCGGGTCGCCGGCATGGAAGCCACAGGCTACGTTGGCACAATCAATGAATGGCATGACCTCGGCGTCCAGACCCAGGGTCCAGTTGCCAAAGCTTTCGCCGATGTCGCAATTCAAAAGCAGACGGCTCACGGTAGTTGCTCCTGTAGGCTTTGTATTTTTGTAGTGTGGGATTTTTTACGCAGAACTCGCAACTTGTCCTGACACCCTTACGACGCTTATCGTGGAATAACGCGATTTTTGGCGTTTGCCCGGTGCGGCGTCCAACTAATAAAAACCGATCCAAGCATAAGAAAAGTTGATCCCATGAATTTGAAGTTTCTCGAAACCTTCGTCTGGGTGGCCAAGCTCAAGAGCTTTCGCCTGACCGCCGAAAAGCTGTTCACCACCCAGGCCTCGATTTCCAGCCGCATTGCCGTGCTGGAAAGCGAGCTGGGCGTGAAGCTGTTTCTGCGCGATTCACGGGGCGTGAGCCTGACCCCGGAAGGCTTGAAGGTGCTCGATTATGCCGAGCAGATGATGGTGACCATGCAGGGCTTGAAGCAGTCCCTGGAAACCACCAGCAGCAAGGTCGGGCGCATTCGGATCGGCGCCATGGACACGGTGATTCATACTTGGCTGAGCCCGTTTGTGGCGCAATTGATGGAGCATTTCCCGCGCGTGGAAATCGAATTGGTCGCCGATACCGCGCTGAACCTCAGCGATCAGCTGCAAAAAGGCTTCCTCGACCTGATCCTGCAAACCGACCTCTTGCGCCTCGAAACGGTGCGCAGTCTGGAGCTGGCCAGCCACCCAATGGCCTGGATCGTCGCCAGCCATTCCATCTACAACCGTGACTACACCTCCCTCGCCGAACTGGCTCAGGAACGCATCATCACCTACTCGAAAAACTCCCATCCGCACCAGGACGTGCTGAGCCTGATGCAGGCCAATGGCGTGGCCGCGCCACGGATGAACTGTGTGAATTCGGTGTCGGCGATCACCCGGTTACTGCGCGACGGCTTCGGCATTGGCGCGCTGCCGCCGGTGTTGGTCAGCGAAGAATTGGCGCGCGGGGAACTGGTGATGTTGCCGATGGCGCAGCGCCTGCCGAATTTGCAGGTGGTGGTGTCATGGCGCGTGGGGGTGGAATTGGTGGAGGAGATTGTGGGGTTGTGCCAGAAGGTGGTGGCGCGCTATGCCGAAGAGGTCGGCGAGGAGCGGATGGTCCTCGCCCACTGAAGAAACCGGATTAAAAATGTGGGAGCGGGCTTGCTCGCGAATGCGCAGTGTCAGTCAGAGATGTTGTGACTGACCCACCGCATTCGCGAGCAAGCCCGCTCCCACATTTGGATCGGTGTACGGTTTATAAACCTTTCAAGTCACGCTCTTCGATAGGCCGGCTCTGGCGCAGGCGTTTGCCGCCCAATACCACCCAGTCAATCAAGCGAAACAGGCATTCAATCCCGAACGACAACAGCATCGCCCCGCCCAGCCCCCAGCCCATCGCTTCGGGCGTCAGCAATATCTGATAGCTGTAGCCATTCCACGTTTCCAGACGAATGTCCGGGTCTGCCGCCACCGCCACTTGCAGCACACGGATGTACCACGGGCCTTGCATGGCCTGGAATTGCTTGTCCAACGCCAGTTGGCGGTCAAGTAACGTGCCGAGGCTGTTGGCATCGCTCTGGAAGACTGGGTCATCGCTGGCGCGGTAATGCGCCACCAGCGCTTGCAGGTCGCCCTTGAAGAACTGCTGCGCAGTGGCATCAAAGCCGCGCAGGCCGGTCTGGGACTCGATCAGGTGGGCTTCGACGCGCTTGGCGTAGTCGTTGATAAACCCCGGCACTTGCACGCCGACCAACAAGCCAATGGCAAACAGCACCAACCGCAGATAACTGAGCAACATGGTCGATATCCTTACTCGGTGACGCCCTGGCTGACGCATTCACCGCGTCGCCACAGGCTCCATTGGCCCGGCTTGTAGCGGGTCCAGTTTTCATTGTCGGTCAGTGGCTCGGTGGCAATCACCGTCACCACGTCATTGGGGGTTGTTTCAGCCTGAAAATCGACGATCACGTCGACATCTTTCAAGCGTGCCGGGCCGAACGGGGCGCGCCGGGTGATCTGTGCCAGTTTGGTCGAGCAATAGCAGAACAGCCAGTCGCCGTCGCTGAGCAGGCAATTGAACACACCTTTGCTGCGGTATTCAGAGCAGGCGGCGATCAAATCCGGCAACACTTGCTCGATCTCCACCGGCTCGGGGAAGGCTTCGCGCACGCGGTTGAGCAGGTCGCAGAACGCTGCTTCGCTGTCGGTATCGCCAACGGGGCGGTAGAACGTGGCGCGGGGGTTGAAGTCGGCCAACTGGCCGTTGTGGGCGAAACACCAGTTGCGCCCCCACAGTTCGCGCACGAACGGGTGAGTGTTGGACAGGCACACCTTGCCCACGTTGGCCTGGCGGATATGGCCGATCACCACTTCACTTTTGATGGGGTAACGCTGCACCAGCAACGCGACTTCCGATTCGCTGCTGGCCGCCGGGTCCTGGAACAGACGCAGTCCACGGCCTTCATAAAACGCGATACCCCAACCGTCGCGGTGGGGGCCGGTACGCCCGCCCCGCTGCATCAGCCCGGTAAAGCTGAACACGATATCGGTGGGGACGTTGGCACTCATGCCCAATAATTCACACATGCCAGGGCTCTCGCTGCAGGGCGTACAACGTTAAAGACGCGGTTCGACCCGCTGACCGCGGTCCACCGCCGGGCGATGGAAAGGCTCGTCGTCCTCCACCGGCTCGGCGGCCAGCGCCGCATCAACGGCGACCTTGCGCTCACGGCGGGCATTGGCGGCACGCTCGATGGGCCAGCGGATCAACACGAACACGATGTACACGCCAAACGCGATCATCGAGTACATGAATAAATCGGAAATGGCCCGCCAGGCGTTGTTGCCGACCTTGAGCACCAGGTCCAGGGCGGTAATCGCCACGGCCGGTGCAAACTGGGTCTTGACCGGGTCAACGATGGTCGGGCTGAACAGCAGCACCGCCATCAGCAACTGCAGCGGCTCGCGCAGCCAGCGCCAGATCCAGCGGGTCATGCGCCACCATACCAACAGGCAGCCCAAAGCGGCGAAGGCGTAAAGGCCCCAAGCGATCAGATAGTCGTTCTCGGTCATGGTGTCCATGGCAAGGCTGGCAAAGAGGCGGCTATGATAACGGCTTTTGCGTGTCGCGGCTGCAATGCCTGCCACCGTCCGCCAGACAGAGAGTGATCCATGCCTATATCGACCGTCCCGATTGCCCGCAAGGCCCCAGGCCCAGACCCGTACGCCTGGCTGCAAGAGCGCGACACCGCTGAGGTGCTGGATTACCTCAAGGCCGAAAACGCCTGGCAGGAAGCGCAACTCGCCGATCAGCAAGCGCTGCGCGACAGCCTGTTCGAGGAGATCAAGGGCCGCATTCTCGAAACCGACCTGTCCCTGCCCTCCCCGTGGGGCCCTTACCTGTATTACACGCGCACCACCGCCGGTGACGAATATGCCCGCCACTACCGCTGCCGCCGCCCGGCGGATGACAGCAATGCGGTAGACCAGAGCACTGAAGAACTGCTGCTGGACCCGAACGCGTTGGCCAATGGCGGGTTTTTCTCCCTGGGCGCCTTCAGCATCAGCCCCGACCACCAGCGCCTGGCCTACAGCCTTGATACCACTGGTGAAGAGATTTACACCCTGTACGTGAAGGAATTGGCGTCCGGCAAAGTCAGCGAACTGGAATTCCAGGATTGCGACGGCAGCATGACGTGGGCCAACGACAGCCTGACCCTGTTCTTCGGCGAGCTGGACGACACCCACAGGCCGCACAAACTCTATCGCTACCGCCTCGACGGCACGGCGGCCCAGGAAGTGTTCCACGAGCCCGATGGGCGGTTCTTCCTGCATTGCTACCGTTCCAGCTCCGAGCGTCAGCTGCTGGTGACCCTCGGCAGCAAAACCACCAGCGAAATCTGGGCGCTGGATGCCGACCAGCCGCACCTGGATTTCACCTGCCTGGCGCCACGGGTCGAAGACCATGAATACGACGTGGACCACGGCAAGCTTGAGGGCGAGTGGACCTGGTTTATCCGCAGCAACCGCGACGGCATCAACTACGCACTGTTCGTTGCGCCCGACACCGGCAGCGTGCCGACCGAAGATCAATGGCAAAACCTGATCCCCCACAGCGATGAGGTGATGCTCGACGGCGTCAGCCTGAACGCCGAGGCGATGACCCTGAGCCTGCGCATCGGCGGGCTGCCGGTGATCGAGGTCCACCCGCAAGGCGTGCCCGCCTACCGTGTGGAATTGCCTGACGCCGCTTACAGCCTCTACGTACAGAACAGCCTGGAGTTTCCGAGCGACAAGATCCGCCTGCGCTACGAAGCCTTGAACCGCCCGGCCCAGGTGCGTCAGCTGGAACTCGCCAGCGGCGCGCAACAAGTGCTCAAGGAAACCCCGGTGCTCGGCGTGTTCAATGCCGACGATTACGTCAGCAGCCGCCTGTGGGCCACTTCCGCCGATGGCACTCAAGTGCCGATCAGTTTGGTGGTCAAGCGAGAACACCTTGGCAAGGCGACGCCGCTCTACCTGTATGGCTACGGCGCCTACGGTGCAAGCCTCGACCCGTGGTTTTCCCACGCACGCCTGAGCCTGCTCGATCGCGGCGTGGCGTTTGCGATTGCGCACGTACGCGGCGGCGGCGAACTGGGTGAGGCCTGGTACCGCAACGGCAAGCAGGAACATAAACAGAACACGTTCAGTGACTTTATTGCTTGCGCCGAACACTTGATCGCCGAGGGCCTGACCACGTCCAGGCAACTGGCGATCAGCGGCGGCAGCGCCGGTGGCCTGTTGATCGGCGCCGTGCTGAACCAGCGCCCGGAGCTGTTCCAAGCGGCGATTGCCGAAGTGCCGTTTGTCGACGTGCTCAACACCATGCTCGACCCGGAACTGCCGCTCACCGTCACCGAGTACGACGAGTGGGGCAACCCCGAAGAACCAGAGGTGTACGCACGCATCAAGGCGTACGCGCCGTACGAAAACGTCAGCGCCCAAGCCTACCCGGCCACGCTGGTGATTGCCGGCTACAACGACAGCCGCGTGCAGTATTGGGAAGCGGCCAAGTGGGTGGCCAAATTGCGTGAAACCAAGACGGACGACAACCTGCTGCTGCTCAAGACCGAACTCGGTGCTGGCCATGGCGGCATGAGTGGTCGTTACCAGGGATTACGTGACGTAGCGCTCGAATATGGATTTGTTTTCAAGGCGCTCGGCTTGATTTAGGAACTTAGTGCGGCGGCCCTGTCTGAACACAGGACCGCCCTACTTGATTGATGGACCAAGATTGCACATGGCACTCCCGACCTTAATGAATACCGAAATCCGCGACATGCTCATGGATTGCGGCTTGTTCGACCCCCTGCTGGCGGAGGATTTTCACATCGCCGCCGGCTACTTCAATATCAGCAGCATCGCCCAGGACGAGGTGATTTTCCTTGAGGGCGATGCCGGCACCTTCATGTGCATCATCCACAGCGGCCAGGTGGCGGTGCAAAAAACCAATCACGAAGGCCAGCGCCTGACCATCGCCACCCTGCGCAGCGGTCGGGCGTTTGGCGAAATGGCGGTACTGGATGGCGAGCGGCGCTCGGCCAGTTGCGTGGCCGCCACCGATTGCATGCTGTTGAACCTGGGCAAGGATTCCCTGGAAAAAATGCTCAACGAAGCGCCCCGAGTGGCGGCCAAGATCATCCGCGCGGTGGCGATTGCCCTGTCCAAGCGCCTGCGCATGGCCGATGGGCAATTACTCTCTCAGCAGTTTTAACCGCCGGGCGTTTTCGGTTTGCTGTCGTTTTGCAGCAAACCGGGCACCGTCTGATCCTTGGGCGGTGTTGGCAACACGATCGGCACCAGTGCCGGTGACCCATTCGCCGTGGCTTTGGGCGCGACCGGAGGGGTGACTTGCGGGTACAACGTCGGCGTCGGCGTGCCCGGCGCACCGGGCGTTGGCGCGGGTGCAACCGGCACCGTTTGCTCCTCTTGAGCCTGCGCTGCACCAGAGGCGAGCGCGCCGAGCAGAATGACCGTTAGAATACTGCACTTCATCGATGGCTCCATGGCCTGACCGGAATGTCGTAAGGCTACTCCCAACCGCGCAAGAATGCCCTTCCCAATGAGATTTCCATGAAACGTTTCGTTCTGCTGGACACCACCCCGATCCCCGACAATGGCGGTGCCCTGTGCCTGTTCGAATACGGTGAGGATTTTGTCATCAAGATTCAGGGCGGCGACGGCGGCCAACTGATGAACACGCGCATGCACGGCTCCGAAGACGCGCTGGCAGAAATCCCCTGCCGCAAGGTCGCCGGGCGCCCGGGTTCGCGGGTGTTGATCGGCGGCCTGGGCATGGGGTTTACCCTGGCCTCGGCGCTCAAGCATTTGGGCAAGACCGCCGAAGTGGTCGTCGCCGAACTGGTGCCCGGCGTTGTGGAATGGAACCGTGGGCCGCTGGGGGAAAAATCCGGCCGCCCGCTGCTCGACCCACGCACCGTAATCCGCATGGAAGACGTGGCCAAGGTGTTGCAGGCCGAGCCTCAAGGCTTTGACGCGATCATGCTCGACGTCGACAACGGCCCTGAAGGCCTCACCCAAAAGGCCAACAGCTGGCTGTACTCCGCAGGTGGCCTGGCCGCATGCGCCAAGGCGTTGCGACCCAAAGGCGTACTGGCCGTGTGGTCAGCCAGCGCCGACAAACTGTTCAGCGACAAACTGCGCAAGGCCGGCTTCAAGGCCGAAGAAGTGCAGGTATTTGCCCATGGCAACAAGGGCACCCGGCACACCATCTGGATTGCCGAAAAACTCAAAGGCTGATCACTGTTTTCCAAACACAGCAAATCCCCTGTGGGAGCGGGCTTGCTCGCGAATGCGGTGTATCAGCCAACGAATTTGCTGACTGACACTGCGCATTCGCGAGCAAGCCCGCTCCCACATTTCGATCTACGTCAGTTTCGAGATTTACGGTAATCCATCACGTACGGCACCTTGTTATCCAGGGTCTTTTTCAACGCCTTCTGGTCGATTGCGGTAAAACCACCCAACTGATGCGCAGTAAACCCGCTGTCGCCCACCGGCGCGTCCGGGCTCAGGCTGACCATGCGCTGGGCCACCGCTTCAACCGCATCCTTGTAACCCTTCTTCTTGTTCAGGTTGAACGCGCTCAAATCCAGCTGCGTGCGCAACCAACTGCCCCAGTAAAACTCCAGAAATTCCGGCACCACGCCCGCCGAGTCGGGTTTGCCATAGGCGGCCTTGCGGGTGAAATACACCAGGCTGCGCAACGTGTCGTCCTGCAAGTTCTTGAAGCCCAGGTGCGCAGGTAATTGCGCAGGTGTCAGCGTGCGGCCCTGGCCGTCCTTGAGCCACACCTTATGGCCTTGCTCCATGCGCTGCCAGAATGTCGCCAAGTCGGGGCTGTTGCTGAAATCATCGGTCACGCGCACCCACATTTTCAGCTGCGGGCCGGCACCGGGCTGCTCCCACAGGGTGGTGAAGCTGTGGTGGCCGTCGGTGAGGTAAAGCTGGCCGCCGGGGCCGACGATCACGGTTTTCATCTCATCGGGATGGGTGCCCACCGGGTCCTGGCAGGTGAAGCTGGCGGGGTCGTGCAGGTCGGCTTTTTTGCCGACTTTAACGGCGTCGCCCTGGCCGTTGGTCTGGCAGTATTCATCAAAGACCTTGGCCGGCGTTTCGGCGAACAGGCCAAGGCTGTAATGGATCTCGTCGAACCCCACCACGGCCTGGGTGGGGTGCAGTTGCTCCAGGGTCACATCGATCACTTGCCCGGGTTTGGGCGCCGTGAACGCCTGGGCCTGGGCGGCAACCGCGCACAGCGTTAATGCCGACAGCCATGAATGCAGACGCATGAGAGAGGATCCTTATGAATTCAGTGGGCCGATACTACAAACATTTGCCTGTGTCAGGCTGTACCGCAGCTGAAAAAGCCTGGCGCTAATTGCGCCGTGAGCGGCTAGAATCAGCTCTATCCGTGAACCACCAAACAGCCAGGAGCCATGATGAGCTCGACCAACCCGCCCTCCCACACCGCCAAGCTGGACCGCATCCTCGCCGATGCCCAGCGCGACCGGGAAATGGGCTACCGCGACAAAGCCCTGAAAATGTACCCCCACGTGTGCGGCCGCTGCACCCGTGAATTCGCCGGCAAACGCCTGAGCGAACTGACCGTGCACCACCGTAACCACAATCATGATGACAACCCTCAGGATGGCTCCAACTGGGAGTTGCTGTGCCTGTATTGCCACGACAATGAACACTCGCGCTACACCGACCAGCAATACTTCAGCGAAGGCTCCACCAGCAGCCCGACCATTGCCAAGGCCACGCACAACCCGTTTGCGGCGTTGGCGGGGTTGATGAAGAAAGACGACTGAAGGTTTTTTGTCGCCTGTACCGGTCTCATCGCAGGCAAGCCAGCTCCCACATTTTGATGCGTGTTCGCAGATCCAGTGTGGGAGCTGGCTTGCCTGCGATGGCGGTCTGACCAGCAACACGTACCCTGATCCTGCCCACCCCCGTATAATCGCCGTTTTTCTCCAAGGCACCCTTCCCCGTGGGCAATAAACGCTACAGCTGCATCGGTCTGTATAACCCCAAATCCCCCGAGAACGTCGGTTCGGTGATGCGCGCCGCCGGCTGCTACGGCGTGGCCTCGGTGTTTTACACCGGCGTGCGTTACGAGCGCGCGCGGGATTTCATCACCGACACCAAGAAAGTCCACCACGACATTCCGCTGATCGGCATCGACGACCTGAAAAAGATCCTGCCGCTGGGCTGCATTCCGGTCGCCGTAGAATTGGTGGAAGGCGCCCGCCCGCTGCCCGAATACACCCACCCCGACCGCGCGCTCTACATCTTCGGCCCCGAAGACGGCTCGCTGGACAAAGAGATTCGCGACTGGTGTGAAGACGTGGTGTACATACCGACCACCGGCTGCATGAACCTTGCCGCCACCGTCAACGTGGTGCTCTACGACCGCCTGGCCAAGGGCAACAATACCCGCTCGGGCCCCAAGTACTGATTTTTTGGGAACATCCAGCGCCCGCCAACAGTCAGCTACATATCATTAGTCCTTGTTGGAGACAGATCATGAGCGACAGCAAAATCCTGCGACCTATCATCGAACACGATTCACTTGAGCCCCAGCCTACCCAGAACGTGCACGGCTGGGAGCGCATCGGCTCGGTAGCCGGCGGTGTGATGATGGTTGGCAAAGGCCTGCGCCGTGGTGGCATTTTCGGGTTGATTCAAGTGGCGATCGGCGGTGTGGCGCTGGCCCGTGGTTTTACCGGGCACAGTTCGCTCAAAGACAAGCTGGAACAGGGCCGCCAGGAAATGAACAGCGTGCGCACAAAGATCGAGCGAGCCGGGGCGGAGCTGAAGAATTTGAAGACCAAGGCGGAAGTGGCGGCTGAGAAGGCCACTAAACCTTCGGCCTGATCCCTTTATCCAAACGGGTACAGATCCAAATGTGGGAGCGGGCTTGCTCGCGAATGCGGTCTTTCAGTTAACTTATTGATTAACTGATACACCGCATTCGCGAGCAAGCCCGCTCCCACATTTTTGCTTTGTGTATGGCTTGGGATCAGTGCAGCAATTTGGTATCCAGCACCACCGACGACTCGCCGATGATGCTCTCGGCCAACTGCACAAACTCCGGCGTGGTCGTGCTGTTCGCGCGCATTACCGCCTGTGCCAGATCATCCAGCGAGCGCTTGTTGTGGGTTTTCACGCGAATCTCACGGTCCAGCTCCTGCAACAGCAGCACTGCCTGCGCCACGGCAGGCGCGTTCACCTGCTCGCCGCGCAGCGTGGTGACGCCTTTGCCTTGCTTCGCCAACCGCGCCTGAATTGCCGCATAGCGTTCATCGGTGATGCCACCGGCACGACGCACCAACTCAATGGCGTAATACTCGCCCAGCCCTTCGCTGATCCAGTCACTGCCCTGGTGATCGTTGAAACGGCCAATCGCTTGCACCACTTCGCGGATCAACGGGCTGCTGCCGCTTTCGCTGACCAGCGGCGAGCGGCTGTTGAGGTAGATCGAGTCGCGGGACGAGAACACGCCACGGCGCATCGGGTCACTGGCACCCACCACCAGCAATTTCGCCGGGTGACGCGGGAACGCGGCTTCCACTTGGGGCCAGACAAACGTCAGCAACGTCACTATATCCATGCGGCGCATGGCCTGACCTTTGGGTGAGGCCACGGTGACCTCGGTTTCGCCCAGGCGCACACGGCGGCTGCCGAGGGTGCCGGCGAGCATCCAGCCCGTGGGCCGGTCAAACAGGCGCGAGACGTTGTCGATGCGGAATTTGTGCTTGCCGATGCGCGGCCAGGCGGTTTCGACGCTCTTCCAGCCGGCGGGCAGTTCGAACATCAAGCGCGAGACCAGCTCGACGCCGTCCTGCTGGTCGAGCCGCGCAGCGGGCACCAGGTCTTCGCCGCGAAACAGCGCCCAGCTCGGCGTCATGCGCGCGTCATAGACGCCCGGCTTGCGCGCATGGGTGAGACGCACGCGGTAGGTCAGGCTGGCCTTGTCAGCACTTGGCTGCCACAGGCCATGGCTGCCGGTGACCTTCCACTGGCCATCGGCCTTGAAATCACTGTAGTCACCGGCGCGACCCAAGTCGAAGTCCAGGCTGCGCACCGCCGAGCCCTGGGACAGGCTGACACGAACCTCGGCCTGCTCGGTTTGGGGCAGCAGTTTGACGTGGTAATCCAGGTCAACTTTCTTGGCGCACCACACCGGCCCGCTGAACGCCAGCGCCATCAGGCTCGCCGCCAGCTTGACTGCCACCCTCATACACACTCCTTTTTAGCCCGCGCGAAAGATCAGGTAATCCTCCCAGTCGTCCTCGGGCACGCTGCCTTCGCTGAGCATGCGCCCGGACTGGGAAATGCGTTCGTGGTGTACGGCATCGCGGTCGCCGCACACCAGGTGATGCCACAGTGGCAGGTCTTTGCGCTCACTGACCAGGCGGTAGCCGCAGGTCGGAGGCAACCATTTGAACTGGTCAGCCTGGCCCGGCGTGAGCTGGATGCAGTCGGGCACCGAGGCGCGGCGGTTGGGGTAGTCGGTGCACTGGCAGGTGTTGAGGTCGAGCAGTTTGCAGGCGATGCGCGTGTAATAGACGCTGTTGTCGTCTTCATCCTCAAGCTTTTGCAGGCAGCACAGGCCACAGCCGTCGCACAACGACTCCCACTCCTCTTGATCGAGGTGTTCGAGGGTTTTGCGTATCCAGAAAGGTTCGACTTTGGCGGCCATGGCTCTACATCAGTATCGGTAGGTGAAAAGGCCGCCAGTCTAGTGCCACTGGCCCGTGGGGCCAAGCGCTTACGACCTGCGGTGTAACAACACTTGTCAGTCTAGTGGGCGCGCAGTAGCTTGGAACGCCGAATTGACCTTCAGGAACCGTTCATGAGTACAAATCCACGCGTTGCCGATCACCCGATCCATACCCAGTTCACCGAACGCTGGTCGCCCCGCGCCTTTACCGGCGAAAGCATCTCGAAGGACACCCTGTTGAGTTTCTTCGAAGCCGCACGCTGGGCGCCATCGGCCTACAACTCGCAGCCATGGCGCTTTCTCTATGCGCGCCGCGACACGCCGGACTGGGAGCGCTTCCTGGGCCTGTTGAACGAATTCAACCGCAGCTGGGCGCAGCACGCGTCGGCCCTGGTGATCATCGCCTCGAAAACCGACTTCATCGCCCCCGGCGCCACCGAAGAAACCCCGGCGCTGTGGCACACTTTCGACACCGGCTCGGCCTGGGGCCACCTGGCGCTGCAAGCCAGCATCAGCGGCTGGCACACCCACGGCATGGCCGGCTTCGATCAGGAACTGACCCGCAAAGAGCTGAAAATTCCGGACGGTTATGCACTGCACGCGGCCGTCGCCGTGGGCAAGCTGGGCGATAAATCGAGCTTGCCGGAGTACCTGCAAGGGCGTGAAGCGCCAAGCCCGCGCAAGCCGTTGAGCGAGCTGGTGTCGGAAGGTGATTTCAGCCTGTAAGCCCTGCACAGGTTCACTGTGGGAGCGGGCAAGCCCGCTCCTACACTCAGTAACCGCGCTCGAAACTCACTTCGCCGCGCAACGCTTCCTTGGCCTGATACGCCCGCAGGTTCTGCACAAACAACTCCACCATCATCGAAGGCGAGGTCGGCGCCGAGCTGTGCCCGGTCAGCAGCAAGCCCCACGCGGTCCAGAATGGATGGCGTTGCGGCAACGGCTCCTGACGGCACACGTCGATTACCGCGCCCGCCAGGTGCCCTTCTTTCAAGGCTTCGACCAGGTCCGCATCAACCACCGCCACACCGCGCCCAACGTTGATAAACAACCCGGTCGGCTTGAATTGCTTGAACAGCGCCGCGTCGTACAGATCGTGGGTCTCGGGCGTGTTCGGCAGCAGGTTGATCACGTAATCCACCTCCCCCACCAAGCGGCCCAGTTGATCCAGCCCGGCGACTTCGATAAACGGCGCCTGCTCGCGCGCCGTGCTGGCGATGCCGTACAACTTCACGCCAAACGGCAGCAGGAAATCGGCGACACTCTGGCCGATATCACCAGTGCCTACGACGAGCGCCTTGCGCCCCGCCAGGCTCTGGCCCATGCGGCTATCCCACTTGCGCTCGACCTGGCTTACCAGCCGCGCCAACACTTCGCGCTCGTGACCGAGCATGTAGGTCAGGACAAACTCGGCCATCACCTGGCCAAAAATGCCCACCGCACGGGTCAGGCGATAATGCTGGGGCAAGCCTTCGGCGAGCAGTGGCGTGATGCCAGCCCAGGTCGATTGCAGCCACTGTGGTGTATGGCCCTGGCGCAAGAGGTTGGCGAGCAAATCCGGCTGGCCGAGCCAGATCGGGCAATCAGCCGCCAGGCGCGACAGTTCGGCAGTGTCGCCGCTGGTCAAGACCTCAAGGTCCGGTGCCGCTTCGCTTAGCAGTTGGGCGTAGAGCGGGTGATCCCGTTCAGCAATCAGAACACGCATGGTTCAAACCTTTCAAAAACAGTGCAGACGGCCGCCCGCATCCTTACGGCCACCGCCAACCCATACATTTGCTTGGATAAATGTGCCCTGAACAGGGCACCCCGATCACATCGGGTCGTTGCGTCGCAGCAGCTCTTCGGGCAAGTGTTCGATGTACTCGTCCTCGGCCGGCGGCATTTGCAGGTGGTAGCCCTGCTTGTCGAGGTTTTCCAGGACCACGGCGATGTCTTCGCGCGACAGCTTGCGCTCAGGCGTCAGCACCATATCGAATGCGTGGTGAGCTTTGCCGAACGCGATCATCAACGTTTCCGGCACGCGCTCCAGGGCATCACTTTTGAGCACGTAGAGGTACATACCGTCTTTTTTCAAGCTGCGATAGATGGAGCAAATACGTTTCAAGGCTGTTCTCCGGCAGTGGCCAGGCTGTCGAGCAGCGCCTGGCCCATCAACTCGCGGCGCCAGCCACGCAGCGAGTCTGGCAATGTATAAGGTCCATCGGGGTAGCCACTTTTGACCAGGGCTTCGAGGGTTTTCTTGCGCAGCATCAGTTCCGGCGCCATGTCCAGGCGTTCGGCTTCGGTTTGGCCATACGCGCGCAGTTGCTTGATCAGCGTGGCGGCGTCAACCGGCAGCGGCTCGGCAACGGCGGGCGGCCATTGGTCCATGGGCACGCTGGCGGCACGTTTGATCAGGTCCAGCAAAAACTGGCCGTCCTGGCGCACGGTACGCGGGTGCATGTCTTCGATTTTGCCCAGGGCGGCGAGGTTATCCGGCTGGGATTTGGCCAGGGGCCACAACGAGTGTTCGCGAATGATGCGGTTGCGCGGCAGGTCACGGGCGCGGGCTTGCTGCTCGCGCCAGGCGCACAGTTCGCGCAGCACGGCGAGCTGGGCGCGGGAGAGTTTCCACGCCAGCTTGGCGTCGCGGTACACCTCGTACGGGTCCACTTCGCGGCGCAGGTTGGCCACCAGTTCCGCGCCGTCTTCCAGTACCCAAGCGTATTTGTCGTCAGAAAATTGCGGGCGCAGGCGGATATACACTTCGGCCAAATGCACCGCATCTTCGGCGGCGTAGCTCACCTGGGTCTCGGACAACGGCCGCTGCAGCCAGTCCGAGCGCGTCTCACCCTTGGGCAATTCGATATCGAGCACGGCGTGCACCAGGCGCGAGTAACCCATGGAGAACCCGAGGTTCAGGTAAGCCGCAGCCAATTGGGTGTCGAACAACGGCACCGGCAAGCTGCCGGTCAGGCGCAGCAGCACTTCGAGGTCTTCGCTGCAGGCGTGTACCACCTTGGTCACCGCCGGGTTTTCCAGCAAGGCGGCCAAGGGTTGCCAGTTGTCGATGGTCAGGGGGTCGATCAGGTAAGCGCGTTGGCCGTCACCAATCTGGATCAGCCCGGCGATGGGATAAAAGGTGTCGACCCGCATGAATTCGGTGTCGAGGGCGACGAATGGCAACTGCTGCCATTCGGCGCAATGCTGGCCGAGGCTATCGTTGTCGCAGATCCAGTGAATATCGATGGCCACACGGCTCTCCCTTGAAGAATGGCGCGCAGTATATATCGCGAAAGCGGCTTGCGAGCATTCGCAGTGCACACGCCTTCATGAAAACTCCGACAAGAGATGAAGAATAGTCCGACGAGCGGGACTTATCCTCTCTTACGCAGAACGTATACCCGCCACAGCTTGGAGCCTGGCAGGAATTCCTGCTGGTTCAAGACTTTGAAGCCGGCCTGGCGAAACTCGTCCTCCACCGACGTGCGGGCGTTCACCGAGACAATCACCGTGTCGCGGCTGACCCGATGAAACTCGCGCAACAACAGCGCGCGCACCTCAGCGCTGGGCACATGCCGAAACAGTTCCAGGCAGAAAATGCAGTCCACCGCGTTCGCCGACAGGCCGATGGAGAACGCCGAGCCCTTGAAGGTTTTGACACGTTTGAGCAACGACGCCGGATGGTGAGTCAGCGCGTGGTCGAGCATCTCCTGGGAATTATCAGACGCCAGAATCACCCGATTGACGTGTTCGGCCAGCACCGGCCAAAAGCGTCCCGAACCGCACGCGAGGTCGAGGATCAGCCCCGGCTCGCCTGCCACTTTCAACGCCTGGCGCACCAACCGTTCATCACGCCAGGCGCCCAGGCGCTTGCGCAACGCCGGCGGGCGCGGGTCACCGCAGACCCTGGCATGCTCACGGTCGCAGCGCTCGGCGAATTCAATCTCGATGGAAGAAGGAAGTTGTGACGACATCACGGGCTCATATGAGTGGAACGGTAGTGAACGACCTTGATTCGCAGCTTAACCACTGGAACGTGAAAAAAAGGTCGAAAGCGTCACTGCCGAATATCGTGTGGCGAGCGGGCTTGTCGTGGCGAGCGGGCTTGCCCCGCGTTGGGCTGCGCAGCAGCCCCATTAAGCAGAATGCGGTGTATCAGATACTCCCGGGGGCTGGTTTTGGGGCCGCTACGCGACCCAACGCGGGGCAAGCCCGCTCGCCACAACAAGCCCGCTCGCCACAACTAGCGGGTTGACGGAGTGTGATTGCAACCTGGCTAAACAATTGCCATCCCATCGATTTGCTGGAAATAATGGCGGCCCCGATGATGCCCCCCAAGGAATCGACCGCATGAAAGCGCCTCTGGCCTTTTGTTTATTGGCAAGCCTGGCCACTCACGCCCTGGCCGACTCGCGCCTGGATGACGTGCAGCAGCGTGGCACCCTGAACGTCTGCACCACCGGCGACTACAAGCCTTACTCCTCGCTGCGCGCCGACGGCAGCTACGAAGGCATCGACATCGCCATGGCCGAGTCACTGGCGAAGAGCCTGAACGCCAGGATCCGCTGGGTGCCCACCACGTGGAAAACCCTGATGCCGGACTTCCTCGCCCAACGCTGCGACATCGCCGTGGGCGGTATTTCCGTGTCGCTGGAGCGCCAGAAAAAAGCCTTTTTCAGCCAGTCCCTTGGCGTCGACGGCAAGATCCCGCTGGTGCGCTGCGCCGATGTACAGCGCTACCAAAGCGTGGAACAGATCAACCGGCCCGAGGTGCGGGTGATAGAGCCTGCGGGCGGCACCAACGAAGTCTTTGCCCGCACCCATTTGGGCCAGGCGAACATCCGCCTGCACGACAACGTCACCATCTTCGACGAACTGCTGGCGGGCAAGGCCGACGTGATGATCACCGACGCCAGCGAGGCGCGCTACCAGCAAAAACTCAAGCCCGGGCTGTGCGCGGTCAACCCCGAGCGGCAGATGCAGTACAGCGAAAAAGCCTTCCTGTTGCCCCGCGATGACGTGGCGTGGAAGAGCTATGTCGACCAATGGTTACACCTGACAGTGGCCACCGGGGCGTATGACGCCATCGTCAACCAATGGCTGGCGGCGCCGTAAGCCACAGAGGTCTACGCTGTTGGCACATCTAACAAGAACGAGGAATGGGTCATGAAGGGATTGCTGCGACTCACCTGGCTGCTGCTGTTGTGTTTCAGCCAGGTGCACGCCGACACCGCGCAAGAAGAAGACGCAGTAGCCGCCAAGGCGCTGCTGGAGAAAGCCTTGGCGTATTACCAGAGCAACGGCGACAAGGCGTTCGCAGCATTTAGCCGCCAGGGCGAGTTCGTCGACCATGACCGCTACGTATTTGTGGTCGACACCCAAGGCGTGTTGCTCGCCAGTGGCGGCCCCTCCTCCGCGCTGATTGGTCGTGATGTGTCTGAAGTGCTGGGACCGGACTTGCGGCAGTCCTTCAAGGACGCGCTGAAAGTGCCCGAAGGTCAGGGCATTCAGCAGGCTGACTATCGCTGGCAGAACTGGAATGACGGCAAGGTGGAACACAAGCACGTGTTTTACCAGCGCGTAGGGGAGCGAATTCTGGCAGTGGGTTACTACTTGCCACGCGCAACGCCTGAACAGGCCCGGGCCTTGCGCAATAAAGCAGTGAATGCGTTGGTAAAGGATCAAGCCGGGACATTGAAAGCGATCAATTCATTGCAGGGCGGGTTTCTGCAGGATGATCTGTACGTGTTCGTGGTAGACCTGAAAACCGGGCGCTACGTGGCCCATGGCACTGATTTGCGCTTGGTGAATACCGATTTTGCCAAAGTCAAAGACCCGGACGGACGGCCCGTGGGAGAGCCGATGCTGAAGATCATGGCTGAACAGGACCAGGGGGAATACACCTACCGCTGGAAAAACCCGGTGACTGACCGAATTGAGAACAAGCATGCCTACGTGCGTAAGGCTGCAGGGTTTATGGTGGCGGTGGGGTATTACAGCCCTTGAAATTCGTTGCATCCCTATCAAAAGCACAGGGAGCTGGCTTGCCTGAAATGGCATCTACTGTACTTGTCTGACCTACCGAGTTGCCTGCATCGCAGGCAAGCCAGCTCCCACAGAAAAGCTCAACAGTGTTTGGAGGCATTGAAGTCTTACTCGGTCAAAACTGTGGGAGCGGGCTTGCTCGCGAAGGCGGTGGGTCAGTTGATGGATTTGGTGGCTGATACACCGCATTCGCGAGCAAGCCCGCTCCCACAGGTGGATCTCCATTTGGTCTGGGAGAACGCAATCTGCTCCAGAAAAAAACAGCGCCTTTGATTCAACCACTCAGGTCGGCTACCAGGCCGCCGTGCTGTAGATTTTGATCTTGATCTCAGGCGCCCCGTAAACCACGATGGCCGCACGCAGGCTTGAATCCGTGGGTAACCCGGCAGGACGCCGGGTTAGCCGCGCTGGGCCAAGGATGGCCCATCGCGGCGGCCCACGGATTCAAGCCTGCGTGCGGGCACACCGAGCCACAGCGAGGTGCCGAGTGGTGGGGCGAAGACCTTTTGGTTACTTTTGGGGCGTTTGCCAAAAGTGACCCGCTGTAAGAGCGGAACCGATTCAAGCCGCAACCGCAGCAACGGATATTCACACCACCAAAAACCCCCTACCGCACCCTATCCTCCCGCCCCCGCAACACCCGATCCGGCATCGCAACAGCCGCCGCCAACCCCAACAACGACACCCCCGCACTCACCATCAACAAATGCCGAAACGTCACCGCCAACTCCCCACGCAACGCATCCTGCGCCAGCCCCGGCGCCGCATTCAACCCATCCAGCAACACATTCCCGGAACTCCCCTCGCCCGCCAACGCCCCACTCGCCAAATGCGCAAAACTCGAATCCTGCAACAACGCCAACAACAACGCCGACATCGCAGCCACCCCCACCGCCCCACCCAGCGAACGAAACAAATTAGTGGTGCTGGTAGCCACCCCGATATCCCGCTGCTCCACCGAATTCTGCGTCCCAACCAATGAAGTAGGAAACTGCATCCCCGCCGCAATCCCGCACAACAGCATAAACACCGCCGTCATCCCCACATCCTGAGGCGCGCTGAACGCCATCCCCAAAATCGCAAACGGACTCAACAACGCCCCACCCAAAATCAGCGGCTTATACCGCCCCGTCACCGACGTCATGCGCCCCGCGCAATAAGCCCCCACCGGCAGCCCAAACGCCAACGGCAGCAAATGCAACGCCGCACTGTCGGCGCCAGAACCCGTCACCGTCTGATACCGCAGCGGCATCAACACCGTCAGCGAAATCGCCTGAAAACTGGTAAAGAAAATCGTGCACCAACACAGCACCGCGCTGCGGTTGGCAAATAAATGCATCGGCAGCAAAGGCTCCGGCGCACGGCGTTCGTGCCACACAAACACACTCAACGCCACCAGCGCACAGGCCAGCAGCCCCAGCACCTGTTGATCACGCCAGTGATGCCCCTGACCAATCTCAGTAATGCCCAGCAGCAATGCGGTCAAACCGATGATCATCAGCAACGTGCCAAGGTAATCGATGATCGGCTTGCGCTGCGGCACCGGCAGCCCCACCAGCGTGCGATGGGCCACGTACCAGGCGCCCGCGCCCAGCGGCAGGTTGATCAGGAGCACCCAGCGCCACGACAGGTACTCGGTCATGTAACCGCCCAGCACCGGCCCGGCCACGCTGGCCACCGCGTACATGCTGCTGAAATAGCCCTGGTAGCGCCCGCGTTCACGGGGCGGGATGATGTCGCCGATGATCGCCTGGCTCACCGAGATCATGCCGCCGGCACCGATGCCCTGGAGGATCCGCGCCAGCACCAACTGCTCCATGCTTTGCGCCATGCCGCAAAACAGTGAGGCCACGGTAAACAGGCCCATGCCGATCAGCATCATCGGCCGCCGCCCATACAGGTCGCCGAGCTTGCCGTAGATCGGCACCGCCACCGTCATCGCCACCATGTAACCGGCGATCACCCAGGCCAGCAGGTTGACGTCGTGGAACTGCGCAGAAATGGCCGGCATCGACACCGCGACGATGGTCTGGTCGAGGGCGCCAAGAAAGATCGCCAGCATCAATGCGACAAGCACACTGCGTATGGCGGGAACAGGTTGGGTGTGCTGATTCAGGTGAGTCACGGCAGAACCTTCGAGCAGGGCCCGCGAGAGCGGAAAAGCCCGCGGGAATGCTCAACATCTTACTCGATAGCAAGCTATTCGATAGCCTCGTAAGGAAGCCCGACGTAATTTTCTGCGATGGTTTTGCGACCGGCTTCAGAGCTGATGAAATACGCCAGCTCGCTCTCGGCAATGCGCTGGCTGAAACCATCCGCCTCAGGAAACTCGTGCAGCATCGAGGTCATCCACCAGGAAAACCGCTCGGCCTTCCACACGCGGCGCAGGCAGATAGCAGAATACTTTTCCAACAGGTCCACGCGTCCTTCGCGGTACACCTTGAGCAGGATCCGATACAGCGTGTTTACGTCACTGGCCGCCAGGTTCAGGCCCTTGGCGCCGGTGGGCGGCACGATGTGCGCCGCGTCGCCCAGCAGAAACAGGCGCCCGTACTGCATCGGTTCCACGACGAAACTGCGCAGCGGCGCGATGCTTTTCTCGATCGACGGGCCGGTGACCAGCTTCTCGGCCAGCTCCAGGGGCAGTCGGGTTTTCAGTTCGTCCCAGAAACGCGCGTCCGACCAGTCATCCAGCGGCTCTTCCACCGGCACTTGCAGGTAATAGCGGCTGCGGGTCGGCGAACGCATGCTGCACAGGGCAAAACCGCGCGGGTGCTTGGCGTACACCAGTTCGGCGTGCACCGGCGGCGTGTCAGCGAGGAGTCCGAGCCAGCCGAACGGGTAAACGCGCTCAAATACCTTTAAAGACTCAGCCGGGATCGACTGGCGCGCCACACCGTGGAAACCGTCGCAACCGGCAATATAGTCGCACTCCAGCCGAACGCGTTCGCCCTGATGCTCGAAGGTCAGCCAGGGCTGATCGGTTTTCAGGCCGTGGGGCTGCACATTACACACTTCATACAACGTAGTAGCGCCCGCTGCTTCCCGCGCGGCCATCAGGTCGCGGGTGACTTCGGTCTGGCCGTAAACCATCACCGACTGGCCGCCGGTCAGCGCTTTCAGGTCGATAGGGGTGAGCTGGCCGTTCAGCGCCAGTTCAAAACCGCCGTGCACCAGGCCTTCGGCATCCATGCGCGTGCTGACGCCCGCCTCGCGCAACAGGTCGACCATGCCTTGCTCGAGCACCCCGGCTCGAATGCGGCTCGCCACGTAATCGGCGCGCTGGCGCTCAACGATCAGGGTCTGGATGCCGGCGTTATGCAGCAATTGGCCGAGCAGCAATCCCGAAGGACCGGCGCCAATGATGGCGACTTGGGTTTTCAGCGTTTTCATTATTTTTATCGCCCGCAGCTTCACCGAACGGATTTGGTGAAAGAGTTGTCATTGAACTAGTTGCTGGCATTTTTCACTTGAGTGGCCGGCATAAGAAGGTGAAAACTGAGACAAAGCCTGCGCTTTTTGCCAATCGGGGCGATTACCGAACCACTATCCTGAGTATCGGATTGAAACCATGACCAAAACTGCCAGTTCTGCGATTCCGGTCTTCAAGCTATACGGGGAGAGCCAGCATTGGCCGACTCCGGATTTGCTGCACTGCGAGACCATCTCCCGACGGAGTCGGGAGTACCAGTGGGAAATTCAGCCCCACCGGCACGCGGATCTGTGCCAGTTGTTGTACGTGCACAAAGGCCATGCGCAACTGGAGATTGAAGGCCAGCGCACCACGCTCAATGAAGCCACCTTGCAGGTGCTGCCGCCGTTATGCGTGCACGGTTTTCGGTTTTCCGAGGACGTTGAAGGCTACGTGGTGACCCTGGCGGCGCCGCTGGTCAGCCATTTGCAGGCGCAACTCGGCGCAGCGCTTGACGGTTTGCAGTCCCTGGGCAACTACCCGGCCGGCACGGACAGTGACTACCTCAACGCGCAGTTCGCCCGCCTGCAGGACGAATACGCGGATGAACAACCGGCGCGGGACATGATGATGCACGCGCTGGTCAGCGTGCTGCTGGTGTGGATCAGCCGTCAGGCGATCCAGCGTCGCCACCCGCGCGCGCCACGGGGCCGGGAATATTTCCGGCGTTTCACCCAGTTGGTCGAGCAGCATTACCGCGAGCACCCAAAAATTGAAGACTTGGCCCACAAGCTGGGCATCTCGGTCTCACACCTGAATGGGACATGTAGGGAATTGGGCGGCCAGCCTGCGCTGCAGATCATGCATGACCGCCAGTTGCTGGAAGCCAAGCGCCTGCTGACCTACACCAGCATGACCATCAATGAGATGTCGGAAGTGCTGGGGTTTTCCGACCCGACGAATTTCTCACGGCTGTTCCGCCGACGGGTCGGGTTCTCACCCAAAGCCTTTCGCGAGCAGTTGAAAGCGGAACAGTCGGTTACCTGAGCGCGCTGAAACTGCCGGTACGCGGTATGCATTGGTCTTGATGGCAGCTGATTGCAAAAGCTGCCGGCTGCATGCGCGTTTGTTCGACGCGATAGGCGGCAGTTCCGTACACCGCTGTCGCCAGGGCGCACAGGGTAAAAATCATCAGGTACTTTCTAATTTTTAGAGTCATGACAGCGACCTCCGAACAGACCTTGACGGTCCTGTTTAAAGCATAGGTCACTCAGAGCGGGTTGCCATTATTGGACGCCATTCAACACATTTATGTCGGCTTTAAAGACAGCCCGTTCAAGGTCTTTAGATAGAGCAGGCGATAAGTACCCCGTGGCGAGCGGGCTTGCCCCGCGTTGGGTTGCGAAGCGACCCCAAAACCAGCGGTCGAGGAGTATCTGACTCACCGCATTCTTCCTTTTTAGGGTCGCTTCGCAACCCAACGCGGGGCAAGCCCGCTCGCCACAGGGTACTTATCGCCTGTTCTACCTTTTGAACAGTGCCAGTCAAGCTCAAACACCCTGCTGGTGCCCTGTTACAAAGACTCAAATCTCAAAGGCCGATGTCCCACGCCGGTTCTTCCGGAAACCTGAGCACCAGAAAATCCAGCAGGCTGCGCAGCGCCAAGGGCATGTGTTTGCGCGAGGCGTACACCGCGTAAACATTCATTTGCTGCGGCTCAGCCTCGGGCAGCAGACGAATCAGTTCGCCACTGCGAATATAGTCCCCGGCCTGATAACTGGGGAGCCGCGCCACCCCCGCCCCCGCCAGCGTCACCCGCAGCAAGGTCGTCGCCTCGTTGGCGGTGATATTGCCCTGCACCGCCACCGACGTCGGCTCGCCGTTCTCGGTGAAATGCCACAGGCTTTTGCCGAAGTAGGAGTGCGTCAGGCAATTGTGCTCTGCCAACTCGTGCACGTATTGGGGTTGCGGGTGCTCGCGCAGGTACGCCGGCGACGCGCAGATCACCGACCGGCACAGCGTGAGCTTGCGCGCGATCAGGTTGGGGTCCAGCTCGAGACTGGTGCGGATGGCCAGATCGATGCGCTCATCCACCAGGTTCACGGTGCGGTCGAGCATCTGCATATCGATACTGACCAGCGGGTTGAGCTTGACGAACTCGGCCACCGCATCGGCTAACTGCGCCTGGCCGAACGAACTGCTCACACTCAGGCGAACCTGGCCGCGCGGGGCTTCATCCGGCTCGGTGACGGCAGCCTGCATGTCAGTGCACAACTCGAGCATTTGCCGGCAACGCGGCAGCATTTCACTGCCGGCGGCGGTGAGGCTGAGCTTGCGCGTGGTGCGGTGCATCAGGCGCGCGCCCACCCAGTCCTCAAGTTCGGCCAGGTAACGCGACACCACCGGCCGCGACAGGTCCAGATGATCGGCGGCGGCGGACTGGCTACCCAAGTCCACGACGCTGACAAAAACACGCATTGCTTGAAGACGGTCCATGATTTGCCCGGTTTTAGAAACAAACTATGTTCAAGCATGGCATTTTTTGTGACGTTTAGTGCAACTAAGCTCTGTGCACTACTTACCCCTGCTGGAGCTGCACATGACCTCGACTCTTAAACGGCTTGCCACCGCGATGGCCGCTCTGGCCTTCGCCGCCCACGCGGCGGCTGCCGACCTGACGCTGGACGCCTACAACCCAGGCGAAGCCGCCGTGTTTCCGGTTACCTCGGTACTGGTAAGCGGCGCAAAAGACGCGATTTTGGTGGACGCGCAATTCGGTAAAGGCCAGGCCGAGCAGCTTGTGCAGAAGATTCACGCCAGCGGCAAGCACCTCACCACGATTTACATCAGCAATGGCGACCCGGATTACTACTTCGGCCTCGACACCCTGACCAGCGCGTTCCCCGACGCCAAGGTGGTCGCACCACAGCCGGTGGTGGATCACATCAAGGCCACCGTTGAGCAAAAACTCGCGTTCTGGGGCCCGAAAATGGGCGCCGATAAACCCGCGAAAGTCATCGTTCCGAGCGTGCTCGAAGGTCACAGCCTGACCCTCGAAGGCAAAAAGCTGGAAATCATCGGCCTCGACGGCGCGCAACCTGACCGCACCTTCGTGTGGATCCCGTCGATCAAAGCAGTGGTCGGCGGCGTGGTCGTCGCGCAAAACATTCATGTGTGGATGGCCGACACCCAAACGCCGAAATCCCATGCCGATTGGTTGGCCACCCTAAACCGCATTGAAGGCCTTAAACCGCGCAGTGTAATTCCGGGCCATTACCTGGGCGCACCGACCGTGCAATCGGTGGCGTTTACTGCGAGCTACATCAAGGCGTTCGACGAAGAGACCGCCAAGGCCAAGGATTCCGCCGCCCTGATCGCGGCCATGAAAAAACGTTACCCGAACCTCGCCGACGAGAGCAGCCTGGAATTGGGTGCCAAAGTCGCCAAGGGCGAAATGAAGTGGTGAAAGGTTTTTAAACCCCTGACCTGACTGGAGAACGACATGAGCAAGATCGCAATCATTGGTGCCACTGGCCGTGCCGGTAGCCAACTGCTGGAAGAAGCGCTGCGTCGTGGGCATAGCGTTACCGCCATCGCGCGTAATACCGACACACTGGCTGCGCGCCCTGGCGTCACCGTCAAACAGGTCGATGCGCTGGACGCTGAAGCCTTGCAACAAGCCGTCAGCGGCAGCGATGTGGTGATCAGTGCGGCGCACTTCGCCACCTTGCCTGCCAGCGCAGTCATCGGCCCGGTGACAAAAGCCGGGGTGAAACGCTTGCTGGTGGTGGGCGGTGCCGGTTCGTTGTTGCTGCCGGATGGCAGCCGTGTCATCGACAGCCCGGGCTTCCCGGCGGAATACAAGACTGAAGCCAGTGCGGGTGCGGAATTTCTCGACACGCTGCGTCAGGAGAAGGTTCTGGATTGGACCTTTCTGTCGCCGTCGGCAGAGTTCGTCGAGACCGAGCGCACCGGCAAATTCCGCCTGGGCCAGGATGAGTTGCTGGTGAGTGCTGAAGGCCGTAGCTGGATCAGCTTTGCTGATTTTGCGATTGCGCTGATCGATGAAGTGGAAACACCGAAGCACTCCCGTCAACGCTTCACCGTCGGCTACTGACACAACGCGGTAAAAACTGTGGGAGCGGGCTTGCTCGCGAAAGCGGTGGTTCAGTTAAAACTTCTTTGACTGATGCACCGCATTCGCGAGCAAGCCCGCTCCCACAGTTTGATCCTCAGTGTTACGACTGTTGTGCCTGGCTGACCAACCAGGTCATCAATTCTTCAAGCCCGGCCGAAGGCCGCGTCCCGGCGGATACACCAGGTATTAGCCCATCCCCGTCGGCACCCGCAGTTCAAACGGGGTCGCCAATCGCCCCCCATTGCCTTGCGACGCCACGGTCATCGCCAGGGGCCAACGCTGATTGAAATCGACCAGAGGCTCTGGATGAAAGAGCTGGCGGTGTGAGCGCAGTGTTGAACGATCAGTGGCCCGCAATTTTTAGATAGCCCCTGCGATTTTCTGATTTGCCCCGCCGCCCCCGCCCATGGCCTGATTCGCCCTTGTTCACTCAAGGCAAGACCATGCAAACCCTTCACGCAAAACCCACCACCGCCGTTTGGCTGATGATCAGCGTTGTACTGGTCGCCCTTAACCTGCGCCCGTCGATGGCGGCGGTTGGCCCGCTGTTGTCTTCGATTCGTGGCGAGGTACCGCTGAGTTTCAGCAGCGCCGCCTTGCTGACCATGTTGCCGGTCATGGCCATGGGGTTGGCGATGTTTTTTGGCATGGGCCTGGCCAAGCGCGTGGGCGAGCATCGCAGCATTGTGCTGTCGCTGGTGGTGATTGGTGCGGCAACGTTGTCGCGAGTGTTTCTGGATTCAGCCCAGACGTTGATCGTCAGCGCCGTCGTGGCCGGTGTGGGCATCGCGATGATCCAGGCGGTGCTGCCTGCGCTGATCAAATCGCGGTTCAGTGCCAACGTTTCGCTGTTTATGGGCGTGTACGTCACCGCCATCATGGGCGGTGCGGCGCTGGCGGCGTCGTTGTCACCCTTCGTGCAAGTGCACACCGGCAGTTGGCGCGTCGGGCTGGCGATCTGGGCGGTGCTTGCAGCATTGGCCCTGGTGGTCTGGTACGCGCAGCGTTCAGTATTGCCCCCATTGCCACAAGCCGCCGCCGGCCCGCAGGAATCGTTTTTCGGCAATCGCCGCGCCTGGCTGCTGGCGATCTTTTTCGGCCTTGGCACCGCGTCTTACACCTGTGTACTGGCGTGGCTGGCACCGTATTACGTGGAGCAAGGCTGGAGCGAGCAGGACGCCGGGTTGCTGCTGGGCTTTTTGACGGCGATGGAAGTGGTGTCGGGGCTGATAACACCCGCCATCGCTAACCGTCGCAAGGATAAACGCGGCGTAGTTGCCGTGTTGCTGGTACTGATCATCCTGGGTTTCTGCGGCCTGATTTTGAGCCCCCAATACCTGAGCCTGCTGTGGCCCTGTCTGCTGGGCCTGGGTATCGGCGGCCTGTTTCCGATGAGCCTGATCCTGTCTCTCGACCACGTGGACAACCCGCGTCGCGCCGGCGGCCTGACCGCATTTGTGCAAGGTATCGGCTACCTGATTGCTGGCCTCTCGCCACTTATTGCCGGGATGATTCGCGATCATTTAGGCAGTTTCGAATGGGCCTGGTGGTCGCTCACGGCGGTAGTCGCCGTGATGCTGCTGATTGTCACGCGCTTCAATCCAAAACATTACGCCCGACACATCCGCTAACGTCGTGTTGCCAACACTATTTGTCCCACACCAAACATAGAAACGCCCTACAGAGCATTCTATTGGCACGACCGTTCCGTTAAGCTTTTGCGAAGTCTTGTACCGCGTTTGGTACAAAGGGATTTACGGACGGAATGGATGCTAAGCAGTAATTCGCTCAGAAAGCTCGATATGCAGGACTTGATGGTGTTCATCGCCGTCTATGACCAGCGCAGCGTTACCGAGGTGTCTGAAACGCTGTTCGTCAGCCAGTCCACCGTGAGTTACAGCTTGAAGAAGCTGCGCACCAGCTTTGAAGACGAGCTGTTTATCAACACGCGGGCGGGCATGCGCCCGACGTACAAAGCCAGCACCATGTATGACCATGTGCAGAAGATTCTCGAGAGCATAAACCTGTGTCACGCCGGTGGGCAGGCCTTCGACCCGACGCAAAAGGCGGTGACGTTCAATGTGTGTGCACCGGAATATTTCGAACAGTTAATCCTGCCGCGCCTGCTGAAAAATTTCGATCGCGCCGACCTGCCGGTGATCGTCAATGTGCAGAAGCTGGAAACCGATATCCCCGCCGAAGACCTGCGCGAAGGTCGCCTCGACCTGGTGATTTGCTTCGGCCCGCACTTTCACCGCGCCCACAAAGACTTCAAGACCCAGATGCTGCTGGAAGACGATTTGGTCTGCGTGTTCGACAAGCGCTCGGCGCCGAGGGAGCCGGCGCTCAGCCTGCAATCCTTTGTCGAGCGGCGCCACGTATTCCCCACGCCGTGGACGTCCGGCACCAACATGATTGACGGCTGGCTCGCGCGCCAGGCACACAAGCGCCAGGTGATCGCCCGCGCCAACAGCTACAGCGCAGCGTTGAAGATGATCGCCGGCACCGACTTCGTCGTCACCCTGCCCCGCCGCGTGCAAAAGCTGCTGGCGCCTGCGCCCGCGTTCGGCCATTGCGAGCCCCCCAACGGGTTGCCGGGGTTCACGCTGGATATGCAGTGGAAGGAAACCGGTGAGCAGGACGGCGCCAATACCTGGTTTCGCGAGCAGGTGGTGAAGGTGTGCGCGGATCAGGGCTTGTTGTAAGCCTCAGCCGATGGCGACTTTGCTGTAGGAGTCGCGATCCATATCGACTATCTGAACGCTGAGCTGAACCTGCACGTTCGCCGGCCAGTCGCCCAGATCCTGCAACGCCGCCAACAGGCTTTCCGACAGCTGCTTCTTGACCTGCGGCGACCGCCCGCTGAGCAGCGACAGTTTCACCGCAACAAAGCCGCGCGGGTTGAGGGAAGTGCCCACCTGGAAGCTCTCCACCTTCACGGCGCGGCTTTTGATATCGAACTCGGCACCGAATTGCCCGGACACCATCAGCACGTTGTTGAGTCGCAATAGGGTTTTCTCAACGGCCATGCCTGGCAGGTTGGCCGTGTATTCCAGGTGCAGGTGCGGCATGAAAAGCTCCGAATTGTTGTAGGAAAAGGGTCATACGTATAGCACGCGGCCGAACCGGGCCCGACCGTTTTCAATAGGTGATGGGCGAATCGGTGGTTCATTGCGAAGGTGTTATCTCAGGATTTCGGCACCGTCACCGGCAGCGAATCGCGGTCACTCATGAAGGCTTCCAGCCGCGAGCGCATCCAGCGCTCCGCAGGGTCTGTGTCGACGTGGCTGAGCCAGACCATGGACAAATCCAGGGTCGGAGTTTCGAACGGGAACGGCTCGCAGAACAGGTTGCCACCGGCGGCCATGGCGTGGGCGGTGTAGTCCGGCAGGCTGGCGATCATGTCGGTGCCGGCGAGCAACGCCGGCAACGCGCTGTATTGCGGCACCGACAACACCACGTGGCGCTTGCGGCCTACCTCTGCCAGCCATTCATCGGCAAACCCCGACACGTTGGCGGTGTGGGACACCAGCACATGGGGCCGCGCGCAGTATTCGTCGAGGGTCAGCGGGGTGTCCGAAGCATCGGCGCGCAACAGGCACGGGCGGATATGCCGCAACAGTTTGCGCTTGGCATTCGCCGGCAAGCCGCGAGTCTGGGTGATGCCGACGGTGATATCGCCGGACGCCAACAGGTCCGGGATGCGCCAGTAATCCACGTGCTGCACCACAAACACCACCTTTGGCGCTTCCTGGCGCAAGGCCCGCAGTAACGGCGGCAGCAGGCCGAACTCAACGTCATCGGACAGGCCGATGCGGAAGGTCATGGTGCTGATGGACGGGTCGAAATCGTGGGTCAGGCTCAGGGCCGACGAGAGTGAATCCAGGGCTGGCGACAGGTGCTGGATGATCTCTTCGGCGCGCGCGGTCGGTTCCATGCGATGACCGACGCGAATAAACAGCGGGTCGTTGAACAACGTGCGCAAACGGTTGAGGGCCGAGCTGATGGTGGGCTGGCCGAGAAACAGCTTCTCCGCCACCCGCGTGACATTGCGCTCAAGCATCAGTGCTTCGAAGACCACCATCAGGTTGATGTCGGCCTTGCGTAGTTCATTACGATTCATCGGCGCCTGCCCTTCTCCCTAAGACAAGCCGCAGTTTAGAAAGCCCGCGGGGCTGCGTCTATGCGCGCACTGTTCATCGGCAGTTCCTCTTGGCGCCCCGCCAGCCTGGCTGGGGGGCGCATCGCTATTGTTTTAGGATTGCAGTTGCACAGCCTGCGCCGATGGGCGATGGGAAAACAGTTGCAGCAACGCGCCGCCCAAGGCGCAGCCGGCCATCACGAAGAAACACACGGTGTAGCCATGCAAGGTGGTCCAGCCGCCGCCCGAGGCGATCAGGCTGCCCATCAGCACCGGCGCCAGGCCGCCACCGATAAACATCGCGGTGGTGATGATGCCGTTGGCCGTGGAGGTCGCCGAGGGCTCGGCCGAATCGCAGGCCACCGCGTAGTAGATCGGCCACACCGCGTTGGCGACCAGGCCGAACAGCAGTTGCACAACGATGATCAGGGTCAGGGTGTTGGCGAAGTAGAACGCGCCGACACTCGCGGCCATCCACAGCCCGCAGATGATCAGGGTGGTGCGCCGCCCGATGATGTCCGACAGCGACGGCCACACCAGTTGCCCGAGAATGCCGGTGAGGGTAAACACCACGCTCATCCCCGCCGACTCCGCCAGCGACAGCCCGACAATGTTGTAGAGGTAGGCCGGCAACACGATGTTGACGCCCATGTACACCACTTGGGTGAGCATGGTATTGCCCGCCGTCAGGGCGATATTGCGGTTGCGCAAGGTGGCGACAAAGGTGCGCCAGGCTTCACCTTTCACTTGGCTGGCGGGAGCGTTATTCGGCGGCGTCATGCCTTTGGCGGCGATGTCGACATACAGCGCGGTAATGCGCTCGGCCGTGGAGTAACGCGCCCAGAAAATCATCAGCGGCAGCGCCACCACAAAGGCGAAGAAGAACACGTAGCGCCAGTTGTCTTCGCCAAACACGGTGATGACAAAGCTTGCAACGATGCCGCTGAGCATTGCGCCGATCGGGTAACCGGTGTGATGCGCGCCCAAGGCAAAACCGCGCCGCTCAACCGGCCACCATTCAGCGGTGTTGCTCACGCCCACCGGTTCCCCCCAGCCCGCGCCGAGGTTGACGCCGACGCGCAAGGCGATAAACGTCGCGAGGTTACCGCTGAGGGCTTTGAAGCCGGAGAGAAATGAAATAGCCGTGTAACCCAGCACCAGCGGCACTTGAAAACGTGCACGTTTCCAGCCACCGCCGTAACGGTCGCTCCACATCGAGCCCGGGATATCCAGCAAGGCCAGTGCGAGCATGACCACCGTGGCCACGGTGCCCCATTGATCGGCGGATAAATCGAAATGCTTGGAGATGGTCGGCCCCAGGCGCAATACGATCTCGCGGTCGTAGGCGTTTAGAATCCAGATCATCCAACAGACGAGCAGCGACACCCAGGAATGCCGGTGAATGCTGCGCAGCGACGCTTTTTTTATAGTTGCCATTGGGCTTCTCCAGGCGCGCGAGGGCGCGCACTGACGCTAGGTTGCGAAGGAATGTGCCTGTGTTAAAAAACGCGCTAGCTGGCGAATCGTCGCTCGGCTATTCCTTGCACGCCCAACCCGGTAATTGCGAAAAGTGCGCCACGCTGCTGGCCGTCGGCCGGGAACCGCGGCAACGGTGGCTTGGCCATGGAGGTCACAAACAAGGTGTCCAGGTTCGGCCCGCCAAAGGTCAGACTGGTGACCTTTTTCACCGGCATCTGGATGATGCGATCGACCTGGCCGTCAGGGGTGTAGCGCACCAGTTTTCCGGCATAGACCAACGCTTGCCACAGGCAGCCTTCGGCATCCACGGTGCAGCCGTCGGCGGCGCCACCACCGGCGGTGTCAACCTTGGCGAAGGTGCGGCGGTGACTCACGTTGCCAGTGGCGAGGTCGTAGTCGTAGGCCCAGATCTCGCCGGACCAGGTGTCGCAAAAGTACAAGGTCTCGCCCGACGGGCTCCAGCACGGCCCGTTGGAGACGATGATGCCTTCGTCCAGCGTGTGCAGGCTCAGGTCGGCGTCGAGGCGGTAGAGTTTGGCGCTGGCGCTGTCTTCCAGAGTGTCCATGGAGCCGAACACAAAACGGCCCTGGCGGTCGACTTTGCCGTCGTTGAGGCGGTTGTCGGGCAGGTGCGGTTCCGGGTCGATCACCAGAGTGAGCTCGCCGCTTTTGAGGTCGAGGGTGTGCACGCCGTTTTGCAGGGCGACGATGGCCGACTCGCCATTGTGGTGGCGCAGGGCCATGGAGCCGATTTTCTGGCCCACATCCCAAGCGCGCAATTCGCGGCCGTCGTCGGTGCAGCGCAGAATGCGGCCGTCGGCGCTGTCGATCCAGTACAGCCGTTGTTGTTCGACGTCCCACACCGGGCCTTCGCCCAGGGTGGTCTTGACGTCCACTAGCACTTCGATACGCATGAGTGATCCCCTTGTTGTTGTTGTGCGGGATTCCAGGCCACGACGCTGCGCGGCCCAGCGTTGTTAGAAATTAACCTGGTCACGCCCCTTGAGCCCGAGAATTTCCCGCGCCTCATCCGGTGTGGCGACGTTCAGGCCCAGGGCCTCGATCACCAGGCGAATGCGCCGAACCTGATCAGCATTCGAGGCGGCCAATTTACCCGGGCCGTCCCACAGCGAATCTTCCAGCCCCACACGCGCATTGCTGCCCATGGCCAGGCCCATGGTCGCCAGCGGAATTTGCCCACGCCCGGCCCCGAGGATCGACCACACGTAGTCGTCGCCAAACAGCCGGTCGGCGGTGCGACGCATGTGCGCCAGGTCTTCCGGGTGCCCGCCGATACCGCCGCGCAGGCCGAACACCGACTGGATAAACAGCGGAGGCTTGAGCAGGCCGCGTTCCAGAAAGTGGGCAGCGGTGTAAAGGTGGCCGATGTCGTAGCACTCAATTTCAAACCGGGTGCGGTTCTCGGCGCAGGAATTCAGGATGTGGGTGATGTCGCGGAAGGTATTGCGGAAAATCCGGTCGTCACTTTCTTCCAGGTAAGGCCGCTCCCAGTCGTGCTTGAACTCGGTAAAGCGGTTGAGCATTTCATACAGGCCGAAGTTCATCGAGCCCATGTTCAGCGAGGCCAGTTCCGGCTTGAAGTGCATCACCGGTTGCAGGCGTTCTTCAACGCCCATGGTCGGTGCTCCGCCGGTGGTGATGTTGATCACCACGTCGCTGGCGGCCTTGATCTGCGGCAGGAATTCGGCGAACAACGCCGGGTCCTGGCTGGGACGGCCGTCAACCGGGTCACGGGCATGCAGGTGGACAATCGCAGCGCCCGCTTCGGCGGCGCCGATGGCGGCGTCGGCAATTTCCTGCGCGGTAATCGGCAAATACGGCGACATGGAAGGCGTATGAATGGCACCGGTAACGGCGCAGGTAATGATGACAGGACGATTTTTGGACATGACCAGACTCCGACTTTTATTCTTATGAAAAAAATCCTGGGTACAGCGCGATGTGTTCTTCCGTGAGTTACAGGTACTCGACGTTGCCGTCGACGCTGATCGCCTGGCCGGTCACGTTGCGCGCGGCAGGGGAACAGAGAAACAAGGCCATGGCAGCCACGTCTTCGGCGGTGACCATGCGCTTGAGGGAAATCTTGTTGAGGTATTCCTGGCGCATCTCGGCTTCGGGCACGCCCACTTGTTCGGCGCGGGCGCGGATCACGCCGTCCATGCGCGGGCCTTCAACGATGCCCGGCAGCAAGGCGTTGACGCGGATGTCGCTCTCGCCCAACTCCGAGGCCAGGGATTTCATCAGGCCGACGATTGCCCATTTGGTCGCCGCATAGGGCGTACGCCACGCGTAGCCCAAGCGCCCCGCCACCGAAGCGATATGCAGTAAATGGCCGTGGGACGATTCCTTGAGCATCGGCACGGCGTGGTGGGCGAAGCGGTATTGCGCCGTGAGATTGATGTTGATGGTGGCTTGCCATTCGGCGTCGTTGATCGCATCGATTCCGCCGGTAGGCCCGGCGATTCCGGCGTTGTTGACCAACACATCAAGGCCACCGAAATGCTCGCGCTGAACCTTGAACACCGCCTCGATCTGCGCGGCGTCACTGACGTCGGCGCGGGTGGCGACACTGCCCGGGTATTTGTCGCGAAACGCCGCCAGGGCAGGCTCGCTCACATCACACACATGCACCTGCGCGCCGGCCTCCAGGTACGCCGCCGCCAACACTTCACCAATGCCGGCAGCCCCGCCGGAAATCAACACACGTAACCCAGGATAGGGCTGCAGCCGTTGTAGGACACTCATGCACGTTTACCTCCTGAAGCAGACGACCGCGAACGGTCGTTCTTGACGAGCAGGCGCGCCAGGGAATCGGCGGCCTGCATGATGTCATCGGTCACCGCCGCGCGAGCGCCGGCGCCATCACGGGCAGCCAGGGCTTCGACGATGCGCGTATGCGCCTCCATCGAGCGTTGCAAGTGAGCTTTATCGGGGGCGACCAGGGCAAAACACGGGCCCATGTGCAGCCAGAAGTTTTCCACGGCAGCCATGGTCAAGTCGGCCTGGGCCAAGGCGTAGATGCGCCGGTGAAAGGCGAAGTTGGTCCACAGGTAGCGGGACACGTCGACTTCATCGGCAGCGTGCTGCATTTGCCGGCACAGGTCGGTGATTTCATCGAGGTCGGTTTTTTGCAGGAGCAGCACGGCCTTTTCCGCGAGCAAGCCTTCAAGGGCGACCCGCGCATCACGAATTTCACGCAGGCGCTCAACCGTCATCAGGCGTACCCGCAGACGGGAGGTTTCGGTGACTTCAAAGGCATTTTCGGCGCTGAGGCGTTGCAGGGCTTCGCGCACCGGCATGGGGCTGGAGCCCAGCGCTTCGGCGAGGCCGCGGATGGTGAGTTTTTGGCCAGGCTGGAAACGGCCACTCATGAGTGCTTCGCGGATCTGGCGATAGACCTGATCTTGCAAGGTATCGCGGGACACCTGACGCAGAGTGGGCAGGAGGAGCGGACCATCTGTCATGAGTCAAACCTGTGTTGTCGTTCTTATGGCCTCAATATGTGATCACAAATCAAATATGTCAAATAGTTTCCTGAGTCGATTTCGGTGCGATTGACGAGTGGGTGTGCGCTGACGCTAATGGCCAGCCCTTTCAAGGTCTTTAGGTAGAACAAGCGCTAGGTACCCCGTGGCGAGCGGGCTTGCCCCGCGTTGGGTTGCGAAGCGACCCTAAAAGCAACAATGCGGTGAGTCAGGCATTCTTCGGGCGCTGGTTTTGGGGCTGCTTCGCAACCCAACGCGGGACAAGCCCGCTCGCCACAGGGTACTTATCACCTGTTGTATCTAAAGACCTTGAAAGGGCTGACTCATGAAATTTGCCTACACCATCATCTACGTGCCGGACGTTGCGGCGTCGCTGGCATTCTTCGAAAAGGCCTTTGGCTTTAGTCGTCGTTTTCTGCATGAATCAGGCACGTATGGAGAGCTGGAAACCGGCAATACGACCCTTTCATTTGCCGCGCATGAATTGGGTGAGATGAATTTCAAGGGCGGGCATGTGCAGGCGCACGCCTCACGGCAACCGCTGGGAATGGAGGTGGGGTTTGTGACTGAGGATGTGGTTGCTGCGCATGCAAAAGCACTTGAAGATGGCGCACTAGAGCTGTCGCCGCCGAGTACCAAGCCTTGGGGGCAGGTGGTGTCGTATGTGCGTTGCCCGGATGGGACGCTGGTGGAGCTGTGTACGCCGATTCAGAACTGAGTGGAAAAAAATGTGGGAGCGGGCTTGCTCGCGAATGCGGTGTATCAGTAACAAATAGGCTAACTGACACACTGCATTCGCGAGCAAGCCCGCTCCCACATTTCTAACCGAGTGTTCCCGGTATATCAGGGTTTAAGCGGGCGTTCCTGGTCGCGCTCCGACAGCTCCGTGCCGTCGTCCGGGTGCTTCCAGGTCTGGGGTTTTTCTTCTTCATGCCGCCGGGGTTGCTCACGTTCCGGCTCATCACGGCGCTTCTGTTCTTCAGCCATTGTCACTTCCCATCCGTAAGATTTGGTCACACCTTCAAGCATAGAACAGCAGCGGTTATTTTGATGAGCCTGGCGATTGATAGCCTGCGCGCATCAATACATCCAAATTACTCACTTATCATTTCTAAATGTGTCAGCCACTATCGGCGGTCTTAAGCGAAACAAGCACTTTAAAAAGAACGCTGGAGACACAAAACCATGACTAGCCCTTCCCGGCCCGCCTCTGCCCGTTCCAAAGTTGGTGCGGTTTTCCGCGTTACTTCGGGTAATTTCCTCGAACAGTTCGACTTCTTTCTGTTCGGTTTCTACGCCACCTATATCGCTGCCGCGTTCTTCCCCGCCGCCAATGAATTTGCGTCATTAATGATGACCTTCGCCGTCTTCGGTGCCGGCTTCCTGATGCGCCCGCTGGGCGCAATTATTCTGGGTGCTTACATTGATGACGTCGGCCGTCGCAAAGGGCTGATCGTGACACTGTCGATCATGGCCAGCGGCACGCTGCTGATCGTTCTCGTTCCGGGTTATCACACTATTGGCCTGTGGGCGCCGGCGCTGGTGCTGCTGGGCCGACTGTTGCAAGGCTTCTCGGCAGGCGCGGAACTGGGCGGTGTGTCGGTTTACCTGGCTGAAATGGCCACCCCGGGCCGCAAAGGTTTCTACACCAGCTGGCAATCGGGCAGCCAACAGATCTCCATCGTAGTCGCCGCTGCACTGGGTTACGGCCTGAACGTGTGGATGGAACCGGCCGTGGTTGCCGATTGGGGCTGGCGCATTCCGTTCGCCGTCGGTTGCGTGATCATCCCGTTCATTTTCTTGTTGCGTCGCAACCTGCAGGAAACCGAAGAGTTCGCCAACCGCACATATCGCCCGACTATGCGTGAAGTGCTGGCCACGCTGGTGAAGAACTGGACCGTGGTGATTGGCGGCATGATGATGGTGGCGATGACCACCACCGCGTTTTACCTGATCACCGTGTACGCGCCGACCTTCGGCAAAACCGTGTTGCAACTGAGTACCTCGGACGCCCTGCTCGTGACCTTGCTGGTCGCCGTGTCGAACTTTGTATGGCTGCCGATCGGCGGCACGTTGAGTGACCGTTTCGGCCGCAAGCCGATGCTGATCGCCATGACTGCCTTGACTGTGATCACCGCCTACCCGGCGCTGTCATTTGTGGTCAACGCGCCGAGCTTCGGCCATATGCTGGAAACCCTGCTGTGGTTCTCCTTCCTTTATGGCATGTACAACGGCGCGATGATCCCGGCACTGACCGAAATCATGCCAGTGGAAGTGCGCGTGGCGGGCTTCTCCCTGGCCTACAGCCTGGCAACGGCGATCTTCGGCGGGTTCACCCCGGCGATCTCCACCTGGTTCATTCACATCACCGAAGACAAGGCCTCGCCGGCCTACTGGATGATGTTCGCCGCGCTGTGCGCCTTTTGCTCGACCCTGGCGCTGTATCGCAATGCGAAAACCCGTGGCCAGGTGATCCAGGGGGCCGTGTGATAAAGCCGCTGATCAACACCTTCACGGCGCTGGCCCTCGGCGCCCTTGCGCTGACGGCCCAGGCAGAAGAGCTCAAGGTCATGACGTCCGGCGGCTTTACCGCTGCGTATAAATTGCTCGGCCCGCAGTACACCGAGAAAAGCGGCGACACCCTGGACACTATCCTCGGCCCGTCGATGGGCAAGGCGCCGGAAGCAATTCCCAACCGCCTGGCCCGTGGCGAACACGCCGACGTGGTGATCATGGTCGGCTACGCCCTGGATGACTTGATCAAACAGGGCAAGGTCGACAAGGCTTCGCGCGTGGAACTGGCGGATTCGCGAATCGGTTTGGTGGTTCAGGACGGCGCGGCGAAACCTGCGATAGGCACTGACGCCGAATTGAAAGCCGTGCTGCAAAAGGCCAAATCCGTGGCGTATTCGGACAGCGCCAGCGGTGTGTATGTCGAGAAAGAGCTGTTCAAGAAACTCGGCATGCCGGCCAAGGGCGACATGATCGAACGCATCCCGGTGGCCTCGGTGGTCGCCAAGGGTGATTACGAGGTGGGCTTGCAACAGGTCGCAGAATTGCTGCCGGTGCCGTGCGTGACCTATGTCGGCAAAATCCCGGAAGACGTGCAGTCGGTGACGCGCTTTGCGGCGGGTATACCGGTTAACGCCGAACACCCGGCCCAGGCCAGGGCGCTGCTGCAGTTCCTGGCCTCGCCCGAGGCGCAACCGGTGGTGCAATCCACCGGCCTGGACTCGGTGTCACACTGACCGAAACGGCATCTCGCGCACTAACCGCTCCAACTCCAGCGCCGCTGGCGGCAGTGTCCGCCCGCGGCGTTTTATCAAGCCCACGTTGCGCATCACCTGCGGCTCCACCAGCGGCACACTCACAAGAATCGGGTGCGTGCCGGCCGGCATCGCAATCGACGGCACCATCGCCACGCCCAGGCCCGCCTCCACCAACCCGATCATTGTGGTCACGTGGTGCGTCTCGCAAATGCTCGGTTTTTTCACCCGCACGCCACGCAACGCCTGGTCCAGCAGGAAACGATTGCCGGAGGTTTTGTCCACGGTGATGTAGTCGTGCTCATACGCCTCGGCCCAGGTCACGCTCTCGCGCTCGGCCAGCGGATGATCCCGGCGACAGGCCAGCACGTAGCGTTCCTGCAAGAGCAACTCGAACTCCACTTCATCGGCCAGGCTGCCGCTGAAACTCACACCAAAATCCGCCTCGCCGCTTTCCACCGCATTGCACACTTCACCGGCACTGGCATCCAGCACGCGCAGGCGAATTTTCGGGTACAGCTTGTGGAATTCGGAGATCACGTGGGGCATGAAGTAGTACGCGGTGGACGGCACGCAAGCGATGGTCACATTGCCCATGCGCGTGGACGCCACGTTACTGATGCCCATCAAGGCGACGTCGAGGTCATCGAGCATACGCTCCACCTGCGGCAGAAACGCGCGCCCGACCATGGTCAGGCTGACCCGCCGCGTGGTGCGTTCAAACAGCTTCACGTCGAGGGCCGATTCAAGCTTTTCGATACGCCGGCTGAGGGCCGGCTGCGAGATACGGATGGCCTCGGCGGCGCCGCGAAAACTGCCCTTGTCTACCACGGCGCGAAAGGCCTGGAGGTCGTTGAGGTCGAAATTGATGATCACGAGGGTTGGCCAGGGTGGTCGATGTGGGGGGCATTATCGTCTGCGCGGCAGTGGTACGCCATGCGCGCGGGTGTCGGTTTGAGTTAATAACCCTGCTACTAATATGAAGTCATACATATCAGCGGGTTATCTGTCTGGCTGAGCCACGCTGGCGCGAGATAGCGTCAATACTTGCGGCCTGACCCACTCGCCGGAAGAACACGATAATCATGGAAATGTGCCAGAACCCTCATCCTTTTTGGATCGACGATGAGACGCCGGATATCGGCATCGATCAGTTGCTTCTTGCGTCACGGCAATGGTCGAGTAGGATTGAATCCTACCCAACGCCTGCGGACTTCAACATGCGCTCAACCCAGCAAATGAGCATTACCTTGCCCATAGAGATGGCGACACTGGTCAAAGCCAAGGTCGCCTCCGGCGAATACGCCAGCGAAAGTGAAGTGATACGCGACGGCCTCAGGGCGTTACTGGCACGCGATCGCGCGATGGAAGACTGGTTGCGCGATGAAGTGATACCCGCGGCTGTGGCGCTCAAGGCTGACCCAGGTCGGGCATTGTCCGCCGGGGAAGTTCGCGAGCACATGGCTGCCAAACGTCAACGAAAAGGCACCAAGTAGCCATGAGCTATTCGGTAGCCTTTTCACCGGAGGCGCTGGCTCAACTCGATGCCCTTGAAGACTACATGGCGATGGCGGCCAGAATTACGCAGCTTTTTTACACAATGAGGGTGACTGAGCGCGTTTGGTCGCACCGCTGAACGATGAGTGAACAACCCTTTTCTATCCACACGCGGAACCCCAGGCTGGCGCCGCCCCGATCTTTGACAAGGTTTGGTACAAAAACCCTCAAAACCCGTTAAATCGGCGCGATTTAGTATAAATTGCACGCAGTTTATCTAAGACATTCAAGGAGGTTATCTGTGGCAACTCTGCAAGCGACTACGATCCAGGCTCTGCTGAACAATCGCACTTCCCTGCTCTCCGAATGGGTAGCCAGCCAGGAAGCTACAGGCGCCACGCGTAACCTCAAAGATGATGAAGTCAAACGCCAGACCGGCGAGTTTCTCAGCCTGCTGACCGGCGCACTTGAGAACAACGGCTCGCAAAACACCCATCAGGAAAACTGGGCAGAAACCCGTACATTCCTCGAGAAGCTGTCCCACAGCCGCGCACTGGCCGGCCAGGACTCGCAACAGACCGCCAGTTTTATTTTTGCCCTCAAAGGCCCGCTGTTCGCTCTGCTACAACGCGAGTACGCCAACAACGCTGAGCAATTGGCCGAACAACTGTGGGAAATCTCCGAGTTGCTCGACGCGCTGGGCATGCACACCATCCGCACCTTCCAGAAATCCCGCGAGTCGGTGATCAAGCGCCAACAGGAAGAGCTGCTGGAACTCTCCACCCCGGTGGTGAAACTGTGGGACGGCGTACTCGCCCTGCCGATGATCGGCACCCTCGATTCACAACGCACCCAAGTGGTGATGGAGTCGCTGCTGCAACGCATCGTCGACACCGGCGCCGAAATTGCCATCATCGACATTACTGGCGTGCCGACTGTCGACACCCTGGTGGCCCAACACCTGCTGAAAACCGTGACGGCTATTCGCCTGATGGGCGCTGACTGCATCATCAGTGGCGTGCGTCCGCAAATTGCCCAGACCATCGTTCACCTCGGCCTGGACCTGCAAGGCGTAGTCACCAAAGCGAATCTCGCCGACGCCCTCGCATTGGCCCTCAAGCGCCTGGGTGTCACTGTCACCAAGGCGGTTTAAGCATGGAACGCATCCCTATTCTGAAAATGGGCGATTTTTTGCTCGTCACCATTCAGGTCGACATGCATGACCAGCTCGCGCTGACCCTGCAGGACGACTTGTCAGAGCGCATCAGCCGCACGGCGGCGCGTGGCGTATTGATCGATATTTCGGCGCTGGACATGGTCGACTCGTTTATCGGTCGCATGATCGGCACCATTTCCGGCCTGTCGCGGATCATGGATGCCCAGACCGTACTGGTCGGCATGCAGCCAGCTGTCGCCATCACCCTGGTGGAGCTGGGCATGACCTTGCCCGGGGTGGCCACCGCGCTCAATGTCGAGCGTGGCATGAAACTGTTGCGCGAACGGGTAGAACAGTCATGACCCAAGCCAGCAACGGCACGCACCCCGTGCTTATTGAACAGGACGTTGTGCTGGCTCGACAATTGGTGCGAAAACTGGCGCAGGAATGCGGCATGCGGCTGATCGACCTGACCAAGCTGGTCACGGCCGTCAGCGAATTGGCCCGTAACACTGTGGTGTATGGCGGCGGCGGCTACATGGACTGGGCGGTGATCGAAAAAGACCACCGCGCCGGCATACGCCTGACCTTTCGAGATGAAGGGCCGGGCATTCCCGACCTCAAGCTGGCGATGACCGACGGCTGGACCTCCGGCGGCGGTTTGGGCCTGGGGTTAACCGGCGCCAAGCGCCTGGTGGATGAGTTTGAACTGGACACCGTGCCAGGCCAGGGTACCCGCGTGACGATCACACGATGGTCCTGAATATTCCCAGCGCGTTGACGCACGTGTTGTTGATTGAAGACGTCAGCCAGGTCGGACACGCCCGGCGCACGGCGCAACACATGGCCGAGAACCTGGGTTTCGATGAGACCGACGCGGGGCGCGTGGCGTTGGTTGCCACCGAGCTTGCCAGCAATATTCTCAAACACGCTGACCATGGCGAACTGCACCTGCGGGCCACGGGCAACGGCGGGGTCGAGATGATAGCTGTCGACCGTGGGCAAGGTTTTGATATCAGCAGCGGCCTGGTGGACGGTTTTTCCACGGGCGGTACCCAAGGCATAGGGCTGGGGGCGATTTCACGCGTAGCTCAGGTGTTCGATGCTTACACCGATTCGCGTGGCACGGCAATTCTGGCCAGGCTGACGCCACGTTCAGGCGCGGTGAAAGACATTCGCTATGGTGTCAGTCAGCACTCGCTGCACAACGATCCGTACTGTGGCGACGCCTGGCACCTGGCGATCGAAACTGGCCGATTCAGCGTGATGATGGCTGACGGGCTGGGCCATGGTGAGTATGCAGAACGTGCAGCCCGGGCCGGTGAAGAAGTGTTCGCAAAAGAAGCGTTTCTTGATGCCCAGGTGTTGATGAACGATATGCACATCAACATGACCGGCACCCGCGGGGCAGCCATGGCCATCGTCCAATACGACGCGGGGAAGGATCGACTGCGCTTTACCGGCGTAGGGAACATTGGCGGCAACCTCATCAGCCCTGGCAAGTCACGAGGGTTGGCCTCACACCCCGGCATCGTCGGCGTGCAGTTTCGCAAGGCACAACCCTTCGACTACGATGAGGTGGCCGATCAGTTGCTGATTCTGTACAGCGACGGCCTGCAGTCACGCTGGAACCTGTCGGACTATTCCGGGCTCATCTATCGTCACCCCGCCCTGATCGCCGCCATTTTGCACCGTGACTTTTGTCGCGGCCGGGATGACGTCACCGTGTTCGTGATCGCCCTGGAGGCTATTGATGTCTGAATCCACTGCCTCGCTCGTCAAGGAAGTGCAACAACTTCGCCAGGAAGCGGACGCGTTGCGTTCTGAACTGGACGAGACCAACCAGGGCGTGCTGGCGCTGTATGCCGAATTGGACATGCAGGCCGACCAACTGCGCCAGGCGTCAGACCTGAAAAGCCGCTTCCTGTCGTACATGAGCCATGAATTCCGTACGCCGTTGGGCTCGATCCTGAGTATCACCAGCCTGCTGGTGGATGAACTGGATGGCCCGCTGAGCCCCGAGCAGCACACCCAGGTCGGCTTTATCCGCAGCTCGGCACGCGAACTGCGCGAAATGGTCGATGACTTGTTGGACCTGGCCAAAATCGAAGCCGGGCGCATCAACATCTCGCCCGCCTGGTTCGACATGCTTGACCTGTTCTCGGCCCTGCGCGGGATGTTCCGGCCCATCGTCGATGGTTCTTCCGTGGACCTGATTTTCGAAGAACCCTCTGGCCTGCCGCGCCTGTACACCGATGACAAGAAGCTAGCGCAAATCCTGCGCAACTTCATTTCGAATGCGCTGAAGTTCACGCTGCAAGGCGAGGTTCGCGTCTCGGCAAGCATGTTCGGCGAGCAGGAAATACGCTTCGCGGTGCACGACACCGGGCTGGGTATCGCACCGGAACTGCATAAGAACCTGTTCGAAGATTTTTCCCAGATCGACTCTCCCCTGCAAAAACGCTTGCGCGGTACCGGCTTGGGCCTGTCATTGTGCAAGCGCTTCGCCGAATTGCTCGGTGGACGGGTTGGTTTGGAAAGTACGCCGGGCGTGGGCTCAATGTTCTACGTGATCATTCCTCTGTCCATTGCCAGTGAGAACGTCGATGAATCGTGATATCCAGCTGCTGATCGTCGACGACAACGCCGCCACGCGCTACGCCTTGCGCCGCCGACTGGAGCGCCATCGTTTCATTGTCAGCGAAGCCGGCACCGGCCAGGATGGCCTGGACCAGATTGCCCATGGAAAAGTCGATGCGCTGATTCTGGACGTCAACCTGCCGGACATGAGCGGTTTCGATATCGTGCGTAAACTGCGCGCCGATCCCGCCACGGCACTGCTGCCCGTGGTGCATGTGTCGGCGGCGTCCATCGAGACCGGCGACATTATTACCGGCCTGGACGCGGGGGCCGATGCCTACCTGATTCACCCGGTGGACCCGGACGTGCTGCTGGCAACCCTGCGCACCTTGCTGCGGGTGCGCGACACCGAATACGCCCTGCGCGAGAGCGAGGCACGTTTTCGCGAGATCTTCTTCAACATCAGCGCCCCGATTGCCGTGATGGATGCGCAACTGAAGGTCCACGAATGCAACCACGCCTTTGCTCAACTGATCCTCGACAACCTTAACCCCGATGCCTTGCAGGAATGCTTTGCTGACGATCAGCAAGCTGTCCTCTCCGAGATGTGCCTCGGGCTGTCGGGAGGCGAGCGCTGGAAAGGCACGCTGCAAATGAACGTCGCGGGTCAGCTGCGCGAAACCGAATGGCAGATCTCACCTTACAACCGCACTGATTTGAGCCTGGTGTTTGTCGAGGACGTCACCGAGCATCGCCATCGCGAGCGCCATCAACAGGCTGAGCTGGCCAACGCCACCACTCAACTGGCGCGCACCGAGGCGCAGTTGCTGCAGGCGCAAAAGATGGACGCCCTGGGCAAACTCACCGGCGGCATTGCCCACGACTTCAACAACCTGCTCACCGGCATCATCACCAGCCTGGAACTGATCAAAAAACGCATCGAAGCCGAGCGTACCGACAAGGTCGTCCACTATGCCGACGCAGCGCTCAGTTCAGCGCTGAGCGCCGCCGCGCTGACCAACCGTTTGCTCGCCTTCGCGCGGCAACAGCCACTGGATACGCGGCCGGTTGACATCAATGCGCACGTCCGCTCGCTGGAAGACCTGCTGGTGCGCACCATCGGCGAACACATCGCATTGAAACTGGAGCTGACCACAGGTACGGCCGTGGCGATGGTCGACCCGATTCAGCTGGAAAGCGCAGTGCTCAACCTGGTGATCAATGCCCGGGATGCGCTGCCCCAAGGCGGCATTATCTGGGTCACGACTTACCCGGCTTACTCCAACGGCAACCTCAAGCTGGAAAATGGCCCCTATATCGCCTTGTCGGTACGCGACAACGGTGTGGGTATCGAACACAGCGTGATCGACAAGGTGTTCGATCCGTTCTTCACCACCAAACCCGTGGGCCAGGGAACCGGTCTGGGCCTGTCGACCATCTATGGTTTCGCCCGCCAGTCCGGCGGTGACGCGCAGATCCGCAGCGTCACGCGCCAGGGCACCGAAGTGACCATCATGCTGCCCGCTGCTGCCGGCCCTGCCATCGCGCCAGTGACCAACGTCGTGGCGGCGCCGGGTGTGAGCAGCGGCGAGCACGTGCTGATCGTTGAAGACATGCCATCGGTGCGCAGCTTTGTTTCAGAAGTACTGATAGACGCCGGTTACCGCTGCACCATGGCGGCAGACGGGGATGAAGCCATTGGCATCTTGCAGGCCGACCCGTCCATCGACCTGTTGCTGACTGACGTGGGCCTGCCGTACATGACCGGCCGCGAGCTGGCAGATGTTGCCCGGGCATTGCGCATCGACTTGCCCATTCTGTTCATGACCGGTTACGCGGAAAACGCGGCCAACCGGCAGAGCTTCCTGGGCGAAGGGATGGACCTGATCGCCAAGCCGTTTCATATTGACGAGCTGCTGGAGAAGATTCGACGGGGCCTGGAGCGGCGTTTTTAGGTAACGCCAAAGGGGGACATGGGCGGCGTCACGGGGTGAAATTCTGCGGCGTGCTTGGTAGGGTTGTCAGCGCTCAACCCTACCCGAATGACTGCTGGCGCTGATCGATGACGCACACTCTAAAACAAAACCGCCCCCTGCGAACATCGCTGGCCTCACTTGGCTTGCTTGGCGTTGCCACCCTGGGCTTTTTTGCCTGGCAAAGCTTTTACCCTGTAAGGGCCACCGCAGGCTGGAAGGTTCAGGTGGTGCACCGCAATGTGCCCAAAGCCGCGTCACTGATGCCACTGGCGGACGGCTCGCTGATGGTCAGTCAGGAACTCAACAATGCCAAAGGCAGCATCGTGCGTATTCACCTCGACGGTGCGCGCGAAGTCGTCGTGGCCAACCTTTCCAAACCTGACGGCATGTTCGCTACGCGCGGCGGATGGGTGTTCAGCCAGGAAACCAGCGACGCCCCCGTAAGCTTTCTCAAGGATGGCGTGGTCACTGAATTGTTTCGCGGTGAAAACGTACAGGGCCTCTGGGGCGAGGGTGACGATCTCTACGCCATCGAAGACCGCAAGGAAAACGGACGGCTGCTGCGCTATCGCTGGAGCGATCAAAGCCTCACCGTACTGCGCGACACCCTGTACGAAGGCGAGTCCATCGCGCGCTGTACCGATGGGCGGATGCTCTACACCGAAAAGAAAAAAGGCGTGGTGCGTGAATTGACCGACGACCACCGCGACCCGGTGGTGCTGGAGGGTTTGAACAAGCCAACCTTCCTGATGTGCGATGAGCGCGGGCTGTGGGTCAATGAAGACTCAACCCATCGCGCACGGCTGCTGCTGATTGATCCGCAGGGTCGTCAGCAGACGATTTTGTCGTTTTTGAAGGCGCCGCAGTCGATTGTGCGGATAGGAGACGGCAGGTACTTGTTGGCGGAAGGCGGACGGAATCGAGTGTTGGAGCTGGTGTTAGCGCAGTGACGCAGGAACTGCCGGCAAGCGTTGCCAGCCGTACCGGTTGGCTTGCATTGCCGGATAAATATCAAGTCATCAATATCTGTCGGTTATTTGTGCAGTTTGAGGAGGGTCATATCGGGTGTATGAAGTGCTCAATGGAAAGCGCGCGCTCACTCTGCCGATGATCTGAAAACTGCATGAGATGTTTGGAATACCGGCGCAAAGCCTGATCAAACCGGTAAAGCCTGCCTGAGGACAATGCCTGTGTTCCCGACTCAATTTCCTGGCGGGCGCCGCAGAACACTTCAACTCACTAGCGTCTTCTCGATGCTGCCAGCCATGATTTGCAACTCCTCAAAAGCATTTCTGCCAATCAGCATGAACCCGTGGGATGGATTGGACCAATACACCACATTCATGCCACGGCGTTGTTCGGTTGCGATAGGCTGCGCGCCCTTTTTGCTCGCCGTGATGCACAGCGCCAAGGGGCCGTGGCGCGGGTCCTGGTAGGTCAGTTGGCCGATCAATATGCCGTCATAGTCGAGGATCTGTGCGCGCCGGAACTCGGGGCCGGGCAGGCACACGGACTCGAGGGATAACGGCAGACCCAACTGCGAACCCACAGAGTTCAGTTGCGCGCGGTGAGAGGCTGGATCGACGCTGAGGTTTTCCAGGGTTTGCGGCGTGTACAAGGCCATGTATGCAGCGACTGAAGCGCGCCATCCCTGGCCGGACTCTGTGTGGGGCCAGCCCATGAACAGGCGGTCGGCCACCACACCAGCCACTGTAAAGCTTGCGGCGACGGCCAGAAAGCTGCGTCGGCTAAACGTATTGGTTTGCACCGCAGGCAACGCCTTGAGCATCGCTTGCAGACGTTCAGTGGGAGCTTGGTCGAGCACCGAGTCAAACGCCGCCTTGAATGGCATATCGGCGCAGTGCAATGCCTGCAAGCGTGCGGCCAGGTCAGGGTTTGTTTGAATCTGATCGGCGATAAGCTGGTGCTGTTCTGCCGCCAATTCACCGTCCAGATAGGCCACCAACAGTTCATCCGACGGTGCATTAGTGTGGGTCATCGCCGTTCTCCGTTGGATTTTGCCGGATGGGCTGTGGAGGGCAGCGTTTCTGCAAGCTTCAGACGGGCAGCCGCCAACCGACTCATCACCGTACCCATCGGAATGTTCAGCACCTTGGCAATTTCCTTGTATGAAAGACCTTCCACGTACGCCAGAAAAACTGTCTCCCGCTGCGCTTCCGGCAGCCCGTTCACGCGTTTGATCACCTGTGCGGCCAACACATGGTCCTGAGCCTGGCTCTCCCCGTCAAACGAGAGTTCCTGCTCCGCATCGACAAAGCCCTGCCCCTGGCGTACACGCTGCGAGCGCAGGTCGTTGAGCCAGATCGAATGCATGATCGCCAGCAGCCAGCGATCCAGCCGCGTGCCGGCTGCAAACTGCCCGGCACGCTCCAGCGCTCGTACACAGGTGGCTTGCACGAGGTCTTCGGCCATATGCTTTTGTCGCGACAACACCAGCCCGTATCGCCATAAACGCGGCAACATCAGGCCCAACTCGCGACGAAACTCAGCCTCTCTGATGATGGCTGCACCCTGCCCTTTCACACATGTTTTTTCAGGCCTGCGGCGCAGCGGCGATGGCTTCAGCCAGGTCTTCGTATTCCTCGCAGGTGGTGCTGCACAAGGCTTTGATTTTCACCAGTTGTTCCTGGGCCAAATCGACTCGGCCCTTGATCACGTAAGCCTCACCGAGGTATTCGCGAACCTGAGCGTAGTTAGGGTCCAGCGCGACTGATTTCAGGTAGTAGCTGATGCCCTCATCGGTGCGCCCGAGCTTGCGGGTGGCATAGCCGCGATAGTTCAGGGCTTTGGCAGTGTTCGGGTTTTGCAGGGTGTCGAGCAGGCTGAGCGCCTCGTCGTAGCGGCCATCTTTGGCCAAACGGTAGGCGTAATCGGTGCGGTCGGCGTCGGAGGTAGCTTTACTGGTTTGCAGCACACACTTGCCGGTCTTGGTATCCCATACCTGGCCTTTTGGGCAGTTCGGCTTGGGCGGCGCTGACTCATCGCCTGAAGCGCGTGCCTGGCCTGCGAGTAACGCAGCAGCCAGACAGGCACCGAACAGCAACGCTGTGCGGTAGGTAATCGGGTGTTCCTGGCGGTTCTTCATGGTAGTCATGCTCCGTAACGAGTGGGGAGTACAGCAGCAATATTCATTTTTGAAGCGCGCCGGGCAGCATACGGCGCAACGTGTTGTCGCCCTTCACACAGTGATGCCACAGCGCAGCCACCGCGTGCAGCCCCGCCAGCAGGATGATCGCCCACGCCACATTGTTATGCAGGCCGCCGAGGGTGCCGCGCCACTCGTGATCAATCACAAAGGGCGCCGGAATGGGAAACAGCCCGAAAAAGCTGAACGGCTCGCCTTGAGCCCAACGAAACAGAAAGCCCAACACGATTTGCGCCAGCAGCAACAGGTACAACAGACCATGCGCCATTTTTGCCAGTAGGTTAAGTGTGGGGTGACTGTCGGCCTTGATGCGAGTGCCGCCGGACAGGCGCCAGATAATTCGCGCAGCGATCAGCACCGCCAGCGCAATGCCAAGGGAGATATGCACCGATTGCAGGCCCTTGCGCAGTGGCGTGCCCTTCTCCAGGTTTTCCCAGATGTGTGCGCTGGCGAACATGAAGATCACCACGGCGGCGGTCAACCAGTGGAAGGTGCGGGTCAGGCGGTCGTAGCGGGCGACGGTGGTGTTCATGGGCGTTTCCTGGGGGGTCTGTGAGGTGAACACCACAACGCGTGAAGTTATTCGCTAAGGCGCCAATTATTTATGCCGCTGATCTGGCATACACCGAACGCAGGTAACGAAAAGCCCCGTAGCTGGCTTTGCTGCGGGGCTTTTTATGCAATGGTGAGGTGGGTAATTCAGTCCCCGCGCTCTTTGTTGGATTGGGAGAGCACTGAGGCAGCCAGGGATTTTGTCCCCTCACTGTATTTGTCGCTCTGAAGTGCTTTCCCGGCTTTTTCCTCCATCTCTGCACCGGTTTGTTTATCGGTGCCGCTCTGGGCCAAGGCTGAAGCGGCAAGGCTTTTGGCAATGGCCGATGCAGTTGGATTGCTGAGCGTTTCACCTGCCAAGGTGGCCACCTTGTCGGATGTTTTTTTCGTGTTCGTACTCATTAGGCACTTCCTTTGCGGTTTAAAGATTTCGACTTACGACTTAAAGCGATTTAACTCGCAACCAAAAGATAGTGCGTTAAATAAATCACCGCAATAAACCCACCGTAGCCGACGTCGCAAACATAAGTACGAAAGAAGAATGCATAATGTAGTCCTCGTACTACATGCCGCCACTATAACTTCACACCTGTAAGCACAAACAAAAAACTTGAGTCTTTTGCCTGCTTTTATTAGATTTAGCCCGACCAACTAAACCCTGACTATTACCTGCTGCACACTCAGCCGAGGATGCTCTCAATGTCTCAACCCGCACTAAACGACACGCTTATAACGTGGACGTTTCAAAACTACACAGCCCTGATTGGACTATTAAGTGGGTTCGCCATATGCGCCCTGGTTTTATATATTTACTCGCGCTCAGGCTCACTGATTTTCCTGCGTGATTTGATGTGGCGATTTTTTGGTGGATCGACGGTATTTGAAAACGAAAAATATGAAACCACCCGCAGAAACCTTCGCGAAGTTGAATACTACCGGTTCGAGTTCAACATTCCCGCACTGAGCCTGGAGCATGCCGAAAAGGCCGACAAATGGATCACTGATAACAACTTCAGTTATAGCGACGTGTCCAGAATCAGAAAATATATCGACTGGAGAGATTTTGATAATTTGTCTCTTAAGGAAAAAATGGTTTCCCCGGTCAAAAAACAATGGTTCCTGGGTTTGGGCGCATTTTTCCTTGCCATTATTAGTGTCACTCCCCCGCTGGCAGACTCCAGCTACCTGATGGTCTCTTTGCGAAATGCGCCAGAGGTACCGTCGTTTTATCTGTCGGAGAACAATGCAAAATTCCACTTCTGGCCCAGCGAAACGCTTTCTGTCGACGAGTGTAAATCACCGACCGCTTTGGAAAAATTCTATAACGATGATTTCTCTGAGCACACCATTAACACTATCTGTTCGTTGTTCCTTTCTCCCACATACCGTGACAATGTAAAGGCTGGATTAAAGGAGCAAAAAGGGTTTTTACTGTTTATAGCTTGCCTTTCCATATTTGCCGTTTTCTGCATATTGACCAAGCTCTCACGCTTGGGCGTGGCCAAAAAACTCCACGATCAAGTGACCACGCAAGCCAGCAATGCTCAAACAGACGTGCCTCAAGGTTGAAAGCGGCATACGTTCTGACCTACGAAGTGCGATCACCTCGTTAAAAATGACCATGCCCCCAGACTATGGGGGCTGGAATGAACTGCGTTATTTTTCCCTGCAAACGCTCTATTGCGCCCTATCGGAAACGTCGCATCGATTGCACTGATGATTACTATCGAAACGAGCGCCTGCCCGATTCTCAACACTGATTCCTATAATCGCCTCCAAATTCCCTCCCCTTCGCCTGTTTACAGGCGACGTTCACCCTGGAACCAGACACCATGCCAAGCGCCAGCCAGGCCCCTAGCGGCCTTCCCGAACATAATCAGCAGAGCGTCAAACAGCAGTGGCTGGCGATTCTCTCGGTCGCCGTGGGTGCCTTCGCCCTAGTGACGAGCGAGTTTCTGCCGGTGGGCGTACTCAATGACGTCGCCAGCGACCTGGGCATCAGCGCCGGGCATGCAGGCCTGATGGTGACCCTGCCCGGCATCATGGCCGCCCTCGCCGCGCCTTTGTTGTCGGTGATCATTGGCGCCATGGACCGTCGCTACCTGTTGATCGGCCTGACGTTGATCATGATCGTGGCCAACATGGTCGTGGCATACGCCAGCGACTTCAGCCTGCTGCTGTTCGGCCGCGTGCTGCTGGGCATCAGCATCGGAGGTTTCTGGGCCACTGCGATCGCGCTGAGCGGTCGTCTTGCACCCAAAGGCGTCGGCGTGGCGAAGGCTACCTCGATCATCATGATGGGGGTCACCCTCGCCACCGTATTGGGCGTGCCCGTCGGCACCTGGCTCAGCGGCCTGATGGGCTGGCGCATGACGTTTCTGGTCACCGCGCTGGTGGGCATCCCCGTATTAATGGCTCAAGTTCTGCTGCTGCCAACGCTGAAACCGGAAAAAGCCATTCTCGTCAGAGACCTGCCGGCCTTGTTTATCAACCCACGCGCGCGGATTGGTTTGATCGCCGTACTGCTGATCGGCCTGGCGCACTTTGCGGCGTACACCTATGTCGCCCCGTTCTTCAAAAACAGCTCCGGCTTCGACGGCCCCACCATTGGTTCATTGTTGCTGATGTTTGGTGTGGCAGGGGTGGCGGGTAACGTATTCGCCGGTTTCGCCGCCAACCGCAGCGTGCGGTACACCCTGCTGCTGGTCGCGCTGATGATCGGCACCAGCACCGCCCTGTTCCCCTACTTCGCCACCGGCCTGACCGGCGCAACCATGCTGATCGCGCTCTGGGGTTTTGCCTTCGGCGCCTTCCCGGCCTGCGCCAGTATCTGGATGTTTGTGGTAGCCCCCAAGGACGTCGAACGCGGCATGCCGCTGTTCGTGGCGTTGTTCCAAGTGATTATTGCGCTGGGCTCGTTCTTTGGCGGGCGGATCGTTGACCAGATGGGCACCTCGGTGCTGTTGAGTTTGGCCACGGCCTTGGTCGGCGCTGGTTTTGTTACGGTGCTGGTGTTGGGGCGTAATGTGAGTAATAGCGCGGTGGCACAAGCCGCCTGAGATGACCGTAACGACTAAAAAGCCTGCTGAGCGTTGAGCTCGGCAGGTTTTTTTGTTTCAGATGAGGATTGTCATTCGCCGAGTGGATCGGTGGGGAAATTGCGCTCAAGTACAGCGTCCACCAGTGTCTGGGCGGTCTCGATCAATTGGGCCAGGCCCATGATTACGAGTGACTGCGTGCTGTCCGGGTTTTCGGCGGATTGATAGGCGGTTTGAAGTGCGGATCCAGCACACGGCAATCAGGAGTTTGGAAAAGCTTTGTAATCAGAATTCGCAGAACGAAGCGTGTCTGCCCAAAACGCTGAGCTAGCCTCAAAAAGGTCGCTGGCGTGGCGACACTTTGCTGAGGAGTTCATATGCCAACTGGATATCGTGATGCGGTCACAGAAGGGCGTGGCGGAAAATGAGGACCATGCGTCGACACGTACTTGCCAACAATGCAGGCTTGATCCAAGGTAATGACAAATGTCATTACACCGGGAATTCTTTCATGGCCTCCATAAATATTCGAATCGATGACGACCTGAAAGCTCGCGCCTACCTCGAACTGGAGAAACTCGGCGTCACGCCTTCCGAACTCATGCGCCAAGCGCTGCAGTATGTGGCAGACCGTGGTCAGTTGCCCTTCAAGCCGGTGCTGATGACTGAAGAAGATGAAGCCCTGATGGCCACTGTGCGCGAACGACTGGCGTCTCCTCAGCGCGTGAAGGTTTCCATAGATGACCTATAGCCTCGATTTTGATGCCCGCGCATTGAAAGAATGGCAAAAACTCGGCGACACAGTCCGTCAGCAGCTCAAGAAGAAGCTGGTGGAAATCCTGAAAAATCCACGCGTTGAAACTAACCGCCTGCATGGCCTGCCGGACTGTTACAAGATCAAGCTGCGTAGCAGTGGTTACAGGCTGGTTTATCAAGTGATTGATCAGGAAATTACCGTGTTTGTGGTGGCCGTAGATAAACGGGAGCGTGATCAGGTTTATCGGAAGGCATCTGAGCGATTGAGCTAGTCGTAAATTTGATGGTCCTGTCATAAACAAAAACAACTAAAAAGCCTGCTGAGCGTTGAGCTCGGCAGGCTTTTTTTGTTTCAGCTACAGGTCATTTTTCGCCGGGTGTATCGGTGGGGAAATCACGCTCAAGCACAGCGTCCACCAGCGTCTGGGCGTTCTCGATCAATTGAGCGAGGCCCATGATTACGGGTGACTGCGAGCTGTCCGGGTTTTCGGCGGATTGATAGGCGGTTTGAAGTGCGAACGAAAGGATTTCGGAGGCGTTTGTCAGGGCTTCTTCGGTGCCGACATCGGTGCCTACGTGGAATAGTTTGCGGGGGCAAAGCTCGGGATCAGAATCGTGGTTAGTCGTGTCCATGGTGTAGCTCCTGTATGCAATGGGAGCTGCCACATCTTGCTGTCAAACAGGATTAGGTGGCAGCTATGCGCGGGTTGACAGACCGGTATACAGGACCCGGCGCACCCGAAGATGCCCCACGCACAGCCGCCATAAGACAACATCACAGCAGAGAAGGCCTGTAATCGTATGGAGGTCGTACACCTGTAAATCAGTCTGTCAAAACCGGTCGCCACGAGGGCGACGGCGGAAGGTTAGCTTCATGACTCAGCCAGCGCAACCCTGCATGGGAACAGCAGATGTTGCAGGACGAAATCACTGCTGTTGTAGCAGCTTACTGACTCGCATCCTTAGTCAGAATAAAGGCGCTGAACGCCAGAAAATCACCAAGGTGCTGAGTGATGATCGCAACTGTGATCGGCAGTTGAAGGGTTTGATACTCATGAACTGCGATATTTCGAAAACCGACCATGTTCTTGAGACTGGTCAACAAGGACGAATCAACCCAACCACCTCGGGACAGGAGTTCAAAAACGTCTCGTGCGCTCTGAGGAACACCCAGCCGCTCACGACGAATCAGATGCTGGCCCATATCCAGCGCAGCTTCACACGCACGCTGAATATTGAGGATTGCCGCATCCTGACGGGTGAAGTCAGTAGCGAAACTGGCAGGGCCTTTTTCGTACTCCTCACGAGCACGAGCGACGCAGCGCTCAATGCTAGAGGCTTTGTTGATGAGCACATCATCGACCATGCACTTTTCCTTCCTTCTGAATATCAGCCAGCAGCCCAGCCCTTGCGGCGTCCAGCGCGGTTTTTTCACTGAGTATGTAGCTCTCGAAAATACCCGCCTGGCTGTCCTTGTTCCAGAGCCGATGCCCCGTTGTTATGACTTGATATTGCATAACGGTGGAGGCGGCCCGAAGGTCCAGTAAATCGACGGGCACCGCCACGATGTCAGCGAGTTCTCCAGATAACTGCCACAACAGCAGCGGGTCCACAGGACCCGCAGCAAGCACTGCCAAGTCCAGATCGCTGTCAGCGTGCGCCTCACCCGTCGCCTGACTACCAAATACATACACGGCCATCAACTCAGGAAGAGTCGCCAATAAATGCGTCAGCACTCGTTCAACGTTCATGTCGCGATCCATGTGTCATCTGATGAATGACCGTAGCAGAATTCACTCCGAAGTTTCTGCTACAAACAAAAAACCCCCGACAACAATTAAGTTATCGGGGGTTTTTCGTTATTCAATAATGGCGGAGAGATAGGGATTCGAACCCTAGGTACCGGTGAAGGTACAACGGATTTCGAATCCGTCCCATTCGGCCACTCTGGCATCTCTCCAACGGCGCGCATCATAACAGTGTGTATCGCGAAAGCAAACCCAAACTGCGATTTTTTTCCGTGCTATCAGATGCTTGCGTCGATTAAAGCGGTACGCCCAGACGGTTGGCGACTTCTTCGTAGGCTTCGATCACGTCACCGAGGCCCTGGCGGAAGCGGTCTTTGTCCATCTTCTTCTTGGTGTCTTTGTCCCACAGGCGGCAGCCGTCCGGGCTGAACTCGTCGCCCAGGACGATGGATCCGTCGTGGAACACGCCGAATTCGAGCTTGAAGTCGACCAGCAGCAGGCCTGCGTCGTCGAACAGTTTGCTCAGCACGTCGTTGACCTTGAGGGACAACTCTTTCATGCGCGCCAGTTGCTCAGCGGTGCCCCAGCCAAACGCCACCACGTGGGATTCGTTGATGAACGGGTCGCCCTTGGCGTCGTCCTTCAGGAACAGCTCGAACGTGTAAGGGTTGAGCTTGAGGCCCTCTTCCACGCCCAAGCGCTTGACCAGGCTGCCGGCGGCGTAGTTACGCACAACGCATTCAACCGGGATCATGTCGAGCTTCTTGACCAGGCACTCGTTGTCGCCCAGCAGTTTGTCGAATTGGGTCGGAATGCCGGCCTCTTCGAGTTTCTGCATGATGAAGGCGTTGAACTTGTTGTTCACCATGCCCTTGCGATCGAGTTGTTCGATGCGCTTGCCGTCGAACGCCGAGGTGTCGTTGCGAAACAGCAGGATCAGGCGGTTGGCGTCGTCGGTTTTGTATACCGATTTGGCTTTGCCGCGGTAGAGTTCTTCACGTTTTTCCATGATGGGCTCCGCTTGCTAAATGGTGGGCTAGGCGATGTGTCGCCAGTCGAGCCCTGAATCTTGATCGGCCAGTTGCAGCCAGTCCGGGTCACACCCGAGGGTGTCGACAAAACATTGCCGGGCTAGCTGCGGCAGGTTGTTCTTGCTGCTCAGGTGGGCCAGGACCAGGTGTTGCAAGTCTTGCCAGCCCAACTCATACACCAGGTACGCCGCCTGGTGGTTGTTCAAATGTCCCAGCTCGCCGCCCACTCGCTGCTTGAGAAAGTAGGGGTAATGACCGCGCGCCAGCAGGTCTCGACAGTGGTTGGACTCGATCATCAAGGCATCGAGGTCGCGGTAGCCGTCCAGCACCTTTGAGCAATAGGAGCCCAGGTCGGTGAGCACGCCGAAACGTCGCTCACCGTCACTGAATACGTACTGCGTCGGTTCCTGGGCGTCGTGCGCCACGGCAATCACATCGATGCTCAAGGCACCGATTCGAAGCTGTTCGCCACCGGCCAGAAAACCTGCAGGTTCAATGGGTTTGCGCATCCCGCGCAGAGTGCCGCGACTGAGGTACACCGGAAGATTGTAGCGCCGAGACAGCAAACCCACGCCATGCACGTGGTCGGCATGTTCGTGGGTCACCAGAATCGCGCTCAGCTGCGCGGGGTGAACCCCCAGGCGCAGCAGGCGCCGCTCGGTTTCTTTTAACGAGAAACCACAATCGACCAGCACGTACGTGTCGTCATGAGCGACCAGCGTGCCGTTCCCTTGGCTACCGCTGCCGAGAACGGCAAAACGCATCGGATCAGCCCAGATTGTCCTGAATCACGCCCAACACTTTGCGCGCTGTTTCAGCCGGCGCAACGGTGTTGATGTTCTTCTCGACGGTGACTTGCACGCTATCGCCAACCTTGCTCAAACGAACCTGGTAACGCTCGGCGCGGGTTTCGACCTCTTCCTTGGTCGGCTCGCTGCCGAACAATTTACCGAAGAAGCCTGGCTCGTCGTCTTTCTTCACGGCCTTTTCAGACACGTTGATGTAGTACAAGCCCAGGCTGCGGTTGATGTCTTCTACACGCCAAGGGCCTTTTTCCAATGCGCGGCCGACGCTGGCCCAGGCACGGTCGAGGTCTTCACCCAGGTTCAGGACTACGTTGCCGCTGCCATCTTCGGTGAGGCTGACGCGGTTGGGCGTGTCGTAATCACGTGCGGCGAGCAGGGAAACCGAACCGCCCTTCTCGGAGATACGGCTCATGCTGGCGAGCATTTCGTCGACCAGCGCGGCGTCAACACCCATGTTGACCGAACGCGGGGTGAAGTCGACGTTGGCGGTGCTGCCGGCAGGACGCTCGGCGCTGACCACGTAGACTTCACTGGTGTTGCGCTGCACGCCTGGCTCGATGCGCACACGCACACGGGCTTCGCTGTCAGGCGCTACGCCGCCAGCCTGCAGGCGCTGGGCCATGTTGGCGGACAGCTCGCTGCCACGCTGCCACGCGGTGGTAAATTCACCGGTCTGCGGGCGTTGCTGGTCAATGCGAAAACCGTTGTCCTGGAAGAACTGCAACGCCACCGGCCAAACTTCGGCAGGCGGGCGCTGAGCGATGATCCAGCGGTTGTCGCCGCTTTTTTGCAGGCTGTAGTCGCTGGCGTCCGCAACGGCCGAGATCGGCTGTGGACGCGGCACTACGTATTCACCCTTGGTGGTGTCGTCGGCAACGTTGCGTGGAATCGGCAGCAACGGGTCAAGGCGCTTGGCGACATTGACGTCCGGCGGCAATTGCATCGGTTTGGTTGCTTGTGCTTCCAGGTAATCGCTGCCGCGGTCACGGAAGTAACCATCCGGGCCCCAAATCCAACCGCAGCCACTGGTGCTGGAGATAATCAAGGCAAGTGCGGAAAGTCCGGCCAATCGCTTCATGCGTAGTGCTTCCTCAATTAAACCAGGACGCCGGACTGGCGCAGAGCCTGTCGCAGCGGTTCGTGACAGGCTTCGCTGAGACGGGTGAGCGGCAGACGAATACCGTCCGGCATCAGGCCCATCTCAAACAGCGCCCATTTCACGGGGATAGGGTTGGATTCGATAAACAGTGTTTTGTTGAGCGGCATCAGCTTCTCGTGGATCGCGCGGGCGGTCACGGCGTCACCGGCGATGGCGGCGGCGCACAACTCGCTCATGGCACGCGGGGCCACGTTGGCGGTCACGGAGATGTTGCCCTTGCCGCCCAGCAGGATCAGCTCGACTGCCGTGGCGTCGTCACCGGAATACACCAGGAAGTCGCTGCTCACGCCGGCCAGGATGTCCTTGGCACGTTGCAGGTCGCCGGTTGCTTCCTTGATGCCGATGATATTCGGCACGGTGGACAGGCGAATCACGGTCGCAGCCTGCATGTCGCACGCGGTACGGCCAGGCACGTTGTAGAGGATTTGCGGGATATCAACAGCTTCGGCGATGGTACGGAAGTGCTGGTACAGGCCTTCCTGGGTCGGCTTGTTGTAGTACGGGGTCACCAGCAGACAGGCGTCGGCGCCAGCCTTCTTGGCGTTTTTGGTCAGCTCGATCGCTTCACGCGTCGAGTTGGCGCCCGTACCGGCGATCACGGCAATACGGCCCGCGACGCGCTTGACGACGAATTCGATCACCTTGATGTGTTCTTCCACATCAAGGGTGGCCGATTCACCTGTGGTGCCGACCGCCACGATGGCGTTGGTGCCTTCTTGCAGGTGGAAGTCCACCAGTTTGCCCAGGCTATCCCAGTCGAGATGACCTTGTGCATCCATGGGTGTGACCAGTGCCACCATACTGCCCGCAATCATGCAACCGCTCCTGCCGGAAAAAGAGAGCCGTAATGGTACTGGCGCCAAGATGCTTGTACAAGCGAAGTACCGCGTGAGGACGCGTTCTGCACCAACTAAACGACGGGCAATGCCATCATTGGGCCGAAGCCTGGCTTGAAGCACGCTGTAATCAGACCGATCGCGTAATGAAAACGCCACCTCCTAGCCCTTCGCGACGCTTTTCGCTACCCTTCATCCTTTGATCGATATGGCCCACACGGTATCGACCGCTCATCGCTTTAGGAAGGCTGCATGTCCACCCCCACAGTTCGCGAACAATTCCTTGTTATCAGTGCCCTCGGCGCCAACCCCATGGAGCTGACCAACGTCCTGTGCCGCGCCAGCCATGAGAACCGCTGCGCCGTCGTGACCTCCCGCCTGACCCGCCATGGCGAGTGCAGTGCGCTGGTGCTGCAGATTTCCGGCAGCTGGGACGCCTTGGCGCGCCTTGAAACCGGCTTGCCGGGCCTGGCCAAGAAGCACAACTTCACCGTCAACGTGGTGCGCAGCGCCGCGCTGGAAAACCGCCCCCAGGCGCTGCCTTATGTAGCGTATGTCAGCTCGGCCTACCGCTCGGACATCGTTAATGAGCTGTGCCAGTTCTTTATCGACCACAACGTCGAGTTGGAAAACCTGACCTGCGACACCTACCAGGCCCCGCAAACCGGTGGCACCATGCTCAACGCCACATTTACCGTGACCTTGCCGGCCGGCGTGCAAATCAGCTGGCTGCGTGACCAGTTCCTGGATTTCGCCGATGCGCTGAACCTCGACGCATTGATCGAGCCTTGGCGCCCTCAGAACCCAATGTAAGGAAGTTTTCATGGCTGTAGTCATCGACACACCGGTAGCCGACTTCGAAGCCCAAGCCACCAGCGGGCAGACCTTCAGCCTTGCCAGCCTCAAAGGCAAGCAGGTGGTGATTTACTTCTACCCGAAGGACAGCACCCCGGGCTGCACCACGCAAGGCCAGGGTTTCCGTGACCAGTACGCTGCGTTCAAAGCCGCCAACACCGAAGTGTTTGGCGTGTCGCGCGACAGCATGAAGTCGCACGAGAACTTCAAGGGCAAGCAGGAATTCCCCTTCGAGCTGATCAGCGACAAGGACGAAGCGGTTTGCCAGCTGTTTGATGTGATCAAAATGAAGAAGCTGTACGGCAAGGAATACCTGGGCGTTGATCGCAGCACTTTCCTGATCGATAAGGATGGCGTGCTGCGTCAGGAATGGCGCGGGGTGAAAGTGCCAGGGCATGTAGATGCGGTTTTGGCGGCGGCGCAGGCGCTGAACAAAGCCTGACTTCGTCCTGTGGCGAGGGAGCTTGCTCGCGCTGGAGTGCGAAGCGCTCCCACTTTTTTTGGGGCCGCTGCGCACCCCAGCGCGAGCAAGCTCCCTCGCCACAAATGACTGCTACTACAACAGCGGTGATACCACCGGCTCTTGCCGCGGCCACGCGTCCAGCACGGCCTTGAACAGCGTCGCCAGGGGAATCGCAAAAAACACTCCCCAAAATCCCCACAGCCCACCAAACAACAACACTGCGCAGATAATCGCCACCGGGTGCAGGTTGACCGCCTCCGAGAACAGCAGCGGCACCAGTACGTTGCCATCCAGGGTCTGGATAATGCCGTACACCGCCATCAGGTAGATGAACTGGTCACTCCAGCCCCACTGGAACAGCGCGATCAGCATGACCGGCACCGTCACCACTACCGCGCCGACATACGGCACCACCACCGACACGCCTACGAGCAACGCCAGCAGCGCGGCGTAGTTCAGCCCGAGCGCAACGAAGGCGATGTAGGTAACGCCACCGCAAATAACGATTTCGATACCCTTGCCACGAATATAGTTGGCGATCTGGCGATGCATTTCCTCGGCCACGCGGGTAATCAGCGCCCGTTCACGTGGCAGGTAACCGCTCACCCAGCGACCTATGATTGCGCGGTCCTTGAGGAAGAAAAACACCAGGATCGGCACCAGCACCAGGTAGATCATGATGTCGACCAGCAGCGGCAGGCTGGACAGGGAAAACGTCAGCGCCCATTGCCCGAATTTTCCGATCTCGCCGCGCGCCACATCGATGGCCTGCAATACCTGCTCGTCCGACACCAGGTGCGGATAGCGCTCCGGCAGTAGCAGCAACAACGATTGCCACTTGGCGAGCATGCCCGGCAATTCGTTGAACAGGGTGATCAACTGATGCCACAGCAAGGGCAACACCACCACGATGAACACCACCAACAGGCCCATGAACAGTGCGAACACCAGCCCTACCGCCATTGCGCCCGGCAAGCGTAAACGCTCCAGCGTGGTGACCAGGCCTTGCATCAAATACGCCAGCACCATACCCGCCAGTACCGGCGCGAGCATGCCACCCAAGGTGAGTACGGCGGTAAAGGCCAGGATCAGCAGGACGGCCAGCACCACGGCTTCCTCATCGGAAAAGTAGCGCTGAATCCAGTCTCGTAACACTTTGAACATCAATCAACCTCGGGGTGGGGGCAACGACTCAGGCCTTGCGCAACCAGTACTGGTAAACACCGGCAGCGTCTTCTTCGCGCAACAGCGTATGGCCAGCCAACTTGGCGAAGGTACGGAAATCGCGCTGGGAGCCCGCGTCCGTGGCAATCACCTTGAGCACAGCGCCGCTGGCTAACCGATTGAGTTCCAGCTTGGCTTTGAGCAAAGGCAATGGGCAATTGAGGCCGCTGGCATCGAGTTCGGCATCAAAGGCTACAGCGTCGGTCATGGTTTTACTCCGGGCACGCGTTTGGGCCTCTTAGAATATCTGGTCCCAAGCTCAGTGTCCGGCTACAGTAAGCTCTTTGTCCAAAGGCTCTGTGCATGACTTTTTTGCGCCCTACCCTGCTGACGCTGGCTTGCCTGCTGGCCTCTCCGGGCTTTGCTGACGACCTGCCGTCACTTGGCGACGCCAGTTCTGCCATTGTCTCGCCTCAACAGGAGTTTCAACTGGGCCGCGCCTGGCTGGCCTACCTGCGCGGTCAGGTCTCGCAACTCAACGACCCGCAGCTCAAGGATTACGTCGAAACCAGCGTGTACAAACTGGTGGAGACCAGCCAGGTGAATGACCGGCGCCTGGAGTTCATCCTGATCAACAGCCCGCAACTCAACGCGTTCGCCGCACCGGGCGGGATTGTGGGTGTCAACGGCGGTTTGTTTCTGAACGCCCAAACCGAAGGCGAATATGCCTCGGTACTGGCTCACGAATTGGCTCACTTGTCTCAGCGCCACTTTGCCCGGGGCGTCGAAGCGCAATCACGCATGCAAATTCCGATGATGGCTGCCTTGCTCGGCGGCATCATCGCCGCTGCTGCGGGTGCTGGTGACGCGGGTATCGCTGCAATTGCCGGCTCACAGGCGGCCGCGATTCAGGAGCAACGCCGGTTTTCCAGACAAAATGAGCAGGAAGCTGACCGCATCGGCATCCTCAATCTGGAAAAAGCCGGTTACGACCCACGGTCCATGCCGACCATGTTCGAACGCTTGATGCGCCAATACCGGTTCGATGCCAAGCCACCGGAATTCCTGCTGACTCACCCGGTCACCGAGTCGCGTATCGCCGATACCCGCAACCGTGCCGAACAAGCCAAGCAGGGCGGCAAGGAAGACAGCCTGCGTTATCAGCTGATTCGGGCTCGCGTGCAGTTGCAATACGAAGACACGTCAGGCCTCGCCGCCAAGCGCTTCCAGGCACAGCTGGACGAAAATCCGAAAAGCGATGTGGCACGCTACGGCCTGGCCATCGCCCAAATCAAAGGCACTCAATACAACGAGGCGCGAGAAAGCCTGCAGCCACTGTTGGCCAAGGCGCCGAACGACATCACGTACAACCTGGCGCAGATTGAACTGGACATGGACAACAACCGTTTGCCCGACGCCCAGCAACGTACTGATCGGATGCTCACCCAATATCCCGGTAATTACCCGCTGAATCAGGTGCGTGTGGACTTGTTGCTGAAACAGAACCGAACGGCTGATGCCGAGAAAGCCCTGGATGCGCTGCTCAAATCCCGTCCGGATGATCCGGATGTCTGGTATCAGGTCGCCGAGACGCGCGGCTTGTCCGGCAACATCATTGGCCTGCATCAGGCCCGCGCCGAGTACTTTGCGCTGGTGGGTGACTTCCAGCAGGCGATTCAGCAACTGGACTTTGCCAAACGTCGGGCCGGTAATAACTTCCCGTTAGCCTCGCGCATCGACGCCCGCCAGCGTGAGCTGATCGAACAGGAACGCTTAGTAAAAGGGATGATGAGCTAAACCCATCGCCCACAAATAAGCCCCGCGTTCGATAACCGAAGGCGGGGCTTTTTATTGGGTTTGTACTAGCGGATTACTCAGCCAGCTTGAAAGTGATGAAGCTGGCACGCCCTTGACGCAGAACACGCATCGATACCGAACGATTCTTCGGCAGCGCCTTGGCGATGTCGGTGAACTGCTTGGTGGAGTCGATCGCCTGATTGTTCAAGTGAGTGATCACATCGCCTGGCTGCAGGCCGATCAGGGAGGCAGGACCGTCCTGCACTTCTTTGATCACGACGCCGCTTTTCAGGTCGAAGCTCTTCTTCTGCTCATCGGTCAGCTCGGCGACAGCAATGCCCAGACGATTGCTGCTGCGCTCGGCACCCGGCTTGGCGTTGCCCAGAGCATCCAGAGTCGCACCTTCTTCCGGGATTGCACCGACGGTCAGTTCAACGGTTTGGCGTTTGCCATCACGAATCACTTCCAGCTTGGCTTTGCTGCCGGCTTTGAGTGCGCCTACCAGATGCGGCAGGTCGGCAGACATAACGATCGGTTGACCGTTCATGCTCAGAATCACGTCACCGACTTGCAGGCCACCCTTGGCCGCCGGGCCATCGTCCTGGATCTGCGCGACCAGCGCACCGGCCGGCTTGTCGAGACCGAAGGACTCAGCCAGGTCTTTGTTCACTTCCTGGATCACTACACCCAACCAGCCACGGCTGACCTTGCCACCGCTTTTCAGCTGATTGGAAACGTCCATGGCCACGTCGATCGGGATAGCGAACGACACGCCCATGAAACCACCGGAACGGGTGTAGATCTGCGAGTTGATACCGACCACTTCGCCCGCCAGGTTGAACAGCGGACCACCGGAGTTGCCCGGGTTGATCGGCACGTCAGTCTGGATAAACGGCACGTAGTTTTCGTTCGGCAGGCTGCGACCGATGGCGCTGACGATGCCTTGCGTCACGGTATGGTCAAAGCCGAATGGCGAGCCGATTGCGACCACCCACTGGCCGGCTTTGAGGTCCTGGGATTTACCCAGCTTCAACACCGGGAGGTCTTTGCCGTCAATCTTCAGCAAGGCCACATCGGAACGTGGGTCAGTGCCCACCAGCTTGGCTTTCAGCTCGCTGCGGTCAGCGAGGCGCACGAGAATTTCGTCAGCATCAGCGATCACGTGGTTATTAGTGAGGATGTAACCATCCGGCGAAATAATGAAGCCTGAGCCCAGGGACTGAGCCTCACGCTGGCCGCCACCGCCGCCACGCGGGGAACGCTGTTGCGGCATCCCACGCTCGAAGAACTCGCGCAGCATCGGTGGCAGGCCCTCGAGGTCCGGCATCTGCTGGTTCGAGACTTTGCGATCCGGCAGTTTCTGCGTGGTACTGATGTTGACCACGGCAGGCGAGGCCTGCTCTACCAGTTGGGTGAAATCAGGCAGCTCCGCCGCTTGCGCGGACACGGCCTGACCCAGCAACAGCAGCGTGGCGACTATGGATAGGTACGACTTCATGCGTGGTATCGACATACAGCTCCCGTTACGACGAGCAGGGTTGAGCGACAGGGTTCAAGAAACGCCAAAATTGCGACCGGCGTCTTTGTTCCGCGAACAAAACAAGGCCAGGGCCATCAAGCCCTGACCTATAAAAAACATGTGGGTTATTTGCAAGTGAAAATACTGATCCAGACATTTCATGCTCTCGGCTGCCAACCTGGCATGGACGTAGATTGAAAGGTCAGGATGAACATAGGATTAACGGCTCACGGCTTGGCAGCAGCCTTTTCACCGCGCACCGAAAGCGCAATGCGCTCGGCAGTGCCGACAGGAATTTCGCCGACGACCGTCACCATCACCTCGCCATCCACCGTATTCAATCGCCGGGACACTGCAACCGTAGGGCCGAGTTGGGTGCGGGTCTCCGTCACGCTCGCACCCTCGGTGGATTCGAGAAATACCGAAAAGCGCGACAATCCGTCGTCGTACATCAAGCTGTCGACAGTGGATTTGGTATGAGTGTCTTTGCGCGAGACGCTGTTGGTGAGCTGAAAACCCGCGGGCAACCAATCCAAATGCCACGTTTGGGTGGTGGGCACTTCGGGCGCCTTACTGTTGGTCAGCGCGATAGGGGTGCATTCACTGCTGGGGTGCAAGTCTTGATCAGTGGGCGCTTTCGACGTGTTCAGGCGAGTGAACTGGAAGCGCTCCAACAATTGACCTTGATCATTGAGTAAGAGAGATTTGAGCGGTAGTCCGGTCTCACGGTCGAGGTGCAACTCAAAACCATAGCGATACTGATCGCGGGGAGTAATCGACACAATCACTGCATTACGACCGGCCACGCGAGACTTGCCGATGACGGCGAGTTCGTACAATTTAGTGAGCTTTTGAGGGTCCAGCGTACGTGAAGATGCGCCACGCGAATTGCCAAGACCAGCAACCAGAGTGCCACTGACGCATTGGGTTTGACCATCTACCCGGACAACTTCCTGAGCAGAGCCATCGAGCTGCAACAGCCTCTCACGGACCTGACCGTTCTGGGCACGATGCCAGATGTTGTGGGTAGAAAAACTGCCGTTACGCTCATAGACGAACGTACCGTCGAAACTTTGTTGCTGCTCTGCACGCCCAAGTCGAGTCAGCCAGTCTTGGGCTTCGTCGGCATGGGCGGATAGTGCAAACCAACCACTGAGCAAAAACGTAAGGAGCGGTATGGCGCGCATAGGGCCCCTTGCGGTTTAGCGGTTTTCCAGGCTTGCAGCACGAGCGTATGGCAGAGCACTTTCAGTGCCTTTCAAGGCCGATTCCTGTGCGTGTTGACGCAGGTAGCCTGGAAGACGCTGATCCTGCCAGCCGGATTGCCCTTGCAACACACCGTTAGCCATAGGGCCAGTGGTGTCAGAGCTTTCCTTGTAGCCTGCCAGCACGGCTGGACCTTTGACCTGCGGACCGGCCATGACCGGTTGCTGAGTCTGTTGGGCCAATTCTGCACCAGCGATTTCGTCCTGGTTGTACAGGCGAACACCCGCCAACACAGCAACAGTCACCGAAGCAGCTACTGCAAGGCGGCCCAGGCTACGCCAAGGACCACGAACAGCCTTTGCCGGAACGGCTTCATCAGCCAGCGCAGCAGAGACAGCCGCAGCAATATCCAGACGAGGGATTAGAAGATCCTTGTGCATCACCGCCCGAGCGACTTGGTAACGAGACCAGGTATCACGGGTTTCGGCATCATCAAATGCGTTAAGCACTCGACGAAGTTCCAGTTCATCCGCTTCGTTATCCATCACTGCGGACAGCGATTCCTGCAGGGCATCACGACTCATGGCGGTTCCTCTCTTGGCTGTAGCCGCTGTCTTTAGTTCTCTTGCAACAACGGCTGCAAGGCTTTATCGATGGCTTCCCGGGCCCGGAAAATCCGTGACCTTACAGTCCCCACCGGACATTGCATGACGCTCGCAATGTCTTCGTAACTCAGACCATCGAATTCACGTAAAGTTAACGCCGTACGCAAATCTTCTGGCAGTTGCTGAATTGTGCGATGGACGGTTCCTTCGATCTCGTCGCGCAGCAATGCACGCTCCGGCGACTCGAGATCTTTGAGGCCGTGATCACCATCGTAAAACTCTGCATCTTCTGAACTGACATCACTATCCGGTGGGCGGCGACCGCGAGACACCAAATAGTTCTTCGCCGTGTTAATGGCGATGCGGTAGAGCCACGTGTAAAACGCACTGTCACCGCGGAAATTGCCCAGTGCACGATATGCCTTGATAAAGGCTTCCTGTGCAACGTCCTGCGCTTCATGGGTGTCGTGCACAAACCGCACGATCAACCCGAGAATTTTGTGCTGGTATTTCAGCACTAGCAGATCAAATGCTCGCTTGTCGCCGCGTTGAACGCGCTCGACCAGCTGCTGATCCTCTTCCTGGGTTAGCATGAACACTCCTCGTTGAACTTGAAGGAGGCTTGCATAACTAAACGATCAGGCTTGCAAACATAGACTCGGACTTTTCGCAAAAGTTCTCCCCCTTCAAGCAAGTTTCCGGCGTGCACTGATTTGGCACACACGAAAAACGCAGCGCGGGCAAAGCCGGCTGCGCGAATAATCTTGTCGCCGGTTTTATGACGCGTCAAATGCTACCGACGGGCCAATAAACTCAACGTTTTGCCGGCTTTCGGTCAACCTGCTATTGAGTAGGGGCTTATGCAAAAAGTTCCCGCTCCAATAACTGGCTGATTTAACCCAAGCCGTGCACCGTAATCTCACATTGCCACGAATGCCCGGCTATTGTGCCGCTCCCCCCCTCTATATACTAGTGGCCCGTGTACCCCTTTGATTCGCCGATCCAGGCGTCCTACTTGCGCCACCCCTTCGGATCGCTTTTTGCGGAATCCTACAAATGAGCCAACAGTTTCAATACGATGTACTGGTGATCGGTAGCGGTGCAGCCGGCCTGAGCCTGGCGCTAACCCTTCCCGGTTACCTGCGCATTGCGGTACTGAGCAAAGGCGACCTGGCCAATGGCTCGACATTCTGGGCGCAAGGCGGCGTTGCGGCGGTGCTGGATGACACCGACACCGTTCAATCCCACGTCGAAGACACCCTCAACGCCGGTGGCGGCCTGTGCAATGAAGACGCGGTACGCTTCACCGTCGAGCACAGCCGCGAAGCCATCCAATGGCTGATCGACCAGGGCGTGCCTTTCACCCGAGACGAACACGCGGGCAGTGACGACGGCGGCTTCGAATTCCACCTCACCCGCGAAGGCGGCCACAGCCATCGCCGCATCATCCACGCCGCCGATGCTACCGGCGCCGCAATCTTCAAGACCCTGCTCGACAGAGCCCGCCAGCGCCCGAATATCGAGTTGTTGGAGCAGCGCGTCGCCGTCGACCTGATTACTGAAAAACGCCTGGGCCTGGACGGCGAGCGTTGCCTCGGCGCCTACGTGCTCAACCGCGCGAGTGGCGAAGTAGACACCTACGGCGCACGCTTCACCATTCTCGCCTCGGGCGGCGCGGCCAAGGTCTACCTCTACACCAGCAACCCCGACGGCGCTTGCGGCGACGGCATCGCGATGGCGTGGCGTTCGGGTTGCCGGGTGGCCAACCTGGAATTCAACCAGTTCCACCCCACCTGCCTGTATCACCCGCAGGCCAAGAGTTTTCTGATCACCGAGGCTCTACGCGGTGAGGGCGCGCACCTCAAATTGCCAAATGGCGAACGCTTCATGCAGCGCTTCGACCCACGCGCCGAGCTCGCCCCGCGCGACATCGTCGCCCGCGCCATCGACCATGAAATGAAGCGCCTGGGCATCGACTGCGTTTACCTGGACATCAGCCACAAGCCCGAAGCTTTCATCAAAACTCACTTCCCGACCGTCTACGAGCGCTGCCTGGCCTTTAACATCGACATCACCAAAGGCCCTATCCCGGTGGTACCCGCCGCGCACTACACCTGCGGCGGCGTGATGGTCGATCAAAACGGTCGCACCGACGTGCCCGGCCTGTATGCCATCGGCGAAACCAGCTTCACCGGCCTGCACGGCGCCAATCGTATGGCCAGCAACTCGCTGCTCGAATGTTTCGTCTACGCCCGCTCAGCGGCCGCCGACATCCTTGAACAGCTGCCGCGCATCCCCGTGCCTGCCGCCCTGCCCCGCTGGGATGCCAGCCAGGTGACCGATTCGGACGAAGACGTAATCATTGCCCACAACTGGGACGAGCTGCGCCGCTTCATGTGGGACTACGTAGGAATCGTGCGCACCAACAAGCGCTTGGCGCGGGCGCAGCACCGGGTTCGGTTGCTGCTGGATGAAATCGACGAGTTCTACAGCAACTACCGAGTAAGCAGAGACCTGATTGAACTGAGGAACCTTGCCCAGGTAGCGGAACTGATGATCAGGTCTGCCATGGAACGTAAGGAATCTCGGGGTCTGCACTACACGCTGGACTATCCAGGGATGCTGCCAGAGGCGAAGGATACGATCCTTACACCGACCTAATGAGGCACGTTAGGAGCCGATAGCGTAGCACCATAGGACCCCGGTTTGTAACAGCTTTGGCGCACATTTGTCCCAACGCTGGGGTCCCTATCGCCTGCCCGCAAGGGGTCCTTATCGTGCGCCTGAGCGAGCGTGCGAGGGCCTACGGGGGTAAGCGCGCAAGAGCTTTGTTGAAGGTGACCTAAGAAACGTTTTTGCCATTTTCTTAAAGGCCCCTTGAGGTCAGCCATCCAGACCCAACACAAGGGAACTGACGTGGCCCTCAGGGCGCGTTTAGAAGAACAGGATTGATGTATAGGAAAGCCCGTGCGAGGGCCTTTGTGTCGGGATGCTGCTTTGATCGTGGCCCTCGACTGTCACCGTTCCCAAGAATCAAGGAGAGTACAGCCACCACAACTGTAACCGCTAAGGCACCATGACCAGGGCCTTTAACACAGCGGTAAACTCAGGGAGGGACAGTCGAGGGCCACGATCAAAGCAGCATAGAGGGAGGGGTGTTTGTTGATAACAACCCCTGTCAACCAGTAGACATCAGATGCCCTCATGTGTGCCTTACGGGTCCACTGAGCTTTTCATGAGGTCACCCTGATATATGCCTTAAAGAATGATCATTAAGGGACCAGGGAGGGGCTCACGGGGGCTCCCCCTTATTGTCGGCCTTTTTGGGACTGAGATTATTCTTGACCCCTTAGGGCCCATTGCGGTTGGCATTTAGCCTCACAAGGACGCCACCATACCGGCCACCTTAAAGGGAATTACAAGGGCAGTCGCCACGGTCTCAGCCAGGACTTCGCGGACCAACTCACCGAGCAGCTCAAGGAGGCCCTCAGGCACAGTCAAGCCAGCCAGCAGGGCAACCGTAGCGGCCAGTTTCCAGAAGGCCTTAGAGTTAACCACCGCTCGGGCAACCTTCCAGGCGGTAGAGGTTTCTTTCTCGTTCATCGTCAGGGTCTCCTATTTCAGAAGGTGGTTAGGCACACGCCCAACGACGATTGAGAGAGAGCCCTTAAAGGGTGTGGGTCATGCGTAGGCCTCGGGCGCGTCCCATACAGGCACAGCCACAGGGCCGCTGTATTCAAAGTCATCAGCGAGCCGGGAGCGTAGACTCGCCCAGGTGTTGGACATTTGCAGGCTATTCACGTACTCGCGGATTGCCTTGAGGTTGGCCGCATAATCAGCTTCCAGGCTGGCCGGGGTGTGTGGGAACTGGTCACCAGTGAGCTTGCCCAACTGGCGTAGACGGACAGCCAGGATATAGAAGCCCTGAGCCGAACCTACGTAGCCACTCGCCCAGTAGGTGGCGACTCCAGATATGGGAGGGCCCATGGCGATCCTGTAGGCCTCAAGGTCATACGTGACCCCAGGTGTTGCCGCATAGATGTCAGTGAGTTTATACAGCGCTGGGAGACCCCAGGCAGTCATACTGGCCAGCACAGAGACGCCTTGAAGGGTCAACGGGCAAGGTTTCAGGATTTGCTTAGCCATTGGCTTGCCTCCTATTGATCGGGTCGTGTTGATCGGGTCGTGTTGATAGTGAAAGCCTACTTATCCTCATCCCTCACAGGCCCCATAAGGGAGCCCGGTTAGGCTGTTGATGTTTGGTGAAACCTTAGGCCATAAAGGAACTGTTACGGTCCCTGCAAGGGGTGAGGCCAATAGGCTGTCTTGGCGTGTGAAGCGTTGAAGGCTTCCCTGAGAGCCCTTGAGGGGCGGCGGGTAGTTACTTTGTTGAAACCCTATACGAGTGGGCTCTCAAAGGCTCTCTGTAGTGGTCAACTAATCCCGGACACGACGTTAAGTTTTTTCTCGGCCTGAGCCGGGGCCAGTCCATTGTTGAACTG